>NZ_JAPDDR010000009.1 GCF_025950095.1 Luteolibacter rhizosphaerae | reverse complement strand
GCCGAAGAATCTCCCATTCGGAATCGGTGAGGCTACAGGGATACTCGCGCATCGCGAGCTTCTCCAATACCTCACCCGGCTAGTACAGATCAAAATCCGGACGGAGATGATTTTTCAGACGGCTTCTCAGAGGCCAACCTGTGGACGTTCACGAAATCCAACCCGTGAAATTTGGTGGATCCGCGACCGATCCGGCCAACAAGGTCATTCTTGATAGAGTTACTCACAGACAGCAGGTGACGCCGTGGTGGAATCAACTGATGAGAGACATAACCGGAGGATGATGAAAATGGATCAACGACTTGAGAACTTTACAACAAATCCCCCAGCGGACTGCAACCACCTCGCTGACGCGGAAACGCACTTCGGGAAACCCCTCCCAACGCAGTATCGACGCTTCATGGCTGAACAGGATGGAGGCGAGGGTTTCGTTGGCGACCAATACCTCATACTCTGGCGAGCTGCGGAGCTTGTTGAGTTTCATCGTGAATATGAGGCCGAGAAGTATGCCCCCGGCCTTGTGCTGTTCGGCTCGAATGGTGGCGGCGAAGCATTCGCGTTCGATACTCGTGAGGGCTCAATGCGAATCGTGATGGTGCCCTTTGTTGGCATGAGCCTTAAGGATGTCGCACCCGTTGCAGACTCATTCGAGAACTTCCTTTCCAATCTTGCTGATGGAACGCTCACCTAAACAGCCTCGGCCACGCGGTTCTGAAATGTTCTTCATCACACCAATCATCTTGGGTGGAAGTCCGACCGAGAAGGAGAACATCACCTTCTTGACTCGAGAGCAACACATTCAAGCCGTTCGTTACTGGAACAAAATCATCAGCGATTTGAGGAATCAGCAGCGGGCGACGTAGCACCTCAAGAGCCATGGTTTTAGCTGTCGGTCCGCCGCGCTTTTGGAGAAGGACGCCCAACTCTTAACGGTGTAAGGCATGAGATTGCCGCAGCGATCACGCGGCGGGCGGCGGGTTGCCGATGGATACGGCGATGGTCGTTCAGCGACCGGACAGTCGCACGGATGAGCGACCCGTTGAACGATGAGCAGTTTGAAACCGAAATTAGGAAAACCTTCCCGGATAAAGCATCAGCTTGTGAATATGAACGCGGTTGATTGAACGGTTTCGTCGAATCTATGGTCAAGACGCTTTACCCGGGAATATGACCAACCGATGAACACGCCCCCGATGCCTCCAGCTGGTCGGAAACTCGCAATGCTTGGAACAGCATTGACGAAAGCTCGCAACCCCAAAGAGAGCATCAGCGCCTTGTCGGATGTCAGGGATAAATAGGAAGCAATCCTAATAGATACAGGGTTCTGTGACGGTGCCCCGTTCTCGTGGGTGACGATCTCCATGCGCTCTGGATTAGAGGAACAGGCGAAACCTCGCTATCAAGCGATCAACAAGAAATATGGTGATTTGCCATTGGCAATCGAAGTTCCAGTCGAGCAAATGCAAAGGGCTTCGTCTGACGGTAAGCGTTACCTGAGCCGCCATCCGGTCTCCCTCGCCGCTGCGCAGCGTAGCGTTCATAGCGTGGAACCGTATGAATGCTACGCACGATGCTCTCGTAAAGTCCGACCGCCGGGGTCGCCTCCGCTATGCACCGGAACAGAAGGCCGCAATGATGGAAGCCTTCGATTCCAGTGGCCTGAGCGGTCCGGAGTTTGCCTCCCTTCATGGCGTGAAATACCAGACCTTCGCTTCCTGGCTTCAGAAGCGGAAGCGCCCGGGATCGGCCTTGGCCGGGTTGCCTGCGCCGGCCCGGCTGCAGTTGGTGGAGGTTGAAGCCTCGGCGGTGGCTTGCCTCGATGGCGGTCTGCGTGTGGTCCTGCCAGGAGGGAGCGAGTTGCATGTCACCTGTCATTCCGTCGTGCCGCTGGCCGCGGCGCTGATCCGCGAGTTGTCCCGGCCATGCTGAGCTTCTCCGGCAGCCTCAAGGTCTTCGTCGCCGTGGAGCCCTGCGACATGCGGAAGTCGTTCCACGGCCTCCACGACGCGGTGACGGGCAAGCTCAAGGAGGACCCGAAGGGCGGCGCGGTCTTCGCCTTCACCAACCGGCGTCGCACCATCCTCAAGCTGCTCTACTTCGACGGAAGCGGCCTCTGGGTTTTGGCAAAACGGCTGGAGCGCGGGGCATTCTCGTGGCCGAAAGCGGCGGATGTCCGGGACGGAAAACTGCGGCTGAGTTCCACTGCCCTGGCCCTGTTGCTCGACGGCATCGACATGCGTGACGGCTGCAAGCGGCCATGGTATGAGCTGCCCTGATCCCGGGCGAAAGGGCACGGCGTTTGCTACGGTATCCGCCGTAGATGGAGGACTCGGAACGGCAGCAACTGCTTGGCGAGATCGCGAAACGCGACGCGGTGATCGAGCGGCAGGCCGCCGAGATCACCGTGCTCAAGCAGACCGTTGACGCGCTTTGCCGCAAGATCTTCGGGAAGAGCAGCGAGCAACTCGATGCCGCACAGCTCGAACTCTTCGGCCCGCCAAAAAAAGCGCCCGCCGCCGATCCGGCAGACCACGGACCGGCGGCTGAGGACCCTCAAATCCGCGGGCAGCGACGGGGCAAACACCGCGCGCCACGCATCCCGGAGCACCTGCCGGTCACCGAGCAAGTCCTCGATCCGCCCGAGGTGCTGGCAAACCCGGAGCAATGGCGGCGCATCGGCGAGGAAGTGCGCGAGCAGCTCGACTACAAGCGCGGCGAATTCCGGCGTATCCGCCTGGTCCGCGGCAAGTATGTCCGCAAGGGCGATGTGCTTGCCAAGCCCGTCATCGCACCGCTGCCGCCGTCCCTGCAGGACCGCTGCATCGCCACGCCGGGCCTGATCGCCGAGATCATCGCCAACCGCTTCGCCAGCCACCTTCCGTATTACCGGCAGGCGGAGATCTTCGCGCGACAGGGAGTGAGTTTTCACCGCAAGACGCTCTGCGACTGGGCGGCGCTGGGTGCTGATTGGCTCTCGGCGGTTTACCGGGCCATCCAGCACGAGCACTGGCGAAGCAGCTACCGGCAGTTTGACGAGACACCGATCGACTACCTTGCGCCTGGCAGTGGAAAGGCGCGGGCCGGCTACCTGTGGGTCTCCAACATCCCCGGCGGCAGCGTCTTCTACCAGTGGCGTGCCGGGCGCGATGCCGGCGGTGTCGCCGCGCTCTTCGGTCCATCAGGCCCCTCCGCCTGCACGATCCAGAGCGATGGCTACGAGGCTTACGCCGCATGGGCGCGGGGCAAGCCGCACATCGTGCTGTCCGGCTGCCATGCCCACATGCGCCGGAATTTTTCGATGCCAGGGAGCAGGAGCCCAAGCTCGTCGCCTGGATCCTTTGGCAGATCGGCCACCTCTGCCGGATCGAAAAGCAGCTGCGCGATGCCAAGGCCGGGCCCGCGCTGCGGGAGTCCGTGCGCGCCTCGCAAAGCCGCATGATCCACCACCGGCTCAAAGCCGTGATCGACCGGCTGGCGCTACGCGCCAACCTGCCCAAGAGCAAGCTCGTCGACGCGCTCCGCTATGCCGCCAAGCAGTGGAGCAAGCTTGAGGTCTATCTTGCCGACGGCCGGATCGAGATCGACACCAACCTCGTCGAGAATGCCATCCGGCCGACGAAGCTGGGTGCCAAGAATTGGCTGTTCATCCGATGTCGGGAAGCCGGCCAGCGGGCTGCGATCCTCTACACGATCGTCGAGAACTGCCGACGGCTGGGTATTGATGCCCGAGAGTATCTGGAGGATACCCTGACCCGATTGCCCGGCATGAAGGAGAGCCAAGCCGCCACGCTTACCCCGGCGAACTGGCTCCGCGTCCGGCAAGGCAAGCCGGCTCGGAAAGCGGCCTGAGCACGGGAATCACCAAGGGAAATCACACGGCGGCTCAGACCACGCTTACGTCTGACGAGCTAAAACAACTTTTCAGAAGTGCGGCGCTTCGCGCGTTGATCTATGCTGGGAAAAAAAGGAGGTCCAGTGGAGACATTGAAGACAATCGACAAGGTGCACAAATCCCGCTGGCAGGCCGCATTGCCACTAAGACGATCCGCGGACCCTTCGCCCATCAGTGTGGGGGAGTGATGAGCAAGATGCCCGAGCAGCCTTGACGCAAAGACGATAGCCTACGCAAATCGCATCACCCTTAGAATGCTGTGGGAGGCACCGAAGTGATGGAACTCGGCGACGCTAATAGAGAACTTGAGAAAGTCCTCAACTCGATTTTTGAACCATTAGGCTTTGTACGAAAATCACCATTCGTCTGGATGAGGGAAGGGCAATCGGCCTGCTTCATTCTCGTCGGGATTCGCAAAGATGTCCGCGGCTACTTCGCCGTGACTGCCTCTGGCGGCATTCGATTTGGAATGCTCTCCAGACTACTGGAAGGCTCCCCTACGAACGGTATACACGTCAATGTACCCTTTCACCTGATAGAGTTCGGCGGACAATTCGCTGAGTAGCAGTTTAACGATGCGGTGCAACTTCAAACCCTCGGAGCGACAGTAGCCCGCGATTTTGAAATGCGAGCTTTGCCGTTCTTTGAGCGCTTTGGAAAGCCGGAAAAGATGCGGGATAGGCTCCGTTCAGGAATGCCCAAGGACTGGTTCACTCTTAGCGGTGAGCAGAGGATTGAGCTTCTCGCCGCGATTGAATCGAGCCTTGGTAATCAAGCCAAAGCAATCGAATTGATCGACGCCGAATTGACGAAGCTTCGCGACGCGCTACCCAAGAAGCGGTATGCGCTTGAAGCTCTGCGTGCGAAGCTTGCTGCATGAAGCCGATTCGCTACCTTCAACCCGCGTGGATAAGTGCGTCAGGCGGACGTTCGGACGCTGCAGCGCTGGCGCAGGAGCGGAGGCCATCTGGGCTCCCGTTCTCCGTTCGGTCATCAAGACGCAGCTGTTACCGGCCGGGCTTACATCGAGTCGGCTTTTACCAACTGACATCGTATTTGGCGGCCTGAGCGATCGTAGCGAGGCGCAGGTGTTACGACGCCGGTGGTCGTGCGGGCGTGGATTCTCTGAGGCATGGGCCTCGGGCTTTGGGCTGAGGGAATTCATTTTACGACCTGAAGGGCCGGGCCGCGCAGTGCGTGGGCTTCGGCGGCGAGGAAGGTTTCCTGCAGGCTCTAATCGACGGCCAGGTCGCTGCGATTCAGGCGATCACCGGAGCTGGCTTGGCGAAAGGCTGGGATGCACTGGCGAAATCCGCGAAGCTCGCAAAACTGGCAAAGCTCGCGAAGGTGGATCTTCCCGACCTTCCCACAGGAAAACTTCCCAATCTTCCGGACGCGGCAAGGCCTCGCAATGCCCCCTTGGCTGTGGCGGGCGCGTGCGGAGCTGCTGCAGGGGAAGCGGCCTAGACCCGGCGACGGGCGCGGAGAGATGGATCTGGCGCGGGTGGAGTGGATCTTGCGGTGGAACGGGGAGAGGGTTCCTCAAATCGGATCAAAATCGGATCTTCACTCAAGATGATCGGTTAGACGACAAAGGCCGGACATGCGTCCGGCCTTCATCCTGAAAGAGTGGTGCTCGAGGGGGGACTCGAACCCCCACGGATTACTCCACTAGATCCTTAGTCTAGCGCGTCTACCAATTCCGCCACCCGAGCACTTAGTGATTGGTGGGCCGCGGATTTATGGGGCCGGGCCGGGCTTGGCAAGAGAATCTTTAACTAATTTCGATTTCGTTCCGGGCATGCTTCCCGCTTGCAAGCGGGGCTCCCGCGGAAAGCATTGCAACAAGCTTCATGGATGCCATTCGAGCCGAGTCGATCGTCAAACAATTTGGGCAAGTCCGGGCGCTGGACGGGGTGTCCGTCGAGGTCGCGGCGGGAGAGCTTTTCTTCCTGCTGGGAGCCTCCGGTTGCGGCAAGACGACGCTGCTGCGCTGCATCGCCGGGCTGGAGACGCCGACCTCCGGGGCGATCTTCTTCGGCGAGCGGGATGTGACCAAGCTGCCGCCGCACAAGCGGGAGGCGGCGATGGTGTTCCAGAGCTATGCGCTGTGGCCGCACCTGAACGTGGAGCGCAATGTGGCCTTCGGCTTGGAAGAGCGGAAGGTGGACAAGGCGGAAATCAAGAAGCGGGTGGGCGAGGCGCTGGAGCTAGTGCATCTGGCGGGCATGGGTGATCGCGGGATCGACCAGCTCTCCGGTGGCCAGCAGCAGCGGGTGGCACTGGCACGTGCGCTGGTGGTGCGGCCGAAATGCCTGCTGCTGGACGAGCCGCTTTCAAATCTGGATGCCAAGCTGCGGATCGAGATGCGGCGGGAGATCCGCCGGATCGTGAAGGAAGGCGGGCTGACGGGGATCTACGTGACCCACGATCAGGAGGAAGCGCTATCCATGGCCGACCGCATGGCGGTGCTGAACAAGGGACAGATCGAGCAGCTCGGCACGGCGGAGGAGGTGTATCGCAATCCGCACACGGCTTTCGTTTCCGGCTTCATCGGCGAGACGAATTTGGTGAAGGGCAAGCTGCTGGAAGTCCGCGGCGAGTTCGCGATGGTCGAGACGGCCGCGGGACCTCTGGTGGGACGCATCACGCGGCCCGAGTGGGTGCCCGAGGCGGGCGAAGACGTGGTGCTCTCCATCCGCCCGGAAGCCTGGCGCGTGGAGGCCCAGAGCGGCGAGAACGCGGTGACGGGCAAGATCACGGAGCGCAGCTATCTGGGCCAGCGGATCCAGTACGTGGTGAAGATGCCGATCGGCCAGCAGCAGGTGGTGGAACTGAATCCCCACCTCGTGCGCGATCCGGGCGAGACCCCGGTGCGCCTGACCGCGCGCCACATCGATGTCGCCGTGCTCCAAGCCTGAGCCATGATCCGCCGTCTCCTACCCATCCTGCTGCTGCTGGCCGTGGTGATCGCCGCGCCGATCCTGATGCGGCGGAGCACCGAGCTGGCTGCGGCCGGCAAGGCGGAGGACCGCCTGATCATCCTCACGCCGCACAACGAGACGATCCGCTCGGAATTCAGCGAGGCCTTCGCGCGGCACTGGAAGGAGAAGACGGGCCGCACACTCTACATCGACTGGCGGATTCCGGGCGGCACCTCGGACATCAAGCGGGTGATCGACAGCTCCTTCAAGGCGGCGGACGAGATCAAGTCCCCGGGGATCGGGGTGGATATCTTCTTCGGCGGCGGCGAGCCGGATTTCAAGGGGCAGGCGGATCAAGGACGCTTCGTGCCGCTGGAAGTCTTCACGAAGCATCCGGAGTGGTTCAAGGACGAGGTGATCCCGGCGAAGTTCACCGGCGAGAACTACTACGATGCGGCGAAGCATCTGTGGGTGGGCACCTGCCTCTCGCAGATGGGGATCTGCTACAACAAGGAGACGGTGCAGCGGCTGGGCATGCTGCCGCCGCGACGCTGGGATGACCTGACCGATCCGGCCTACGCGGGCTACATCGCGCTGGCGGATCCGACCAAGAGCGGCTCGGTGGGGCGGACCTACGAGCTGATGATCCAGGAGCAGATGAAGCGGGTCATCAAGGAGAAGGGCGACTCGAAGGAAGCGCGCGAGGAAGGCTGGCGAAAAGGCCTGAACCTGCTGCAGGCGATGGCGGCGAACGCGCGCTACTACACCGACTCCGCGAGCAAAATCCCGCACGATGTGGCGCAGGGCGATGCGGCGGCGGGGACCTGCATCGATTTCTACGGCCGCTCATATGAAGAGAAGCTGGGCAAGCGCGGACCCTCGCGGCTGCTGTGGATCGCGCCGCTGGGCGGGACCTCGATCAGCGTGGACCCGATCGCGGTCTTCCGCGGGGCACCGCGTGCGGACATCGCGCAGGAATTCGTGACCTATTGCCTGAGCGATGCGGGGCAACTGCTCTGGAACGTGAAGGCGGGGCTGCCGGGCGGGCCGCGGGAAACCTCGCCACGACGCCTGCCGGTGCGGCGGGATCTCTACACCGTGGAGAATCTGCCGACCTTCGCCGATCCGGATGCGCTGCCCTACGAGCGCAGCGGCGGCTTCGAGTATGATCCGGCTCTAACAGGCAAGGCCTTCAACGTGCTGCGCCAGGTCTTCCGCGCGATGTGCATGGACCCGCATCAGGAGATGAAGGGGGCTTGGACCGCGATCAACGAGGTGGAGCACAATCACTCCGGATCCACCATCACGGTGGCGCAGGCGGCCTTCTTCGACACCTCGCACCTGAGCTACGAGCGGGTGATGAACGAACTGGTGCCGCTGGTGGCCCGTGAGCGCGATCCGAAGGACGCGACGGCCAAGCTGGACATCTCCCGCGAGATGGCCCGCATCTCGGAGACCTTCCGCACGAACTATATGAGGGCGGAGCAGATCGCGAAGGAAGGAGGACATCCATGAACCGCCAGGCAGCCATCGGGGTGACGGTCTTCGTTTCGATCGTCTTCGCCATCTTCTTCATCTACCCGGCCTTCTCGGTGATCGGGGAAGCCTTCCGCACGCCGGATGGGAAGTTCACCTTCGATTTCATCGGGGATGTGTTCCGGAATCCGGTGTATCGCGAGGGGCTGTGGAATGCCCTCGCGCTGGGCGTGGCGAGCACGCTCGCGACCTTCCTGATCGCGTTCCCGCTTTCGCTGCTGGCGCACCGCTATGACTTCAGAGGTCGCGGCGTGCTGGGAGTATTGATCCTGATCCCGCTGGTGCTGCCGCCCTTCGTGGGGGCGATCGGGATCAAGCACATGCTGGGCGTGGAGGGATCCTTCAATGCGCTGCTGATCGATCTGGGCCTGATGCGGGCGAAGGCACCGGTGGACTGGCTGGCGCGGGGACGCTTCTGGGGAATCGTGGCGATGAACGCGCTGCACCTCTACCCGATCCTCTACATGAACATCAGCGCGGCGCTGTCAAACCTGGACCCCGCGATGGAGCAGGCGGCGGAGAATCTGGGCTGCCCGCCGGCGCGGCGGCTGTGGCGCGTGACCCTGCCGCTAGCGATGCCGGGAATCTTTGCGGGCTCAGCGATCGTGTTCGTGTGGGCCTTCACGGAGCTTGGCGTGCCGCTGGTCTTCGACTACACGCGGGTGGCACCGGTGCAGGTCTTCGACGGGATCAAGGATCTGACGGGGAACCCCGCACCCTATGCGCTGGTGGCGATCATCCTGGTGATTTCCGCGGTGGTCTTCGGGATCACGAAGGCGCTCTTCGGTCGACAGACATCCGGTTCGCAACCGCGGCCGAAGGGGCGTGGGGGTGAGGTGAAGCTGACGGGCCTGCGCGGGCTGGGCTGCGCGATGATCTTCGCCTTTGTCTTCGTGCTCGCGGCGCTGCCGCATGCGGGGGTGGTGATGCTGTCGCTCTCCGAGGATTGGTACAAGACGGTCACGCCGGTGGTGATGAGCTTCAAGCACTACATCGACGCGCTGGGCGATCCGGTGGTGGTGCCTTCGATCACGAACAGCCTGATCTATGCCTCCGGAGCGACGCTGGTGGATCTGGTGCTAGGGATCGCGATCGCCTGGGTGATCGTGCGCAGCAAGATCAAGGGCCGGGCTTTGCTGGATGCACTGGTGATGCTGCCGCTGGCGGTGCCGGGGCTGGTGCTGGCCTTCGGCTATCTGGCACTGTCCGAGCCGGGCCGGCCGCTGAATTTCCTGGTGGGCAAGGACGGCAACCCGGCGGCGCTGCTGATCGTGGCATATGCGGTGCGGCGCCTGCCCTACGTGGTGCGCTCCGCGGTGGCGGGCCTGCAGCAGAGCAATCCGGCGCTGGAGGAGGCGGCGCGTTCGCTGGGGGCCGGGTGGTTCCGGACGCTGCGGCGGGTGTCGTTGCCGCTGATCGGGGCGAACCTGGCGGCGGGCTGCATCCTCGCCTTCGCCTTCGCGATGCTGGAGGTGAGCGACAGCCTGATCCTGGCGAAGCAGACCGAGCATTTCCCGATCACGAAGGCGATCTACACGCTGCTGTCCTCGCTGGGGAACGGGCACGAGCTGGCGGCGGCGCTGGGCGTGTGGGCGATGGTTTTCCTGGCGATTTCGATCACCGGGGCGGCGGCCCTTGCGGGCAAGCGCGGCGGGCTGTTCCGGGTCTGAATCCGTGGAATTGCGGTTAGGATTTCCGGATTGCCCTGCTCCGGCCGATTTGCCAGCGTCCCTGACTGATGACGATGTCCCGCCTGCTCTACGTGCTCCCGGCCCTTTGCCTCGCGGCGTGTGCCGGTTCAGACGATGGATCTTCCTCGTCCTCCCAAGCCGCCGCTGAAAGCATGAGCGCCGACCCGGTGGGCCTCAAGCGCGTGAAGTCCGGCGACTTCGGTGACGACGACTTCGGCAAGATCGCGAAGAAGTATGGCAGCGACAGCCCCTACGCCAAGAAGGACGGCAAGCCGATGGGGGAATACAAGGAGTTCACCGGCTTCGACCGCGACAACCCCGAGTTCAAGAACAAGTGGGACAAGGAATACAAGGCGGGCGACTTCAAGAAGAAGTCCTGGTGGGGCGACAAGGACTACGCCAAGAAGGTTTACGCAGGGGACACGGATGCGAACTCGCTGAAGAAGGAGTCCGTGTGGGGCAAGAAGAACGCGGGCGAAGCAAGCAAGCTGGCGCGTGAAGCCGGCGACAGCTACGGCACCAAGGATTACGCCACCGGTCGCGCCCGCGAGGAAGGCGGCGATGGCATCCGCAAGATCTCGGACGCGGAGACGGATGAGCGCCGCCGCGTTTTCACCAGCCCGGATGTGATTCCATGGAAGGCCCAAGGCCTGACCGTGGAAGACACGAACCGGATGATGGGGCGCTGAGAGAGCCTTGGTTTCGAGACCGTTTGTGGAGCTTGAGGCAATGATTCTCGGCTCGATACTCGGTATTTGCTGCTTGGCTTGGGCGGGTGTTGCCGCGTGGGCTGTAATCGCGGTCTGTCGTTATGATATCGAGAAGGATCGTACGGGGAAGCAGGCACTGAAGGTGGTCGGCTTGCTAGCCATTACACTTTCGAGCTACTTGGTTCTGGCGAGCGCAGGAGGGCAGGATTGGGAGGGCACTCGCTTCAAGCGGCTTATGAAAGATTTCCTCGAAACGGAGGATCTTTCAGGGATTAGCGACCGTCGCAGTGATTTTTATAAGCCCGGTTTGGATTACACGGAATGGCTCTACTTCCGGGCTCCACAAACCAAAATCGAAGAAATCATCAGAAGGCTGAACTTCCGTCTCATGAACGAGGGAAGCCCCGGTCAAGGGTTCGAATTGACCAAGTTCGATTCAGCTCCACTGCTTCCGCCGGAAGAGGACGCATTCGTTTACTTCCGGGTGTGTCCTCGAAACAACGACATCCAGTATATTTTGACCGACCGTTCGAAGACTCAGGTTTGGTTCGTCTCGGCCGACTCGTGAAGATCACCCCAGAAGATCCTTCACCACCTTCGCTGGCTCGACGCCGGTGAGGCGTTGGTCGAGGCCTTGGAACTTGAAGCTCAGCTTCTCGTGGCTCAGGCCGAGTTGGTGAAGAATCGTCGCGTGGAGGTCGCGGATGTGCACGGGGTTCTGGACGATGTTGTAGCTCATTTCGTCCGTTTCACCGTAGACTTGGCCGCCCTTGATGCCGCCGCCGGCCATCCATAGCGAGAAGCAGCGCGGGTGGTGATCGCGGCCGTAGTTGGTTTCGCTGAGTCCGCCCTGGCAGTAGATGGTGCGGCCGAACTCGCCGCCCCAGATGACGAGCGTGTCCTCCAGCATGCCGCGCTGCTTGAGGTCCTGGATCAGGCCGTAGCAGCCCTGATCGACATCGAGGCATTGCGAGCGGAGATCGCGCGGCAGGTCGCCGTGCTGGTCCCAGCCGCGGTGGAAGATCTGCACGAAGCGGGTGCCGCGCTCTAACAGGCGGCGCGCCATCAGTGCGGAGCTGGCGAAGGTGCCGCGGGTGCGGCTGTCCTTGCCATAGAGTTCGTAGACATGCTCCGGCTCGCTCGACATGTCCGCGAGTTCCGGGACCGAGCTCTGCATGCGGAAGGCCATCTCGTACTGCTGGATGCGGGTCTGGATCTCGGGATCGCCCACCGCCTCGTAGGAGCGCTGGTTCATCGCGTTTAGCCCGTCGAGCATCTTGCGGCGCAGATCGCGCGAGATGCCGGGGGCGTCCTGCAGGTAGAGCACGGGATCGCCCTTTGAACGCAGGGCGACGCCCGCATATTTGCCGGGCAAGTAGCCCGCGCCCCAGAGGCGGGAGGAGATGGCTTGGACGTTCGCGTAGGGGGAGGTGTGGGTGGCGTGCAGCACCACGAAGGTCGGCAGATCCTCGTTCATGCTGCCGAGGCCGTAGGAGAGCCAAGAGCCGAGCGAGGCCTTTCCGGACTGCATGGCGCCGGTGTAGACAAGCTGGTTGGCGGGCTCGTGGTTGATGGCCTCGGTGTGCATCGATTTGATGATGCAGAGGTCGTCCGCCATCTTCGCGGTCCAGGGCAGCAGCTCGCTGATCCAAGCGCCGCCTTGGCCGTGCTGGGCGAACTTGAAGATCGTGGGGGCGAGCGGGAAGGCGGCTTGGCCGGAGGTCATGCCGGTGAGGCGCTGGCCTTCTTTCGCGAGCCAGTCCTTCAGGTCTTCCTTGAAGCGCTTTTGGAGCTCCGGCTTGTAGTCGAAGAGATCGAGCTGCGAGGGCGCACCGATGAGCGAGATGTAGATCGCGCGCTTCGCCTTCGGCGCGATGTGAGGCAGCGCGGCCTCCAAGGCGGACGGAGAAGGGGACGAGAGCGCGCGCCCGCCGAGCAGGGAGGAGAGAGCGGCGACGCCCAGGCCGGTGCCGTTCTTGCGGAAGAACTGCCGTCTCGTGATCGCCGAGTTGTAGTCGTGGATGTTGTTCATCGCTTTGGCCTTACTTGTTCAGCGTTTCGTCGAGATTGAGAATCTGGCTTGCGACCAGGGTCCATGCCGCGAGTTCCGGCACGTTCAGCTTGGCGTCCGCCTTGGTTTCGCCGTTCGAGATCATGGCCTGCGCTTCCTTGCCATCGGCGCGGTAGGCGGCGAGGGCGGCATCGTAGGTTTCGAGCGCGAGCTTGCGCTCCTCATCCTTGAGCTTTCGCGAGAGCAGGCGCTCGGTGATGAAGTCGATGCGGGCGCTGGGATCCGGGGTTGCTTCCATCGCGTGTTCCGCCAGGCGGCGGGAGGCTTCCACGAACTGCGGATCGTTGAGCGTCACGAAGGCCTGCAACGGGGTGTTGGTGCGATCCCGGCGCACGCAGAAGACTTCGCGCGAGGGCGCGTTCAGGATCTCCATCGCCGGGTGTGGGGCGGTGCGTTTCCAGAAGGTGTAGAGCGAGCGGCGGTAGAGTCCTTCGCCGGAATCCTGTCGGTAGTTGCGGGTGTTCGATTGCGGCATCGCCACGGCTTCCCAAATGCCCTCGGGCTGGTAGGGCTTCGCGGGCGGTCCGCCGATCTTGTTAGAGAGCAGGTCGGCGGCGGAGAGCGCCATGTCGCGCACGAGCTCCGCATCCATGCGGTAGCGCGGGCCGCGGGAGATCAGGCGGTTCGCGGGATCTTTCTCCAGCTTCTCCGGCGAGACATGCCCCGACTGCCGGTAGGCGGCGGAGGTCACGATCAGCTTCAGCATGTGGCGGTAGTTCCACTTGGACTCGATGAACTCGATGGCCAGCCAATCGAGCAGCTTGGGATGGCTGGGCCGCGCGCCCATGATGCCGAAGTCGTCGTTCGTCTCCACGATCCCGGTGCCGAAGAAGTAGTACCAGGTGCGGTTCATCGTCACGCGGGCGGGCAGGGGATTGGCCGGGTCGTTCAGCCAGCGGGCGAGTCCGAGACGGTTTTTCGGCGCATCCGCCGCCATCGGCGGCAGCACGGCGGGAGTGATCGCCGGGACCTTCTCGCCCTTGTCCGAGTAGACCCCGCGGGTCAGCACATGGGCGAAGGGTTCCTCCTTCTTCTCCTCCATCACCAGCGAGACGGAACCCCGCTCGCGCAGCATGCTTTGCTCGGACTTGAGCTTGTCCAGCTTCGCCTGGATCTCGCGGGCCGGGGCATCCACGTTCGTGAGATAGTATTGGTAGAGCGATTCCACCTGCTCTTTCGTTCGCTGCTCGACCGGCGTTGCGACGATGCTCTGGAGAAGGCTGCTCTGGGCCAGCAGTGCGATCTCCTGTGGGGAGAGCAGGCGGCGGTAGAAACGGAAATCCTGGAGGGCCACATGACCGTTCAGCTTCGAGTCACCGCCATCGCGGGCGCCGAGGCGGAGCTGCACGTTCGTCTCGATGGTGCCGCCGACGGTGTTCGGATAGGGGCCGACGTTCGCGCGCTGGCCATCGACATAGATCGCACTGGCCTGGTGACCGGAGATCGTGCCGTCAAAGGTGACCATCACATGGTGCCACTTGCCGGATTCCAGTTCATCGGGTGCGATGATCTTGTTCGCGGACTTGTCCCAGGAGTCGATCACGTGGGCCGCAGGCCTGCCGCCTTGAAGGTAGAGGTCCCAGCCGCGGAAGGACTGGGCCGGATTCATCCGGGCCACCACCGCACCGGTCGGCTTGCCCTCGATGCGGATGAAGCCGCCGTAGCTCACGCGGTCGCCGCGCGAGAAATTGCCGAGGTCTCCCAAGTCGATCGGGCCTTCGCTGACGACCGGGGCCATGCCGAGCGGGGCGCTGACGCGGGACACATTCGCCGGCCATTCGCGTGGCTGCCCGTCAACCAGCCCCCGGATCGGGCCGGCGGTTTCGGTCAGTGGCAGATGCAAGACGAGCGTCGAATCAATCTCACGCGTCGGTTCGATGGTGGCCTTGGCCAGCCACGCGTCGAAGTCCGCGCGAGCACCCTCTTTGCGTGCCGCGAGCTGTCCGTTCGCCTCATTCAGCTCGTTCGCCACGCCGACCCAGCGCTCGCGATCCTCCGGCAGCGGCACGAAGATATTCGGCGGGTGCTCCGCGTTGTTGCCATCCAGTGCGGACATCGGCGTGTTCCGGAAGAAGGCCGTGAGCGAGTAGAACTCCTTGGTCGAAACGGGATCGAATTTGTGATCGTGGCAGGCCGCACAGCCGGTCGTCAGGCCCAGCCAGACCGCGGACACGGTTTCCACCCGATCCTTCGCGTAGATCGCATCATATTCCTCGGAGATCGCGCCACCTTCACCGGTGGTGGCCAGGCAGCGGTTGAAGCCGGTGGCCACCTGCTGGTCGAGCGTGCGGTCCGGCAGCATGTCGCCCGCCATCTGCTCGAGCGTGAATTGATCCCATGGCATGTTCGCCTTGAAGGCGCGCACGACCCAATCGCGGTAAGGCCAGATCGCCCGGTAGTTGTCGATGTGGATGCCGTGCGTGTCCGCATAGCGGGCAGCATCCAGCCAGTGACGGGCGAAGTGCTCCGCGCTTTCGGTTCCGGCCAGGAGCTTGTCCGCGGCCTCGCCCACGGCCTTGTCCGGATCGAGCGCGGCTGCTTGCTCGAAGGCGGCCACGTCCGCCGGAGAGGGCGGCAGGCCGGTCAGGTCGAGGTGCATGCGCCGGTAGAAGCGCGCGGGGTCTTCCGCCGGGTTCGGCTTCAGGCCCGCATCCCCGAGTTTGGCGGCGATGAAACGGTCGATCGGGTTCTCGGCCCAATCCTTGCCCGCCTCCGGCAGTTCGGAGCGCGTGGGCGGGATGAATGACCAGTGAGCCTCGTAGGGGGCACCCTGCTCGATCCACTTTTCCAGCAGAGCGATCTTCCCGGCATCAAGCGTCTTGTGGGACGCCGGGGGCGGCATGATCTTTTCCGGATCCTTCTCATGGATGAGCTGGACCAGACGCGATTCCGCCGGCTTGCCCTTCATGATCACGGGCTTGCCGTCCTCACGGACCGCGAAGGCGTCCTGCTCGATGTCCAGGCGGAGCGGGGCGGACTTCGGTTCGCGGGTACCGCTATCCGGACCGTGGCAGTGGTAGCAGTATTCGGAGAGCACCGGCTGCACGTGCTCGTTGAAGGAAATGGTTTCAGGGAGGGCGGGTCCCGCCGGCTTCGCCACCTCGGCGGGGGCCTTGGCCGGGATCGTTTGGTCGGCAGTGCGGGCGACCACTTGCTTCTCACAGGAAGTAGTGACGAGGCAGCAGGCAAGGGCCCCGAGGACCGCGCGCAGGTGGCCGGGATTGAAGGTCATTTTCAAACTGATTTCGTGATTCAAAAAACGATCTGATCCTGAAAGTCTCCAAACGACCCGGAGCGGGATGTCCTTTCAAGCTGTGACAATTCCGGCTTGCCGGGCGGCGCTCGTGCGGCCCGACTCCTCAGCATGGCGCAAGACGATGCGGAAAAGAAGTCCCCGCTTGATGCGACTTTCACTTTTCCGTCCTGCCCGCTACTGCCCGAGGTGACGCACCCTCACGGGCACATGGTGACCCGGGTGCATGCCCCGGAGAAAGGCGAGCGCTTCTATTTCGCCGCGCTCTGCTACGCGCAATCGCTGTGGCGGGAAGGCAAGCCGGCGCAGGCGATCCTGCAGCTCAACAAGGCCTTCATGGCCGATCTGCGCGGCGACGAGGCAGTCCTGAGCGAGCAGTCATCGCCGTATGCGGTGCTGTGCTGGTTCCTGGAGAATCGCCCCGCCGACCGCTTCCTCGGCAATCCGGTGCGTCACTTCCAGCATCTGGCCACCCGGGTGAGCGGCGAGCGGAAGGAGATCCGGGCGTGGCGCGCATGGGCCTGTTTCCACCTCTCCCGGGCGATCCTGCCTGCCGACGAGTTCCCGCCGGACGAAGAGCAGGTCGCCAAGGAAGGACTAGTGTTTCCGACTTGGCAGGAAACGCTCGATGCCATCTCGCGGCTGGGCTGGCCCTCCGAGCCGGCTCAACTGAAGAAGCTGGCGTGATTTGCGCGGGTGAGCTCGGCGAGCCGGGCGCTCCCGATTCCCAAGGCTGCGCCCAGACCTTCGCCGATCCGTGCCAGATTCGCAGGATGATTCATGCCTGCCAAGGGATGTGAGACGAAGTCCTCCGGTGGCATCATCTCCGGGGCGTCCGTTTCCAGCAGCAGGCGATCAAGGGGAACGGCCTTGTAGCTCTCCAGCACCTTGGCTTTCCGCGGCTGCAGGAAGTAACCGGAGAAAGAGAACCACGCGCCCATGGGGGCCAAGCGCTCGACCAACTCGACCGAGCCACCGAAGGAGTGCAGCAGGAATTTCTCCGGCGGGGTCTCTTCCTTAAACGCGGAGAAGAGCGGATCCCAGGCTTTCAGGGCATGAATGGTCACCGGCAACTGCCGCTCCCGGGCGAGAGCCAGTTGTGGCAGGAAGACCTTGCGCTGTTCCTCGAGGGAAGGGCCATCGATCCACCCATCAAAACCGATCTCCCCGATGGATGCTCCGGGAAAGCGGTCCAAGAACTCTTGCAGGCGCTCCAACCAGCGGTCGGAGCGCTTCGCGATGTACCACGGGTGAAGACCGAAGGCGGGGCGGACGAAATCCGGATGATCCCCGGCCAAGCGGCCAACGGCCTCCCAATCCTCCTCCGTGGTGCCGTTCACCACGCAGCCTTCGATTCCCGCCTCCTGCATCTCCGCGATGATCCGGGCGGGATCGCTGAAGCGCTGGAGGTGATTGTGGGAATCGAAGAACATCCGGAGAGCTTACTCCACTTCGACGATCATGTTGATCTCGACGGCGACATTCAGGGGCAGGGCCGCGGCGCCGAGGGCGGTGCGTGAGTGCTTGCCCTTCTCGCCGAAGATCTCGATCAGCAGTTCGCTGGCACCGTTCACCACCTGCGGGTGGCCATAGAAGTCCGGGGCCGAGTTCACGAAGCCGTTGAGGGTCACGATGCGGACCACCTTGTCGAGCGAGCCGATCTCTTGCTTCACCACGGCGAGGCGGTTCAGCACGATCATGCGGGCTCCTTCCTGGGCTTCCTCGATCGAGACATCGCCGGGCACCTTGCCGATGATCTTCTTGTCACCCTCGATCGGCAGGCCGCCCGAGAGGAACAGGAGATTGCCCGTGCGCACGCAGTTCACATAGGCGGCGACAGGCACCGGAACTTCAGGAAGAGCGAGGCCGAGGGATTCGATGCGGGCAAGGATGCTGTCCATGCCGCGGAGCCTAGAAGCCGGAAGTTCCTAGTGAGAAGTGCCAAGTTCCAAGAAAGGCAAGAACCGGGCACTTGGCCGGACTCCACGCCTATTCCTTGGCCGCAGGCTCCGGGGCCGGGACCGGCATCGGGAAGTCGTCCATCAGCAGCGCGACGAGTTGCTTGCCCGAGCGGGTGAGGGTCGCGGCATTGCCTTGGCCATCGATCAAGCCGCGGGTCAGGTGGCGGTGGCTGACCTTCGAATCGCGCACCGCGGTAACCATCGGCTCGACGACCTCGCGCTGGCTGGCGGCGATGCCGACGGTGAGGCCGGTGGCGCTGAAAGAGATCTCCCACGACGGGGTGGGCGCGGCCAGATCGCCCTTCGCGAGCCAACGGTGGCGGCTGGCGAAGTCCCAAGCGCCCTTGCGCGGCACGGTGACCTTGAAGTAGGGCGGCTGGGCCAGCACGAAGTCCTGCACGCGCAGGGCGGGGTTCTTCTTGTGCTCCAGGAAGAGCGAGGCCACGTCCATGCCGGCGAGGTTCATGCCGTTGAAGTTGCCGTGGAAATTCGTGCCGCCGGAGAAGGCGGTGTGCCAGCCGGCGAAGTGGTTGCTCATGAGCAAACACATCTCCAGATGCAGGTGGGCGCGGGTGCGGTTCAGCCCCGCACCGGTGTAGCCCATCTGGCCGATCAGGGAGCCGGTCTTCACGACATCACCGGGCTTGACCTTCACCACCGAGAGGTGGGCGTAGACGCTGTAGAAGGCGTCCTCGTCGAACTTGTGCTCCACCACGACGTATTTGCCGTAGTTCGAGCGGCCCGCGACATCGCTGGTGTGGACGACCATACCGTCGCTCACGGCATTCACTAGGTCCAGCGGGTTGCCGGCCTTGTCACGCTTGATCGGTGAGATGTCCACGCCCTCGTGGAACTTGGTCAGGACGACCTCGCCGCCGACGCGGATCGGCGTGCGGACGAAGCCGAAGCTGCCGCCCTCCCATGGCTTGGTGGTCGCACCCTCGAAGGTGCGGTCCACATACATGTAGAACTTCTCGGGCTCGCCGGAGAAGAGGTGGTGATTCTCCGTGGGGAGCTGGAGCTCCACGGCACGGGCGGACGAAAGGAGGGCTGCGGCGAGAAAGAGCGAGCGGAGCATGTCTTATTTTTTGCCTCGGGGCTTGGTCTCCCCGATGCGGGGAACCACTTGGTCGAAAGCCGCAATCTCGGCGTCGCCGATGCCCTTCCAGATCACCACCACGCCGTCGTCGATTTGCTTGTCGATCATCACGGCATCCACGATCCGGCCGTTCACGCGGGCGACCACCCAGCGGTTCACGCTGGTGGAGGTCACGGCGGACCAGCGGTTCTTGGCATTGCTCTTGAGCTGGAGCACGGCTCCGTAGCCCTCGCCATCACGGGAGGGGAAGGGGGCGAAGCCCGCGACATCCTTCGTGATGAGCTCCGGCACGCGCTTGTAGACCAGCCGCTGGCCATTCGTGTCCTGCGGGAAGATCATCTTCTCGTTGTCTGTCTGGTCGGCCTGGAGATGGAAGGAGATGCCGGTTTCTTCTCCCTTCTTGCCACTGGCATGCAGGGGCAGCACCGCGCAGGCGGAGAGAAGGATGGTGGCGGCAATGCGCGGCAGGGTCATGGGGCGCAGCTTGCCTAGCCCCGGCGGGTTTGAGAATCCAAAAATCGAGAGCCGGAGCGGCCGCCGGGTTCCGGGATTGACGGGGCGGGTCCGCTTCGCCATGGTCGCGACCGTCCAATGACCCTCGTCGTCTCCATGTATTCCCACCATGAACTTGCCTTCCGAGGCAAAGTCTGGTCGGCGTGCCGGGACGAGATCGTGATGGGATAACTGGATTTCCCGACTTTTTTCGCCCCGTCCGCCTTCACCGGTGGCCGGGGCTTTTTTGCGCCCGAGTCATGAAGACCGATTCAAACGACACCAGCCTGTGGCAGGACCTCAGATCCCTGCCCGCAGAGTACTGGATCATGTTCAGCGGAACCCTGGTGAACCGCTTCGGGCACTTCGTGATCCCATTCCTGGCCATCTATCTGGGCCAGCAGGGGCATGATGCGAAGGTGGCCAGCTTCGCGCTGGGGGCCTACGGTGCCGGGGCTCTGATCGCGGGCGCAATCGGTGGCTACCTGGCCGACCGCATCGGACGGAAGGCGACGATGCTGCTGGCTTGCACCGGCTCTGCGATTTCGATGCTGATGCTCTCGCAGGCACACGAAGTGCCGGTGCTGATCTGCGCGACCTTTCTGAACGGCTTGCTCTCGGCGATCTACGGGCCGGCCTCGGGTGCGCTCATCGCGGACCTGATCCCGCCCCAGTTGCGGGTGCGGGCTTTCTCCTGCCAGCGCTTCGCGGTGAATCTCGGCTTCGCCGCCGGGATGGCCACCGCCGGGTTCATGGCGGGGCGCTCCTTCTTCACGCTCTTCGTGGTGGATGCCGCGACGACATTGATTCTCGGCGTGCTGGTGCTCGTCGGGGTGAAGAACCGCCCGCGGGTGGCGAAGGAGCACAGCGGCTGGGGCATCGCGCTCCGCCACATGAAGACGAACCGGCCCTTCCAACTGGCGGTGGCCGCGTCCTTCCTGATCGGCGTGATCTTCTGGCAGATGAGCACGACCTACGCGCTGCAGGCGACAAAGGCCGCGAAGCTGGAGGAGAGCACCTACGGGCTGCTGATGGCGATGAACGGGATCTTGATCGTGTTCATGGAGCTGCCGCTCACAAGCTATACACGGCGCTTCTCGCCGGTGATCGCCATGGCGGTGGGCTATGCCATCGTGGGCGTGGGGATGGGCATGAACGCGATCGGCGCCTCGCTGCCTATCTTGGTGGTCAGCATGCTGGTCTTCACGGTGGGCGAGATGATCGCGCTGCCGGTGAACAGCAGCTACATGGCCTCGCTCGCGCCTGATGAAATGCGCGGGAGATACCAAGGCGTGATCGCGATCTCGTGGAGCATGGCGACGATGATGGGACCCTTGGTAGGGATCTCGCTCTACGAAGCGAGCCACACACTCTTGTGGCTCGCAACGCTGGTGCTGGCCCTGATCGCAGCAGCCCTGACCCTGGCGGGCGGGAGAGTCGGGAAAGCCGCCGCGCTGCCGGCGGGGGAACTGCGTGGGGCGGAGCCTTAGATGGATTTGTTAGATCATTCCAAGCAGTCCACTAACGCCGCCAGCACCAGATCGACATTCGCCTGCGTCGCCGAGTGACCCATCAGGCCGATGCGCCATGCCTTGCCCGCGAAGGGGCCGAGGCCGGCTCCGATCTCGATCGAGTAGTCATCAAGAAGCTTGGCGCGCACGGCAGCATCATCGGCACCTTCCGGAATGTGGATGCAGTTTAGTGTGTGCAGCGAGTGTTCCGGCACATAGCGGATGCCCATGGATTCCAGTCCCGCCCGCAGGCGGCGGTGCAGGCGTGCGTGCCGTGCGTGACGGGCTTCCAAGCCTTCCTCCAGCACGATGGTCAGCGCCTCGTGGAGCGCGTAGATCATGTTCACCGGCGCGGTGTGATGGTAGGCCCGCTTGCCACTACCCTTGTAGTAGTCCTTCAGCATGGAGGTGTCGAAATACCAGCTCTGCACCTTCGTGGTCCGCTTCTCCATTGCCTCCATCGCCCGCGGCGAGAAGGAGACCGGTGACAGCCCGGGCGGACAGGAGAGGCACTTCTGGGTGCCCGAGTAGATGCCATCGATGCCCCACTCATCCACCTTCAGCGGATGACCGCCGAGCGAGGTGACGGCATCCACGATCAGCAGCATGCCCGCGGCGTGAAGCATCTCGCCGAGTCCTTCTAGCGATTGGTGCGACCCGGTCGAGGTCTCAGCATGGACGATGCCCAGCGCCTTCGATTCCGGGTGCGCCTCGATCGCTTCCTTCAGCATGTCCAAGGGGAAAGTCTCACCCCAGGGGACATCCACACGGTGCACGGTCACGCCCGCGCGCTCCATCATGTCCACCATGCGTCCGCCGAAGACGCCGTTCACGCAGACGATCGCTTCATCGCCGCGCTCGAGCAGGTTCGTCACCACGCACTCCATGCCGGCCATGCCGGTGGCGGAGACGGGGAAGGTGAGGGCATTCTGCGTCTGATAGACTTCCCGCAGCATCACACAGGTGTGATCCATGATCTCGATGTAGCGCGGGTCGAGGTGACCCAGCGTGGGCGAGGCCATGGCGCGCAGGATGCGGGAGGGCACGGTGCTAGGACCGGGGCCCATGAGGATGCGTTCGGGGACGTTCATGTGAGATGGGGGTTCTTCGGAAGTTGGGTGGCAAAGGCCTTCGCGGTGAGCTCGGCGAAGAGCATGGAATAGGTCGGCAGCAACCGCCGCCGGATGAGATCGACGCGGGTCTCGTGCGGCACGAAGGCGCTTTTCATCGCGTTCATCGTCATCTTCTCCAATTCCACCAGACTGAGGCCGAAGGTCGAGGTCGCAATCGCGAGTTCCTTCGACATCTCGGTATCGCTCATCAGGCGATCGTCGGTATTCAGGAAGACCCGGAAGCCGGCGCGGTGGAAGAGGGCGAAGGGGTGCTCCTCGAAGCTCGCGCAGGCCCCGGTGTGCACGTTGCTGGAGAGGCACATCTCCAGCGGCACCCGGCGGTCCAGGATGTATTGAGCCAGGCGGCCAAGCTTCAGCGAGCCATCCGGCCGGATCTCGATGTCGTTCCGCAGGCGCGTGCCGTGGCCGAGCCGGTGGGCTCCGCACCATTGCAGTGCCTGCCAGATGGACTCCGGCCCGAAGGCCTCGCCGGCGTGAATGGTGATGTTGAAGTTGGCCCGCTGGATCGCATGGAAGGCATCGACATGCTTCTTCGGCGGGTGACCATACTCGCCGCCTGCGAGATCGAAGCCGACCACGCCGCGGTCCCGCCAGCGGATGGCGAGCTCCGCAGCTTCGAGGGAATCGGTGCGGTCGCGCATCGCGCAGATGATCAGTCCCCACTCCACGCCGAAGTCCCTGCGTCCGCGCTCAAGGCCATCGAGCACCGCCTCCACCACCTCATCCTGGCTGAGGTCCTGCTGGGTGTGGAAAACCGGGGCGAAACGGATCTCGGCATACACCACGCCATCGCGCGCCATGTCTTCGAGAAATTCATACGCCACGCGTCCCAGTGCATCCCGCGTTTGCATCACCGCGGTGGTATGAACGAAGCCCTCCAGATACTCCGGCAGATTGCCGCGCTGGGCCCCGCGATGAAACCAAGCCGCCAGCTCCTCCGGATCCGAGGTAGGTAGCCCGCCGTAATCCTGCTCCTTGGCCAGCTCGATGATGCTCCGGGGGCGGAGCCCGCCATCCAGGTGTTCGTGCAGCAGGATCTTCGGCAGACGACGGAAATCCAAAGCCGCCACGAGATCCTCTCCCAAGGGCAGGGGGGCGACAGGGTGGAATTCCGGATAGCGATGCTCAATCATCCTTCCTCTTCTAGCAGATCCCGGGCGCGGGGTGGGGGAAATTTTCGGAGGATCAGTATCGACTTGCAGTCATTAACTTTGTTTGGCAAAGTATCGCGGTGATTGACCATCGCTCAGCCCGGCATCCATTCGAGGTGATCTCGCGATGGTGGTGGCTCGTGTGGCTCACGCCACTGGTCTGCTTCATCGGCATGGTGATTTTCGAGATCGGCGGCGATGCGGGGAGGTCGGCCGTCGGTTCCATTCGATTGGCTCCTTTGATACGACCTGCCCATCCTCCGGAGCCTGCAGAGGTCGAGAACTTGATCCGCTCTCCGTCGGTGCTGCGCCGGGTGGTAGAGGAAAACGATCTCGCGGCCCTGTGGGCGATCTCTGGCGAAGAGGCGGCGATGCGTCTGCGGGCGTCTATCGATCACAGACGGGTGGGGTATGGTCTCACGACTGAGATCGCCGTGACCGAGATTCCGGGTGCCAACAGCCTTAGAGTCTGGGAAACGTTGAGCTCCGGAGTCATTGCTGAATCGGATCGAATTTCTTCAGAGGAAGTTGCCGAGCAGCTTGCTCCTCTAGAAGCGGAAGTCGGCCTTATCGAGAAGGAGACGAATCTTGCGAGGGATGTGCTGAGCCGCGAACTGAGGGGTCTGCCGCAGCATTCGCCCTTGGTATACGCTCCCTCGGCCTCGAGGAGTCATTTCGAGTCCAGACAACGCGATCTCGAGAAAGCGAAATTGAAACTCCTCAGAACCCAGATGGAGAACAAGGTCAGAGAGAATCCCGTTCGCTTGATGAAGAGTCCGGAATGGAGATCCGCTCCTCTTCTGGATCGAATAGAGGCTCCCCGGAACGCACTGCTCCCGGCTCTTCTCGGTGGGGGTGCCCTCGCGATCCTTTTAGCTTACGCTCTGGAAGCGTTGGTTCCGGGTCGGAAGCCCGACCAAGCCCCCTCACCATAACCCCGCGAAACGCGCCTTCAGCTCGGCCTGCCATTTCTCGAGGAAAACAAGGTCCCGGGCGACGAGCCATGGGTCGCCTTCACCCGCCTCGATCGCCGGGAAACCGGATTCCTGCACTTCGATGGCGGCCGCGACTTCTTCGAGCGCACCTTCCAATAGCTCCCGCACCTCCTGCACGGCGGGCTCGAGCATGGCCTTGGCCAGGCTGCTCAGCGCGGCACTGCGGCGGCGCGTGATCTCATCTGCCTTCTGGAGCACGCTCCCCACCTTGGAAAAGAGATCGAGCAGGTGAGGGGAGATCGCACCCCGCTCCTCGCCTTCGATCCCGCGGGATTCTAGCCAGGCACGGAGCCGCTTCGAGGGGCGCGACAATCGCGCGAAAGCCTCTTGGATCGCGGTGAAGTCCTCGTTGCTGCCGCCGACATCCGGATGGGCTTCCTTGCCCGCAAGACGGAAAGCTTCTCTCAACTCCTCCTCGGGAATCGCCAGACGCGCTTCGAGGCCAAGGCGGGTGAAGGGATCCATCTCAGATCTGAAATTCGGCTCAGGCCGCGAAGCTCTCTCCGCAGGAGCAGGTCACCACGGCATTCGGGTTGCTCACCTTGAAGCCGCCTTGCTGCAGGTCGTCGGACCAATCGAGCTCGCTACCGCTGACGAAGAGGGCGCTCTTCGGATCGATCACCACGTTCACGCCATTGCTCGGCACCAGGATGTCGCGATCCCGCGGGCCATCCACCAGATCCATCTTGTACTGCAGGCCGCTGCAGCCGCCGCCGATCACGGCGATGCGCAGGGCTCCCTCCGGGCGGCCCTGCTTCTCCAGCAGTCCGCGCAGGTGGGCGGAGGCCGCATCCAGCACCCGGACCAGCTTCTCGTTGCCCACCTTGTAATTTACTGCCGCCACGCTCATCGCGGGTGATTTTCACCCCGGATCGCCGCTCTGGAAACAGAAAACTGGCCATGTGCGTGGTGATCCCTACCTTCCGCCCGCCGACCACCCATGGAGAAAGAGGAAGTCACACCCGGACTCGCCGTCGCCCTAGGATCCTCGCTGCTGGGCTATTATGCCCACGCTGGCTTCCTGAATGGCCTGGCAGCGGCGGGTCTGCACCCGGCCAAGATCGCGGGAGCTTCCGCGGGAGCACTGGCGGGATCCCTCTACGCCAGTGGCTTGCGAGGTGACGAACTGCGCACAGCCATTCTCGATTCCGCACTGCGCTGGTCCTTTTTCGATTGGGGCTCCTTCCTGCGGCTTCCCGGCGTTCTCAGCGTCTTTTGGGCTTCCGGGCTCTTCTCCGGTCATCATGCGGTCAAACGCCTGCGCGGGTTGGTGAATGGTAGCGACCTCTCCTCCTTGAAGCTCCCGGCGATGGAGATCGCCGTGACGGATGCGGTGACCCATCGGCCCGAGATCCTCCGCGAGGGGCCGCTCGCCGAGCTGATCGTTGCCAGCTGTGCCGTGCCCGGCTTGATCACCATCCAGCGCGTGGGTGATCGCCGTTTCATCGATGGCGGGGTCGCCTGTGAAATCCCCTTCGAGCAGTGGCTGGATGACCCGGAGGTCGATACCATCGTAATCCACCGCATCCGCCACGAGGCGGGCAGCGGCCCCACGGTCTCTTGGGAAACGGTGGCCACCTCGATCGGCTGCGCGCACCAGACCGTGTGCAATGAGCTGCACCGGCACCGCGTCGAGCTGGCTCGGGTCAAGGGCAAGCGGCTCGTGGAGGTGGACACGATCACCCCCGCGCCCGGCATGTTCACCCAGCGCCGTGCCCCGGCCTGCTATGAGCGCGGCTACGAGTCCGGCAAGACGACGAAGTGGTGAGCTTCGCGCTTCCGGCGGGCACTCGGTCGGGTCTAGGCTGCGCGCGTGAGTGCCTCGGGATTCTTCAAAGGTCTGCTGTTCGTTTCGGGTTGGGCGGTTGCCGGATGGCTGTTGATCGGCGCACCCATGGAGCCGATCCAGTTTGTCCGCCGCGGCGCGGGCGGAGCGGTTGAGGCCGGCGGGGCGGAGGCGGTCTTCAAGCAATGGGAGTCGAATCCCTCACTCTCGGGTTCGCTCATCGCGCTCTGCGTTCTCGATGCGAAGGGCGCGGTGGTCTACCAGTCCCCGCTGGCGGAGACGGCGCTCTGCCCTGCCTCCGCTCTCAAGACGGTGACGACGGCGGCGGCCTTGGAGTTGCTAGGCCCGGACTATCGCTTCGAGACAACGCTCACCGGCACCGTGCCTTTCGGCGATGAAGGCATCCTCGAAGGCAATCTGGTCCTGATCGGCAGCGGCGATCCCACCCTGTCCTCCGAGGATCTGGAGGCGATGGCGGCGAATGCCGCGAAGGCCGGCCTGAAGCAAGTCACCGGTAGGGTACTAGTGGATGCCTCTCTCCTGCCGATCCGCCCGGCGAATGATCATTGGAATTGGGGCGATATCGGCAATGCTTATGGAGCCGGAGCCTACGGCATCAATGTGGACCACAACCGCATGATGATCCGCTTCCAGCCCGGAGCGAACGAGGGCGATGCGGCCACGGTGCTCGGCACCGAGCCCCCGGTGAATGGGATCCAATGGCTCAATCACGTCACCAGCGGTCCGCCGGGCAGTGGCGATGGCGTGGTGATCTACTCGGAGCCCTACGGTAGCTCCGTCACCCTACATGGCACCGTGCCGGCGGGGGAAGCGGAGTTCGCGGTGAGCGCGGCCATTCCGAATCCGCCCGCCCTTGCTTCCGCGATTCTCAAGGCGGCGCTCGTCAAAGCGGGAGTGAAGGTGCTGGATCAATCGGTGAACACCGCGGGCAATCCGGTTCCGCTCGCAACCCATCGCTCGCCCGCGCTGCCGGAGCTGATCGAGCACCTCCACCGCGTGAGCGACAATCTGGAGGCCCAGTGTCTCTTCCTGACGATGGGGCGGCTGCGCCAATCCGATCCCGCGGCCCTGCTCAAGAATCACTGGGAGAGCCGCGGCGTGAACTTCCGCGGGCTGCGCTTGATCGATGGCAGCGGCTTGGCGCGCGCCACGATGATCCGGCCGGTGGATCTGGCGCGGATCAATCATCTCGCGCGACGCGGTGCCCAGGGACAGGTCTTCCGGGATAGTCTGAAAAGCTACGTTGGCGGCGCGGTGCGCTCGAAGCTCGGGGCCATGTCCGGGGTGAAGACGGATGTCGGCTTCCTCACCTTGGCGGATGGCCGCGAGTTCACCTTCGCCCTCATGGCGAACGGCCTCGATCCGGCGTTGGACTTCTGGCCGCTGCGCGAGAAGCTGCTGGAGGAACTCAAGGGTAAGCTGTGAGCCGGATCACTCCTGCTCGTCGTCCCGCTCCAGTCTCTCCACCTTCTTGCGTAGCTCGGCGATCTCTTGGCGCAGCTCTTTGACGAGCTTCTCCTGCCGGTTCAGTCGGCGGGCCAGATTGTTTTGCCTGCGCTCGGGTTCCTGCGCTTGCGGCTTCACCTCCGGCTCGGGCTTCGGCCCGCGCGGCACGATCGAGAGCGTCTTGCGCTGACCTTGGTGAAGGATCTCCAGCGACACCGGTCGTCCTTCCTTGCCGCTCTTCTCGACCGCCGTCTTCAACTCTTCCAGCCCGCTGATCTTTTGGCCGTCGGCGCTGATCACGATGTCATCAACCACGATCCCTGCCTCCGCTGCCGGCGTATTCTCTGCCACCAAGCTGACGCGGGCACCGACACCTTTTTCGAGCCCGAGGTGAGCCCGGACAAAACCCTCCAGAGGGAGAATCGAGATGCCGATCAACCACGGGGAGGGGCGGAACTCCGGCAGTCCCGCTTTGTCCGGCGAATGCGGGACGAGCTCCATCCGGAGGCGATCCATCACTTCCCGCTGCATCCGGTCGCTTGGAGTTTCCGGATCACTTCTCCGTTCCATCTCCTCGCGCACGGAGGGCAGGCGTTCGCCTTCCAGCACCTCCCTCATCTCATGCGGAAGCTCGGGCTTGGGACCTTCCGGCTTGGGGACCGGCGCGTCCCTGAATTCCTGGGCAGGCAGATTCATCGCTGCACAGAGCAGGATGCTGGAAAGTGATGCGATCGTCTTCATAGTCGTGTGAGAAAGCGAGCCACAGCGGGATCAGTTGTCTTTCCGAATCGTAAAAATTCGGACGGATTCCGGATTTTACAAGGGCTTGACGGACTTCCGCCCACAGTCGAGCAAGGATGCCGCATGAAGACCGTCCTCCTTGCTGCCGCGCTTGTCCTGCCGCTCCACGCACTCCCTTCGGACGAGGATCTACTGAAGCTCGCAAAGGAGAAGACCGGGATGGAGTGCCTCACCCCGGTGCCGGTGGACATGGCGGCGAAGGTCGCGCTGCTCTGCGGCGAGCCTGGTTTGAGATCTCCGAAGGAAGGTCCGCACGAGGGCGCACGCCTCCTCATTCATGCGAGCGCGGACGCCGTGCTGCGGGTCTTTGATCCCTGGGGCAAGTTCCCGGAAGGCAGCGTAATCCTGAAGGAGAAGCTGGCGCGGGGCAGCGACTCCACCCAACTCTTCACCGGCATGCTCAAGCGCGAGAAGGGATACTTCCCCGAAGGCGGGGACTGGGAGTATTTCACCGTGGATGCGAAGGCCACGCAGATCACCGGGCGCGGACGGCTGATGCAGTGCGCGAGCTGCCACGAGGACTATCCGGAGAGCGACTTCGTCACCAAGGCATATGCCGCCCCGGTCCAACTCAGCGGTGGACGCATCATCCTGCACTCCAGTCGCGCGCAAGTGCGGGGGGAGAAACTCAAGTATGAGCGCGCGGAGGCGAAGAACACGCTCGGCTTCTGGGTGAATCCGCAGGATTGGGCCTCATGGCATTTCCAAGTCGTGAAGCCGGGCACCTACTCGATCCATATCTGGCAGGGCTGTGGCAAGGACAGCGGTGGCAGCGAGGTGGAGATCAAGTGCGCAGGTCAGAGCGCGAAGTTTACCGTGGAAGACACCGGCCACTTCCAGAACTTCAAGGAGCGTGTCGTGGGCAAGTTGAGCTTCGACAAGCCGGGTCCCCAAGCTCTCGAAGTTCGCGCACTCTACAAGCCCGGAGCCGCCGTGATGGATCTCCGGCAGGTAATCTTGGTGCCGGAGCAGTAGTCACGGAGGTAGTCCGCACACGCCGTGTGCGGATGAAGGCACCCTTGTTGCCGCATCACCCCGAGGGCCCTCCGGTATATTCCGCTGCCAGAACTGCTTCGTCCGCACACGGCGTGTGCGGACTACCTCGCCATCCTGCGGAATGTGAGGTTGATCCGCGCCGCGCTCACCTTCTTCGTCGGTGGTAGCTGATGCTGCCAATGCCGCTGCGTCTCTCCCTGCATCACCAGCAGGCTTCCGTTCTCCAGCATCACCTCCACCTTCTCCCGGGTCTCCTTGTGCCGGAAGTCGAAGCGCCGCTCCGCCCCGAGGCTCAGCGAGGCGATGGCGGAGTCCCTCTCGATGCTCTTTTCGTCATCGCTATGCCATCCCATGCCTTCTTCACCCTTGTGGTAGAAGTTGACCAGGCAGCTATTGAAGACCGTTCCTGATCTCTGCTCTACCAGAGCCTTCAGTTGGAGCAGTCTTTCGCTCCAAGGCATTGGCTGCTTGGTGGAGCCCGAGTAAGTGTAGGCAAGTCCCGGGTCTCCGAACCACGCGACCTCGCGGGAGGTGACGACCCGCTTGCCGAACATCACCAGCTCGTCGCGTTGCCAAGGCACCTCGGTCTGCAAGCCTTCAAGGTGATCCCGCGCCAGGACTTCTCCGAGAATCGGACCGTGATAGATCACGGTCCCATCCCGGGGAAGCAGGTTGAGGTCTGGGGTCTGGAAGAAGTCCACTCGCGCCATGGTGGCGCAGGAACGGGCTCAGCTCAATCCCAGCGGTCCGCCTTGGCTGAAGTCTTTGTGGCCGAAGGTCGGGATGTGGTGGCCGAAGGCGTGGGCGATCGAGAGCCAGAGTCGGTTGTGGGTGGTATCACCGAAGTCCATCGCCTGTCCGGTCTTGAAGCCCAAGCCGCCGCCGACCAGCACGAAGGGGATATTGTCCAGCGTGTGGCTGTTGCCTTTGCCCAGCTCGTTGGTCCAGACGATGGTCGTGTTGTCCAGCATCGTGCCTTGGCCTCCCGGCTCGGGGATGGAGTCGAGCTTTTTGGTCAGGTAGGCGAGTTGTTCGCAGAGCCAGATGTTGATCTTCACCAGCTTCTCCTGCGCGTCCACGTTGTTGTCGGGCTCGTGGGAGAGGTGGTGGTGGTCCTCGTGGATGTCCAGCCAGCGCATGCGCGCCTGACCCACGCTGTTCGTGTATTGAAGGGTGGCGACGCGGGCCATGCCGTTGGCGAAGGCATTCACCAGCAGGTCCGCCTGCATCGTGCTGATCTTCGGGATGCCGTCGTTGTCCAGGGCCACGCCTTGTTCGAGGGCAGGCGGCGGGAACATCAGGTTCTGCGTGTTCGCGCTCTGGAGGTCCTGCTCCATCTCGCGCACGAAGGTGGCATGCTTGTCTAACAGGTCCTTCTCCTCCGCATCGATGTTCGAGCCGATCTTCTTCAGGTCATCGCGCACCTCATCCAGCACGCTGCCGAGATTCTCGCGGTCCTTGGCTTGGCCGTAGAGTTTGTCGAAGACGGCGTAGGGATCGCTGAGCGGGGCCAGCGGCTGGTTCGCGCCGGCGTAGGATTCGCGGGTCCACGGATCGGCGCGGTTCGGCACCGCCACACCGAGCTCCAGCGAGCCGAAGCGCGTGGCCGTCTCCGGCCGCGCTTGCAGGAAGTTCCGGATCTCCTGGTCGATCGAAATGTTCCGCGCCCAGCCGGCCGGCTTGTCGCTACCGCCTTGGATGTTCCCGGGCAGGAGCTCGTCCGCGGTCAGCAAGCAACTGATCCCGCGCATGTGGCCGTCGCCATCGCCGCGGATCTTGTTGTGCACGCCCTTCAGGGTCATCAGCCGGTTCTTGAAGGGCTCCAGCGGCGCAAGGATGCGCTTGAGCTGGAACTCCGGTCCCGTTTGGTCCGGCCAGAATTCCGGCGGGATCGTCCCGTTCGGTGTGAAGAGGAAGATGATCCGCTGCATCTTGGCCGCACCATTGCCCTGTGCGAGCGAGGGCAGGGAAGGGAGGAAGGGCAGCGCGGCGGCGGAAAGACCAAGCTGGCGGAGGAAGCGGCGGCGGGTCGAGAGGTTCATCGGCTTGCTTGATCGGGGTGGCTCACGCCGTGGCTCGCGGCGAAGGCGTTCATTTCGACGAGAAGTTGCCGGACATTCCGGCCGGAGGCATTGAAAGCGACATCGAGTTTCGACAGCGTGTCCAAGCCATAGGCCGGGGGATTCTGCTTCAACCCGTATTGGAAAAGCTGGCGGATAAAGCCGCGGCGGGCGGCCTCCGAATTCGCGGCATGGTTTGCCAGATCGCGCGGACCGTGGAGCTTGAGTTGCTCGCCATCCTGCGACACGTAGTCCACGATCGGGTCGATCGGGCGGTCCTTCTCGCTGGTGCGGAAGCGGCCCACGGCGTCGAAGTTCTCCAGCGAGAAGCCCAGCGGGTTGATCGTCTCGTGGCAGGTCATGCAGTTCGCGTTGCGGGTCATCTCCGCAACCTTCTCCCGCATCGTCATCTTCGGATCGAACTTGTGGTCCTCGAAGGCGATCGCCTCCGGCGGTGGCTTGAGCAGTCCGCCGAGCACGTTGCGCGTGAGGAAGACACCGCGGTGGATCGGGGAGGTAGAGTCATGATGCGCCAGTCGGGCGAGCAGGTAGGGATGGGTCAGTACGCCGGCGCGTTGCGCGGGATCCACCTTCACCGGCTGGAAGCCACCGCCCTCGGGCATCGGCAGGTTGTAGAACTTTGCCAGCCGCTCGTTTAGCAGCAGGTAGTCCGCTTCTAACAACTCGCGGTAATCCGACTTCTCGCTCCAGATCACGCGCTCGACGAAGAGTTCCAGCGAGCGCCGGAGATCCGCCACCAACGGGGCATCGAAGCCGGGATAATCCTCGGCGTCCTTCTGTAGGTCCGCCTCGCTGTCGAGCTTGAGCCAGCGTTGGAAGAACTCGTTCGTCTTCGCCTTCGCCCGCGGGTCGGCGATCATCCGCTGCGCCTGCGCCTTGAGCTGATCGGCGTTGCGGAGCTGGCCGGACTTCGCCGCATCGGCGAGCGCTTGGTCAGGCAGCGAATCCCACAGGCCCAGCGCCAGTCGCGAGGCCACGGTGAAGTCGTCCTTGCTCTTGCCGAGCTCCGGGTAGAGGAAGCGCGGGGAGGTGAGGACCAGGATCACCGCGCGTTTCACCGCCTGATCCGGTGCCACGCCCTCGGCGAAGGCTCGCTCGACGTAAGTCTGGCGTAGCTCCTCATCGAGAGGACGCCGGAAGGCACGCTCCGTGAAAGTCGCGCAGAAATCCTTCAGCTTTTGCACCCGGTCCGGGGCGTCGTCCTTCGCGCCGCTCAGACGCTGCAGGCGCGCGACCACCGAGTTCGAGACATCGATGGCCGATGCTGTGACGGCCTCATGCCACGCCTTGGAAACTTCGGTGCCGCGCTCGTAGCCCTCGCTCGCATCGTCGGGTGGGAAGGCGGTGTCCACGATGGTCACGTGGGCGGCCTCGGCAGGGGAGAGGTAGGGAGCCTCAAGCACGGCCCAGTCGGCGCGCGGTTGCTTCCACTCCAGCTTCACCATCCCGCGCTTCTCCTGGAACTTGAAGTAGTCCAGACGGAAGGGATAGCTGCGCCCCCCGAGCAGGAAGATCCGCGCCGTCTGCACACGCACCTCCGCGCCGGAGCTTACCCATGAGTCGATCAGTGTGGTCTGCCGCTTCGCGCTGCTGTCGTCGCGGAAGTTGCCGTCGCCCTCCTGGCGCTCGCCGTTCAGATAGACGCGGGCGCCGTTCGGAGTGCTGAGGCGGAACTCATACCAGCCCGTCGCCGGTGCAATCAGGGAGCCATCCCATGCGATCGAAAATTGGTCGGGCGTGATTCCCTCGACCGGGGCGCCCTCGCCGAATTCGAAGTCCAGTCGCTGGTCCTCGCGGTCGAGCACCTTGCGCGCCTTCTTGTTCATCCCGTCCGACTGGAAGTACTGCGCCTTCAGCCCGCGGCCTTCGCCGGGTACGGTGATCTTGCCGAAGCTGCCGAGCAGATCGGCCACGGATTCGCGGTACTGCCGGTTGGTCAGGCGGGCCACGGCCATCTTCGGCGGGGTGCCGGTCTTCGCCCTCGCCTCGGGCGAGTAGAAGCTGCCGTAGATGTATTCGGCCACCTTGCGCGATTGCTCGGCATCCAGGATGTCCGGGTCATCTTCCGGCATCCGCTTGTCGATGTACTTCGCCAGCGAAACCAGCGAGCGCTCGCCATGCAGCGGCTCGTCGCACTCGTCCTCCACGCCCTCGCCGTTCTTGCCGTGGCAGGAAGCGCAGTGCTGCGAGTAGATCGCATCTCCCGTCGGCGGCACCTCCTGCGCCAGCAGGGCGCCGGAGAATCCGAGAAGGAGATGATAGGAAAGGATACGCATGACCCACGCCAGATACGTGGGTCAGGCTACTTTATTTCCACGGAAACGCCACCAAGTGACGATTTTCGCAGCTCACACCTCGTCCTTGCTCAGCCAGCGGAAGCGCTTGACCTCGAAGCGTCTGCCGAAGTCCGACTCGGTCTCGGAGCGCTCCGGGTTCAATCCGCTGGAGTCCGGCTTGAGCGGTTCGGGCAGGCGCTGGACCACCGCCTCGCACCAGGCCTCGGCCTCAAGTTCGCCCTCGGAGTTCATGCTGCTGCCGTAAGCGCGGACCACGAAAGTGTCCGAGCGGGCGGAAAGCGCGGGCCCGAGGAACTGCATCACGTCCGCCTGGGTCAGGAAGCCGAGCGCACCCCACGCGGTGGTGTCCGGCTTGTTGCGTTGCTCCATCCGGGTGGCGTCCTGGATGTGGTCGGGGTGGGTGAAGTTCGGCAGCGATTTCGTGTTGTCGAGCGGCCACAGGCCTTGGAAGGCGGCGTTGATGCCGGCCCGGTCGATCGCTTCCTGCAGCGCGCCCTTCTTGCCGGCCGTCTCGTTGGTCAGGCGGCGGTTCACGAAGTCGCTCATGGAGAGGAAGGGCCCGCGCAGTTTCACCTGGCGCACGATCTCCTCGGCGAGCTTGCGCACCTCGTCCCGCGTCAGGGTCCGTTGCCCGCTCCATGCCTCGCGTGAGTCCGCTTCCTTGCCGCTGAACTTGTTGTTGATTCCCGGGATGCGCGGGAAGGTCACCACGTCATCGCCGAACTGGGCTCCCACGCTGGACAAAAGCACGGATTCCCACGCGGTGACGCTGGTGGAGTTCACGTTGAAGGCGCCGTCCACTCCCAAGCGTGCGGCTGCACGGTGGAAGTTCTGGATGTCGGCGTTGGCGGACTCCGCATCGCCGGAGATCAGGCGCATGCGTCCGTTGGGAAGCGGCGAGACCGTCGCATCGGAGAGGAAGGCGTTCTTGTCCGCGCTGCTGCCGCTGGAGAGGAAGAACTCGTCCCACAGCGAGTGGTTCAGCTCGTAGCTCAGGTCGAAGATCAGGTTCTGGTCGATCGCGATCTGGTCGAGGAAGTCGCGGGCATGGTAGGCCCAGTTGTCCTCGTTGGAAGTCGGGTTGCCGTCGTTGGTGTTCGACCGACCGTCCGTGGAGTAGCCGATCGTGTCTTGGTTCCAGCCGCCCTTGTCGCGGTTGAGTCGATCGCTCCGGCGTGGCTCGGTGCGGTCGAGCCCCACCCGCGGCTCGGCCAGCGAGTTACCGAAGGCGTAAGTCGGCTGCCACATCATCTGCGAGAAGTTCACATGCTGGAAGGCACCCAGCGAGGACACCTCGGCACCCCGGCGCGGCACGTCGAAGAGGATCCGCGGGTGCAGGAACTTCACCGGTTGTTCGAAGGGATCGCCCCGGAACATCCCGTTCTCGAAGCGCGGCGTCATCTCGTTCCAATCGATCGCGGCATCGAAGAGGTCGCGGGTGTAGATGCCGAAGAAGTTCGGCGCCACGTCGGTCACGTTATCGAAAGGATTCCGGAAGAAGTAGGACCCGCGCATGTTCCAGTTCGCGAGCGGGGCGCAGTCGAAGTGCGAGGTACTCGCCAGGCTGCCGGATCCGATCCGGTTCGACTGGTGCTCGTCGAACCAGCGCAAGCGGAAGCCATCGCGGGTCCGGCGGTCTGGCGGGGACTGGATCGCCGGGTTCTCCACCGACGAATTGACGAAGGTGACCGGGTCCAGATAGCTCCACACCACCGGCATCTCGTCCTCATCCCCGTACTGGTAGGCACAGGAAATGAAGCGCGCGGCGGGCATGCGGTTGAAGGTATCCCGCGTCATGGCGCCGCCGCCGGTGAGCGGCTTCCAGATCATCCGGTAGTCGTCCGCCTGGGTATAGCCGGCGTCCTGCACGTTGCCCGGCGGCTTCGCCATCACATACTCGCGCCAGAATTTCGGGATGCCCGGCAGACAGTTGTACTTCACGCCAGCGGAAGGCGGCCAACCGGAAGCATAGGGGTAGAAGAGCGCCTTGTTGTCCTGACGCGAGTCCTGATAGAAGCTCCGGCTCGGGCTGGGACCCATCCCGGGAGTGAGGACATTCGGCGAGAACTCCACCTCCGAATAAGCGCGGTTGCCCGCTGGCGACCACATCACGGATTCACCGGCACCGAGCGTTGCCCCCTGCATGCGGAAGTAGAGATTGCCCGGAGCGGCACCGCCGTCCTGCGTGTTGCCGTCGGCCGGGCCCCACAGCATGTCGTAGGTCTTCACGCTGTTGTTCTGCATCGTGACCTGGATCATCTTCTTCCCGTTCACCTGCATGTTGATCATCGAGTCGCCGATGGTCATGTCGAAGTTGTACGGGTTCCATAGTACCACCCGCGGGTATAGGTGCAGGCGCATCCCGTAGGGGCTGGTGGCGTCCACCCCGGGCCGCTTGTAATAGCTGATGTTGTAGTAGACGGAGCCCTCCACCAGCACCGGTGCCAGCTCGGTATCGCCCATCTTGCGGAACTCCACCTTGTTGCCATTGGCCAGAGGGTAATCCGCCGAAGTCTTGTAGCTGCCGAAGGAAGCCTGATCCGCCCGGCGGGCCCAGTCGCGCAGCAGCCCGAAGGTGGGCGAGATATTCAAATAGCGGTCGGCCTGGCCCGGGCTGCCGGATTGTCCGTCCGCGATTCCGTTGCGCGGCCCCACCAGTCGGTCGCTGTCGTCGATGCCGATCGAGTCGTTGCCCTCGCGGCCGATGCTCCCGTCGCTGACCAGGTAGGCGGTCAGATCCTTCTTCAGTCCGCCTTGGCGGACATCCGTCAGGAGCCCCAGCGAATCCGTCGTGAGATCGTGGAAGTGCGCCTTCGCCAAATCCTGATCAACCCCGCCCAAGGTCAGCTGACCTTGCGTGATCATCTTCGAGCGCTGCCCGTTCTCCATGTCCTCCTGCGATCCCACTGCAGCGAGCGAGGCATCCTGCGAGAGCATCGTCGCGCGCAGGGAAGCAAGATTCGCCCGCGATTCCTGCGAGCCATCGGGTGTCGCGATGTTCGCCCGCGCGCCGAGATCTCCCACCCACCAGGCATAGGTGCCCTTGGTTTCTTCACCCTCCATCAGCGCCACCTCCGGCGCGGAGACGAGGCTGTTGGCATCGTCATCCTTCACGCTCCCCGGTCCCACCAGTTCCACCATCTCGTCATCGGAGGGAGTCCGGTTGTCCTCACCCTGCCAGTAGCGCATCTTGCCTTCGTTACCGCTCACCAGCGCGGTGATGCGCTCCTCCTCGCGATCCCAGTTGCCCATCGCGCGGCGATCATAGAGGCCGCCGTCATCGGCATTCCGCATGATGTAAGGAGACCCGTCTTCACGCGTGGAGCGCCAGACATTCACCCAATGCGGCTGTGCCAGACGCGAGGATTGCGTCGGTCCCACATCCTCTTCCAGCAGGCGCGAATCCGCGCTTACCCGTTGGTCCGGTCCCAGATGCTTTTGCAACTGCCCGATCGCCATCGCCAGCGCGAGACGGGCGTTGGCGCGGGCATGATCGCGCGCCATCTGCGTGCTGGTCTTGCGGATCTCGATCGTGGACAAGCCCAACAGACCGATGATAAGGATTGCCAGTAGCGGCAATACCACGAGGGCCGAAATCAAGGCGAAGCCCCGTTCGTGAAGATTCTTGAAGCGCGTGATCAACATGGGAAAAGCGCGGGAAGAATCGATGAATCATCCGGAAGGACGAAGCTCCCCGCTGTCACGTTTCCGTGGCAAAACTTTTCAGAAATGCGCAGTCCCGTGGCGGATCCGTAACAAGCCCGCCCGGATTCACCGCGCCATGTGACGGATTGGTGTCGGATCACCTCCGCTGGCACAAAAAAGCAGCCGCCCCCGAGGGAGCGGCTGCTTGGTTCGAGTTCTCTTCGGATCTCCGCGATCGATCAGGGCGTGCCGTAAGCCACGTCCAGTCGGAAGAACTTCTTGCCCGTCTTCGGCACCGTTAGCGAGATGCTGTCGGTTCCGTTCACCGCGCCGGTTTCGGTGTTCCACTCGATCAGGTCGGTGCTCGAAACGATGCGGTAGGCCAGGTTGCCATCGCTCTTCGCCTCGGTCCCCTTCGGGAAGCTAAGCGTGAAGTTAGCGCCCGCATCGACCAGACCCGGCAGCGTGTTGTGCCTTCTCGGATCGAGACCCAGCGCATACTCCACTAGCGCCGGGATGCGGTCGCGGTCGTTGTCGGAGTCATGCGAGATACCCGCGGCACCCTTCGTCTCGGCCCAGAGTTGGAAGGCCGTTGCCGTGCCCGTCTCTGCCGTGATGATCCGCAGCACCGGCTCGGCACCCGGATAGTTGGCCACCGCACCGGGGAAGAAGATCTGCCAGCCATCCGTTGTATCCGGCCTCACGCTGATGCCATGGTTCGGATAGCCCGCACGCCAGGCTTGGGTCATGTTCGTCACGTCGAAGAACGCGGCGCTGGTTTGCCCCATGCCCGTGGCACGGCTCACTTCCGGGCTGATGTTCACGCCCGGGATCGGGCCGCTCGGTCCGTAGGAAATCGAGGTATCCCAGTCGGTCAGCATCCGGTGCACCGAGAAGCCTCCCGGGCTATGGGCATTCACGTTCCCTTCCGGGATGAGCTGCGTGCAGGTCGTCAGCACCAGTTCGGCGCGCACGATCTCTTCATCCTCGGGGATCGCTCCCACGCCGGCTCCGAACTCCACGGGGAAGCGGAAGATCGCTTCCTGCGTGGCGTTGAAGATCTCATCGAGGAAGCCGGTCACGAATGTCGAGCCGTCGGTGGTTCCGTTCACGGGATCCAGTCGCACCGATTTGTCCGCCGCGAAGGTGTAGGTCGAGATACTGGACGTCACGTAGCTGATCACCAGCTTCGGGCGCACATTGGCATTCGTGTTGCCTTCCGTGCAGAATTGCCAGCCGTCCGCCGTGCCACCGGTGAAGATGGAGAAGCCCATGTTCGGGTTCGAGGATGGGTCGGCGGCGAGTTCGTCCGCCCAGTAGCGCACGATCGAAGTTACGTCGGAGCTTGCGACCTGGCCATCCGCCATCGAGCCGAAGCCCGCGACCGGCAGGCCGGAGGAAGCGCCGCGAACGCCTTCAAGGCCCGGCAGCCCGCCATCGAGCATGGCATAGGTGGTATTCGCATCCACCGGGACCAACAGGCGGTCCACGACGAAGGGGCCGGGCGAAGGCGAGTTGCCGCCGGGGCCGGATGTATTCGTGGTGATCACCAGTTCCGCCTTCGCGATCTTCGCGCCCGGCGGGATCTGGCCCGTGCCGGTGCCGAAGAGGCCGTCGAAACGGACGAGCGCATTTTGGTCCGCGCTATCCACATGTCCCGGGAAGCCGTCCACGTAGAAGGCACCCGTCGCGCTGCCCAGCGTGTTCGTGTAGACCGGATTGCCGTTGGCGTCGGCGACCGCATTCTTGCCGATGTGCTTGGTGAAGGTGCCGGTGTAGCCGCCGATGCCGTTCTGGAACGAAACCGTCTGCACCGGGACCAGCGAGGCCGCATTCTGGATCGTCGCGCTGGCCGTGAACGAGGTGGCGGTGTAGCCGCTGCCCGCCGCAAGTGCGATCGTCACCGTCTCGTCGAACTCGAACTGGCTGTCCGTGTTGATCGTGATGTCCACCGTGGCGGTGGCCGAGCCCGCGGCGAAGCTCACGCTGCCGGAAGGCGCGATGTAGTCCGTTCCGCTGGTCGCGTCGCCGGAGAGCGTGTAGTTCACCGTCAGCGGCGCGCTCAGGTTGCCCGTGCGGGTGAAGGTGAATTGGACTGTCTCGTTCGTGCTGTTCTCCGTGGCGAGTCCGTCCGTCGTCTTCACGTAGACCTCGTCACCCACGGTAGCCACCGGATTCAGCGGCACCGCTAGGAAGCGGAAGCCGCCCGCCTGCGGGCTGCCCGACACGCCCGGCAGGTCGTGCGAGAAGACCATGAACTTGTTACCTTCCGCATAGTAGGAGTAGATGTTGTCTCCGCCGTTACCTGCCTGGTGGTCGGCGGTGATGAAGAGCTGCGTGTTCGAGGGATTGATCACGCTGCCGTCGCCGAAGGTGATCTCGTAGGATGCACCCACTTCGCGGGTCGTGGCCCCGATCGCATCCAGCGTTCCGTTCAGCGGTACCAGCGTGCCGTTGTTCAGGATCCGGCCGCTATATACGCCCTTCGTTTCGTAGGGGATGTAGAGGAAGGAGAAGTCGCCGTTCTCCACGTTCTGCGAGTTATCGCGGTTTACCACCGTCCAGCTGATGCCGGTTTGGCCCACGTTGGAGACGTTGTCTGCTCCCGTGCCTGCTCCCGAGCTGATCGCGATCATGTTACCCGTCAGCGGCAGCCCGGTGATCAGGTAGTTGCCCGCGGAGGGATTGGTCACGCCGATGCCGACCGGCAGGCTGGTGCTGCTGCTGATCGTCGCGTCGGCATTCACGTTCGCTCCCGTCCAGCCGTTCGCATAGGGGAAGAAGCCGAGCGCGAAGCGGCTCGATTCCGGCCGCGTCACGGGATCGGTTTGACCGTCCTGCGCCACGTCGGTCGTTGCCAGCGCGTAGTTGCCGCCCTCATTGCGCGGGATCACGAAGTTGTCGATCGATCCACGTGTGGTCGTGTCGAACCAGTTGTCGCCCGCGTAGTTGGTGGCGAAGAGGATGCCGGAGTTGAAGGGCACCGGGCTACCGTTGATGTTCACGGCCGGTGCTCCCAGGGTGGTGTCCGGCGCGGTGAAGGCCAGCGGCGCATTGGTGCTCGTCAGCGTCTGCCAGTTCGGCGTGGCGTTTGGAGGCGTCTCGGCCGTTTCCGGCGGCTTCGGATCGATCTCGCGATCTCCGCCGTCGATGATCCCCAGGCTGGAGCCCGGAGGCGTGGCCGGGTTCACCGGCGCTTCCATGATGATGCGGGTGCTCACGCTGGAAACGGTGCTGCCGCCTTCAAGCGTGGCGAAGGCTTCCACGAAGCGATAGCCCGGGAGCGGCGCGGGGATGGTGATCTCGTAGGGAGCGGTGGAATCCGTGCCCACGGAGACACCGTCGATCATGAAGTTCACCTGCTGCACCGCCGCCGGGGTGGCCGTCGTCACTGCCGCCGTCAGCGTCAGTTGCTGGCCACTGCTCGTCGGGTAGATCGTGCCGGCCACGGGATGCGTCAGGGAGATGGCCGGCTCCTTCGTCAGGAAGACGAAGCTGAACATGTCTTCATCCGCCGTGGCGCCGTCTTCCAGCGTGGCGGGGGAGAGATCCCGGCTTTGGATCACCCAGCCGGATTGCGCGGTGTCCCATTGGTAGCAGACGAAGTTGTCCGTATTGTTAGGCACCGGGGTCACACCCGTCGGTGGCTTGCCGCCGTCCGCGGAGATGATCAGCGTGCCGGTGCTTTCCGTCTGGCCCGGGATCTGGAGCAACCATTGGCCGACACCTGCCAGCTTGGTGATCGTGTAGTTGGCGCTGCCTACTTCGGAGCTGCCATCGCTCTGCACGCGGCCTACGGCTTTCACGTGGCCGCGACCGGCTGCTGCCACCGGGGCGTAGGCGAAGGCCAGGCCATCCTGCTCATAGGCCGTGGCATTGTTGCTCGCATTGTCCTTCACGGAGATGCTGAAGCTGCCGTCCGCATTGTCGGAGGAGAGCGCGAAGTTGCCCTCGTTCTTGCCACCGATGACGAGGAGCACGCCGTTCGCGGAGGTGGCGGGCACGCCATGCGATTGCAGGGCGGAGAGATTCAGCGAGGCCAGGCCGCCGCTGAGATCCGTGAACTCCATGCCCACGCCGGAGCGGATCGAGGGATGGCTCAGGAAAGTGGTGAGCGGACCTCCGTTCGTGCTTCCTGCGCTGGCGTGAGCTCCCAGCCAGCCTTCTGCATACGGGAACCAGGCGGCGGCCACGTTGATGTTGAACTCGCCGGCCGGCTCGGTCCCGCCGGAGGTCGATTGGATCGGAAGATAGAATCCGCCGCCGGAGATTTCCGAGTGGCTGGTGGCGTAGGTAGTGCCGTTCGGCCCACCGCCGGAGACGTTGTTCCGGCCGTTCTCCGTTACCGACGTGATCATCACGCCGTTCACGTTGTTCGTCGCGAAGTTGTCGCCGAACTGCATGTCGATGTCGCCGCGGTTGTGACCGCGCACATGGATCCCCGGCGTGGCACCCGGCTTGATGGTGACCGCTACCGCGGGGTCTACAGTGGTCTGGTTGTTGTTGGTGGTATTCAGCTGCACCACGTTCAGGCTGCCGTGCTCGAGAGCGAAGGTCAGTCCGGGCGTGGCAAGCGCGATGAAAGCGCTCAAACGCGAGGGAAGTTTTTTCATGCGGCGCGGACCGTGGGTGGAAATCGGTCTGCGTAGCCATGAAACAAGGGTTACAGATGAGACACGCGAATCGCTGCCTATGAGCTGCTTGTGTAGCAAGTTCGCCACATCGGAAGTGTCGCGTCTGTCACATGGGTAATCCGTCCGGGCGACATGCCCTTGCCTGCAAAGGGTTTGCGCGAGTGCTCCATTTTCCGTGCCTCCGAATGCGACAGGAACGTCACTTTGCGGATCATGAATTTCTTCGCGCATTGCCCTAGCTGGAGCGGACATGAAGTTTCTTCCTGCCGCTGCATCCCTGCTTTTCACCGCGGTCGCCTTCGCTCAGGAGCCGGCGGCCCAACATAGCCTGCGCATCCTTCCGCTCGGTGATCCTCCGCCCTTTCGTCAGGAGGTGAAGGCCGGCGTGCGCTATGAGATCCCCGCACCGGAAGGCACCGTGCCGCCGCGCGAGATCATGGTGGCCAGCAAGATCGCCACCGAGGAAGCGCCGAAGGAGTTTCCGCTCCGCCTCCGTCTGGGTACGGCCACGCCGCCGCTCATGGTTCCCTCTCCGCAGGATGGTAAGCTCGCCGTGAAGACCGCCGCCGGAGCTCCTTGGGTCAGCATCCCGCTCTCGCAATCCAGTTCCACCCTCGCGCTCGTGTGGCGCACCGGAAAGTCGTGGAATGAAGCTGCCCGCGTCTTCGCCCTGCCGGATGATACCAAGGAAGGCGAATTCCGTTTCATCAACCTGACCGCGAAGCCGATGGCCGTCACCTGGGGGGATCTCAAGCTCAAGCTCAACCCGGCCACGACCATGATCCAGCGCATGCCGGATGGGAAGAAGGCCATCCCGCTGACGATCCAGTATCCCGCTCCTGAAGGCGGCCTGAAGCCCTGCTTCTCCACCCAGGTCGAGAAAGCAGCCGGCACCCGCCAGCAATTCGTCATCTACGTCGCCGACGGCGAGAAGCCGAAGCTGCCCGTAAAAGTCCTTCCGCTTTCCGACTCCATCTAACAGATCAGCCACGCCCATCCCGGGGAAATAGAAAAGGTCGGATGGCACCTGCCACCCGGCCTTTTTTGTGAGTGCTCTCAATCACTCATGGAACGAGCCCATAACGGGATCGCAATCGGATCGCAAATTCTCATCTTACCCATCCCATCCATCCCGGTCCCAATCTCTTCATCCGCGTAATCCGTGCTATCCGCGGTCAGTCAGCCAGAAGCCCGGTACGATGGCCATCCGGGATCGGATCCCACCGGCATTGGGATCAAATCCCCATTCCAATCTTATCCATCCTATCCATCCTGGTCCCAATCTTCTTCATCTGCGTGCATCCCGTTCATCTGTGGTTGAACGGCTGTTCCGAAACCTACCGGCAGATCGCTCCGTGCCCCAAAAGAAAAGGCCGGACGGCACCTGCCGCCCGGCCTCTTCATTAAACCGATTCAGGGCTTCAGGACGTAGCCTTGGATCTTGTAGCTGCGGCTTCCGTAGCCGCCGATGTAGTTGGAATCGTTGATCGTCAGCGCCGTGTAGAGCGTCGTCCATGTGGCGTCGCTGAAGCGCGTATTCAGGTTGATCCGGGAATAGGTGCCCGTGCCGGTGGGCTGCCAGAGGGATGCGGCATTGGTGTGGCTCCCCACGATCAGCCCGAAGTTGTTGATGTCCTCGAACTGGCAGTCCTGGTGCACATACTGCGTGTATTGCCCGTTCGCATCGGGAATCCACACGCTGCCATACATCGTCGAGTTGGCGATTCCCCAGCCGACCACGACGCCGGCATCATTGATGGCCCGGGCCATGACACTCGAGGCGATCGAATTCGGCAGATACTGGGCGGTATAGCCTCCGGGACCTCGAGTCCAAATCAGCGGACCATTGAAGGTATTACCGCATACCGTGCCCGCCGCATTGATGTCCTGCGCGTAGGAACTGTAGTAAGCCGGGGTGGTATCGGGTAGGAAAGTCGGCACTCCCGCTTCCCACACGGCCGGTTTCATGGCGTACTGAAGCACTCGGATCCGCGGACCGCCGGGCGGGGCTTGGACGACAGTGCTGGTTTTCACGTCGCCGCAGACCAGGCCATGGACGTTCACCGAGCTGGGCATCGCGTCGTGCGCCGAGATCTGCCACGGCGTGGCACCGCGATGATACCACAGCGAGTAGAAGCGCGGATTGTTCACCCCATCCCGGGTCACGCCGTCCCACGTGCGCCCGACCGCGTAGTGACGGTCGTTGCCTCGGTTGATCACGGGCGTGTTGCCGGCGGCATAGATTCCCAGATCGTGCATGGTATTCTGGTAAAGCTCGAATACGCCGTCATGCGCACCGCCTTGTGCCATGCCGTAGGCGGCTTGGTTGTTGTTCACGGTGTAGACTTGGCCGTAGTTCGAACCGAAGCCGGTGCTCGGATTCGCCGGATCCACGAAGCGGGTGAGCGCGAAGGTCGGCGGGATCGGGATGGAGGTCGCTTGGGGCGATACGTCCAGCGCGTTGGCACGACCGGTCCGGCCGTTGCGCCAGCTGGTCCAGCCGCGGGGTTCTACGGCATCGTTGCCGTGGAAGGCATGCAGGCCCACGGCGTTCGAGTTCACGTAGATGCTGCCATCCGGTCCGAGGGCCGGTGAGGACGCGATCACACCGTTACTCACATAGGGTACTTCGGCCAGGAAGCTGGAGCCCAGATCCTTAAGGAAGTGTACCCGTCCGTCTTCGGCTGCCAGGACGATGTTACTTTGGATCGAGAGAACCGCCGGGCCGTTGAATGCGGTGCTGGTGGCGCTTTGGTAGTTCCACACCGGCGTGAAGCTGGCATTGCCGGAGCCATCATAGCTGAGTTGGAGCTTGTGGAAGACACCGTCCGTGCTGCCCACGAAAACCGCGTTGGAGGGCGAGACGATCGGTGTCGCCTTGATCCCGGCTGAGTTTGGTTCGATCCATTGCCCCTTCACCGCGAGGGTGGGGGAGAGCACGGTCAAAGTTCCGTTGTAATTGTATTCCGTGTAGGTCGAGACCAGCAGGTTGCCGTCGGCCAGAACCACCGGGGAGCCTCCCGCCTGATCGCTGGCGAGCTGCACCTGATGCACGGTTGCCCCGGTGGCGGTGTTCACCGCGATGACATGCAGGGGATCACCGTAGCTGGCCGGATCGCTGATGAGATAGAGCAGCCCGTTGCGGCCGATGACGGGGGATGAGACCACATCATGGGCGAGGCTAGCGTCCACGGTGACCGGTGCCCACAGCTCGGTGCCGGAGGGCGAAAGCCCGTAGAGCTTGTTGTTGTCATCCACGAAGTAGGAGTTGCCCGCGCTATCCAGGGCAATGGAGCTCCGCGATACCGTCAGGGTGGAGTTTGTGTTCGAGGGGTAGCGCCACAGCCGGACCCCGTCGGATGCGGAGGCATGTTTGTAGGCCACGCAGTACACCGCGTCGCCCAGTGCCAGCACCCGGCCCCCGTGTGCCAGGGTCACGGAAGAGGCGGGCACATCGTAGAGCGTCCCGATCGCCGCCGGGAAACCCGTGGCCAGCGTGCCATTTGGCTTCACTCCCAGCAGGTGCAGCGTGTTGCTGTCCACCGCGGGCAGGAAGATCGTGCCGTCCGGTGCCACCACCGGGGAGCCGAAGCCGTAAAGGCCGTTCGTGCTCGATATCCCCAGGGAGTCGAAGTCCGCGACCTACTTCAGGGGATTGGGATGCGCGATGGTGATCGGCGCGGTATCGCCGGAAGGAACGATCGGCGCATTTCCCCGCGCCAAGGCGCTGTTGTAGTAGGTCCCGGAGATTGGAGACACCGTGACGTTGAAGTTCAGTTGCGCGCTTCCGAGTGCCGGGATCACGAAAGGTCCGGTCCAGGTCAGGGTGCGGCCGCTCACGCTCGGGTTGGCCGTCGTGATCCCCGTGGTCGAACCGGCCGTGTAGGTGAAGCCGGCCGGCAGGAAATCCTCGATCTCGGTGAGGGTGTGCGCCGTGTTCGCCTGGTTGGTGAGCGTGATGGTATATGCGTTCGCTCCACCGGGTGAACTGGTGGGATTGGCTGCGGTCTTGGTCACCACCACCGGATCGCCGACCTGGAAGCTGTCGGTCCGGATCATGACCCACGAGTCGAATTGCTGGTCGGTGGTATCTGCGATGGCGAAGCGGACGTGGTTCACCACGTTCGGCGTGACCGTCGCGGTCGCGGTCAGGACCTTGGTGAAGCCGTCGGCCTCCAGTTGGTGGGACGTCTGCCGGAACGGCGGATCGAAGGGATCGTTGTTCTGATAGAGCTGGACGTTCTGGTTGAAGTTCACGGTGTTGATGGTGACCGGATCACCGTTCGGGCCGACCAGCGCGCAGTTCACCCCGTTGACGAAGAAGCCGAAGACGTCGTTGTATGAAGATCCGACGAATTCGTTGTATTCTTCCGACGCGAAGACAAAGTCGAAGGAGACCCGGTCGTCGTTCGGAATGAAATCGAACTCCAGGACGATGGCGTCTTGGGTCGAGTAGGGAGCGGCAATGCCATCCAGATCGGCATCGCCGGGCAGGCCGAGCGTGTCGGTGGTGGATGGCGACTGGTTGACGGTGGAGCTGATATTTGCGGCGGATCCGGAGGATAGGATCACTCCCGTGCCGAAGCCGATGATTGCGTTTCCGCCCGTGAACTTGCCGGCGGCCGCGGTCGCTCCGGGTTGGTTGAACTGGACGTTGCTGATCGTCATTCCGTTCCCCGCGATTTCTTGGGCGAGCGCCTGCGGGGTCAGGGTGGAGAGGTCGGTTACTTGGATCTGTCCCGACGCCGGCGGGCTGCCCCACAGCGTGGCGGAGCAGCATGTCAGCAGGACATTCCTGAACCTGATGGCTGAGTGTGATTTCATGGAGGTATTGTTCGAGTGATGGTCGATGTATCATCACTCGTTGTTAGGACTAACCATCGAGTTGGGTCGGTCGAGTTATTTTTAGTTACTATGAAGAGATATGCCGTTTTTGGGTAGAGATGTCTTAAATTGGGGTGCGTTTGGGTAATCGCCTGCGTTTGGTCGGCGCTTCCGGCGGAGCCAAGCCCCGGATTCCGGATTTCCGTCGGAACTGTTCTATTGAACATTTCACCGTTTAAGCCTAGCTTGCCCGGGTGGCCACCCCGGTGATCGAGGATTTGCGCAGGCAACTGCGGGAGAAATTCCCGCAGGCCCATGCACCTGTCCTGATGGCTACGGAGGAGCAACCGGACGAGGGCCAGCCCTTCGATCCTGGCTTCTTCCCGCCGGGGATGATCTCGGAAGTTGTCGGTTCGGGGGTAGGCTTGCTGGTGGCTGGCTTGCTCGGTGAGCCTGAGGAGCTTGCGGCGCTTCCGGACTTCATTCTGGTGGATGGCGGCGATCATTTCGACCCCGCTTCCTTCACGCCTCAGGCCTGCTCACGGCTGGTGTGGGTGCGCTGTCTCAGCGCGGAGGAAATGCTGAAATCCACCGACCTGTTGGTGCGGGACGGGAACATTCCTTTCATCCTGCTGGATACCTGCGGGATTGCCAGCCGCGAGCTGCGCGCCATTCCGTCTTCCGCCTGGTGGCGGTTGAAGCTGGCCGCCGCCACCGGGAGCTGCCGCCTGGTGGTGATGTCGCCCTTCGCCCAAGTGCCCTGCGCCGGGGTCCGGCTGAGCCTGAATGCAAAGCTGGGGCTGGCGGATTTCGAACTGCCGCGCCGCGATCTGATTGCGCGCCTGCGCATGGTTCCGGAGCGCATGAAAAAGACCCGATGAGTTATGTTTGCCGCGCTCCATCTCCCGGATCTCTCGATCATGGCGGCACTGCGGGCGTTCCCGGCAGGGCGGGGGAGACCCTGCGCCGTGCTGGAGGCGGATGTGGATCCGGACGCCATCATGGAAAAGGTCGGCCTGCGCTTGCAGACGGTGAACGATCTGGCCCGGAACACCGGCATCGGCCCGGGCTGGCCCTTGAACCGCGCCTTGGTCCGCTGTCCGGATTTGCAGGTGCTCGCGCCGCACCCGCCGGGGGAGGCGGAGCTGCTGCGGGAAATGGTCGCGGGTGCGGAGAGCATCTCGCCTGATCTGGAGATCGTGAGTCGGGATACGATCCTGCTGGATCTCTCCCGCACATCATCCCGCCATGCCTCCCGGCTGGGGGAGCTGGAAGTGGCGGATGCCTTTGTCTATCACACCCGGGCGGTCACTCCGGATCTGGCCCGGCTCGCGGTGCGCCACGAAAGCTGTCACGGGCGCATGGTGGCAGCCGCGGAGATTTCGGTCTTGCCCCTGTCGCTCCTCGCCTTCTTGCCGGAGGGTGAGGGCTTCCTGCCGCTGCTGAAGGATTGGGGGCTCTCCACCTTGGGCGATTTCATGAAGCTGCCGCGCCAGGAGTTGACCGCGCGCCTGGGTCCCGGCTCCGGAGCATGGCATGATCTCCTGCATGGCAAGAGATGCCGCTTGCTCCGCCTCCATCGTCCTCCGGAGACCTTGGCCCAGACCTTGGATTTCGAGGAATCGGTGACGGCCACGGAACCCTTGGTCTTCGCCTTCAAGCGGCTCTTTCACTCGCTCTCCGCCCGCCTCGCCGCGCGTCACGTGGCGGTGAAGCTGCTGAAGATCGTATTCCATCTGGAGAAGGGTGCCTCCCTGCACCGCGAGATCCGCCTGCCCGAACCCCGGGTGGAAGAGTCCGAATTGCTCCGACCCGTCCAGGTTCTGTTAGATTCCATCAAGACCGGCAGCGGCATCACGGCCATCACCTTGGATGTCGAGACGGCACTCCCCACCGCCGCTCAGCGCGATTGGTTCATCCGCCAGCTCCCGCAGCCGGAGCGCTGGACCGATACCCTTGCCCAGCTCGAGGCCCTGTTAGGCTCCGGAAAAGTCGGCATCCCCCTGCCGCCGGCAAGCCACCGCCCGGATGACTTCAAGCTGCGCTCCGCCGATGCGGGGCCTACCGCCATCCCCGCAGGCATCTTCTTGCCTTCCTGCTCCCTGCCCCTGCGCCGTCTCCGCCCCGCCACCCCCGTGATGGTCGCCGCGGATGCCGATCCCCGCCAGCCTCGTCCCCTGGCCCTCTTGACCGGCCCCTATCGCGGCCAAGTGATGGAAACCCGAGGACCCTTCCGCCACTCCGGCCACTGGTGGGACCCCGATACCTCATGGCAACGCATCGAATGGGACGTGCTCCTCCCCGGCGATCACCTCCTCCGCCTCGCCTTCACCCCGCCGGACAGCTGGCTCATCGACGGCTTCTACCAGTGATGTCCCGCGAACTTCCATTCAGCGAATTCCACGCCCGCTCCGCCTTCTCCTTCCTCCGCGGCGCGAGCGATCCCGAAGTCCTCATGGAACGCGCCGCGCAGATCGGCCTCGGCACCATCGCCATCACTGATCACGAAGGCTTCTACGGCTCCGCCCGCGCCTATCATGAAGCGAGGAAAAGGGGCCTCCGCGCCATCACCGGCGCTACCCTCGAAATCGATGGAGCCCATATCCCGGTCATCTGCGCCACCCGCCAAGGCTACCAGACGCTCTCCCGCCATCTCACCAACCGCCACCTGAAGGAGATCGTGAGCCACGGCGCGCTGAACCAAGGCGACCTCATTGCTCTAACAGGTGATCGCGAGGGTCCCGTCATCCGCCACTTGCTCCGCGACGACCGCGAGGCCGCCCTGCTCGCCGCCCGCGCCCTCATCCACACCTTCGGCCACCGGAACCTCTACGTCGAGATCCTCCGCCACGGCCTGCGCGACGACGCCAAGCTTAACCGCCAGCTCGTTGATCTCGCCCGCCACCTCCGCCTCCCCCTCCTCGCCAGCAACGCCCCCCTCTATGCCGCCCGCGAGAACCGCCTGCTGGCCGACGCCTTCACCTGCCTCCGCCATCACACCTCCCTCGATGCCGCGGGCCTTCTGTTAGAGCCGAACGGAGAACGCCACCTCAAGTCCCCCCGCCAAATGACCGCACTCTTCGCCGACCTCCGCGAAGCCCTGGAAAACACCTTGGAGCTGTCCGAACGAATCGACTTCACCCTGGAGAATCTCGGCTACGAGTTCCCCTCGCTTCCCGATGAAAACGGAAAGATGATGAATCTCTCCGAGCAAACGGAATACTTGAAGCGGCAGTGCGAGTTGGGAGTTGTCGAAAAGTATCGCGAAGTCACTCAGGACATCCGCGACAAGATCGCAAAAGAGATCGACCTCATCGGACGCCTCGAACTCTCCGGCTACTTCCTCATCGTTCAGGACATCGTCAAATTCGCACGAAGCCAGGGAATCCTCTGCCAAGGCCGCGCGACGACACCGCTACGCCCCCCACTCCGGAAGAGATCGAAGCCGAACGCCAGGAAGTCTTCGAAGGCCAGATGGCCAACCTCCTCCCGCCATCCCATCCGCGTCTCCTGGCCCTGAACAAACTGTATCACGCCGTCCTCGGCCTTCCACGCCACCTCGGCCAACACTCCGGCGGCATCGTCATCTGCAACCATAGCCTCGATGAAGTCGTGCCCATCCAGCCTGCCAGCATGCCGGACCGCACCATTGTCCAGTGGGACAAGGACGACTGCGAGGACCTCGGCTTGGTGAAGATCGATCTGTTAGGCCTCGGCATGCTCGCCGCCATGGAGAACATGATCGAGATCCGCCGCCGCACTGAGAAAGATTTCGATCTCACCAAGATCGACCTGGAAGACAAAGCCATATACGGAATGCTCCACAGGTCGGATACTTTGGGGACCTTCCAGGTTGAATCGAGGGCTCAGATGGCAACCTTGTCGATTCTGCGGCCTAACAACTTCTATGAGGTTGCAATTCAAGTCGCCATTGTGAGGCCGGGGCCCATCGTCGGCGGACTTCTCCATCCTTATTTGAGAAGAAGGAACGGGCAGGAGAAAGTAGACCTGATTGATCATCGCTTCAATAAGGTCTTGGAGCGCACCTTGGGTGTTCCCCTCTTTCAGGAGCAAGTGCTCAAGATGGCTGAGATCATTGCTGGGTTTACCGGTAATGAGGCCGCTCAACTCAGAAAGGCGATGTCCTTCAATCGCTCCGATAAAAGAATGGAGGAAGTGAAGGGAAAGCTTCGAGACAGGATGAATGAGCGCAACGTCAGCCAGGAGGTGCAGGACAAGGTGGTCCATGCAGTGGGTAACTTCTCACTCTATGGCTTCCCGGAGAGCCACGCTTTGTCCTTTGCTGCCATCGCTTATTGGTCCTGCTGGTTCAGATTCTACGAACCCGCCGCTTTCTACACCGGCCTGCTCAATAATCAGCCCATGGGCTTCTACTCGGCCCACACGCTGATCCAGGATGCCAAGCGCCGGGGGATCAGGATGCTGCCGGTTTCATGTGTTCATAGCCTCTTGGTCACGGAGCTTGTGGATCAGGATGCCATCCGCCTCGGCCTCCATCGCCTCCGCGGCATTTCTGCGGAAACCCGGGAACGCATCATCACCGAAAGGGACAAGCAACCCTTCTCCTCCCTCCCGGACTTCCTCGCCCGCGTTGCGCCAAATGCCAAGGAACGCCGCATCCTCGCCAAGTCTGGTGCCCTCAACGACCTCCCCAAGATCGCCCACCGCCGCGATGCCATGTGGCAAGTCGAGCTACCGCTCTATGGCGACTTGTTAGAGAGCCGCGATGAAACCGCCGCCGCAGTCCTGCCCGCCATGAGCATCCACGAGCGCCTCGCCTCCGATCTCTCCATCCAAGGCGCTTCCACCGGCCCGCACCCCATGACGCTCTGGCGCCGCAGCCACCCGGAATGGCGGCTCACCAATGCCCGAGAACTCCAGACCTTGTCTCACGGCGTGCCCGCCAGGGTAGGGGGGCTCGTCATCTGTCGCCAGCGCCCCGGCACTGCAAAGGGCCACTGCTTCATCTCGCTCGAAGACGAAACCGGTATCTCGAATCTCTTCGTGAAGAAGGAGAACTTCCAGCGCCAGCGCATGGTCATCGTCAGCGAACCCTTCCTCATGGCCACGGGTCGCGTCCAGATTGCCGAGGGCGGGCAACGCACCATCTTCGTCGAGGACGTGTTTCCTCTTCCCGGCGCCGAGCCCGTCCACGCCGCGGACTCCCATGATTTCCATTAGAGCGCACCGGCAAGAATTCCTTTGAGGAATGGAATCGTGCCTCTAGATTACTTAATATGGCCGAACAACTTTTACTCCCCGGGATGGGAGCTCCGGGCGCGAGCCCGTCGATCGACAACCTCTTCGTCGCCGTCTTTCCCGGTGCGGAGGATGCCAAGCGGCTGTCCAATCTCGGGATCGGTTTAAAGGACTTGCTAGGCGTCCAAGGCAAGCTCCTCCCGGAAGACCATCTGCATGTCACCCTCTATCATGTCGGCACCTATCGCGACGCCCTGCCGGATGCCCATGTCGCGGCAGCCAAGCGAGCTTGCCATGCCGCCGCCGCGCTCTCGCATCCGTTTGATCTCTCCCTGAATCAGGCGTTCACCTATCGGGGTGCCAGAGCGCTTCCTTTCGTGCTCAGAAACACCAACAAGGACACGGCCCTCCACACCTTTCAGGAAGCCCTCGTCATCGAGTTCGCCAAGCAAGGCTTCCGCGTCGGCAAGAATTCCAGCTTCGATCCCCACGTCACCTTGGCCTATGCCAAGGAACCCGTCCCCGAGGTCTCTATCGATCCCATCGGCTGGATGGTGAATGAGCTCGTGCTCATCCGGAGCATGGTCGGTCAAACCAAGTATCAGATCCTCGGCCGCTGGTCACTCGCCGGCTAAGGGCCAAAGAAGATGGATCAGGATCAAGTCCTCATCCATCTTGGTCCCAACTCTCTTCATCCGCGTCATCCGTGTAATCCGCGGTCAACCAGCCCGCAGCCAGATACGACGGCTACCCGGCAACAAGCCTCAGATTGAAGCCACCCCTCACTGCGCCCCCTTCAGCTTCGGATCATCTAGATCCAGCCGGTAGAGGATCTGGTTGTAGTTATAGCGCGGCGTCGGCTGCGGCTTGTCGGCGAATTCCGCCGTGTAAGTCCCCTCGAAGACGATGAAGCTCGCCTTCTCCGGAGTCAGCTCCGCATGGATCTTCGGATTATAGAAGGTGTAGTTGTCATGCGTCAGCACCTTCACCGCCTTGCCCCAGGGGCCCATCGGTGAATCCGCCTCCGCATACCAGATCTCTCCGAAGGTCGAGGGCTTGCCATAGGTCTGCGTGAAGATGCTGATCCACTTCTTGCGGAAGGGGCTCCACACCACCGAGCCACGGTGCGGCTTCACCTCTGAGCCGTCTTCGGCAGAGCGTGGCGCTGCGGCTTCTTCCACCTTCTCCCACGCCGCCGGGTCGCTCCAGGCCTCATAGCTCGCCTCGCAGCGCGCTTCCGGGAAGGGATCGCCGAAGAGCAGCCACTCCTCGCCTGCGGCATCTTTCCAGGTAAAGGGATGCCCGCGCGGCAGCAGCGGCTTCTTGCCGTCGCCGTCCTTCCAAACCACCTTCACCTTCTCGAATTCGCTCTTCTTCTCGTCCCAGCGGCACAGGCCCACCTCGTATTCATCGAGATGGTTTTTGATCTTCGAGTAGAGCGCCACCAGTTGTGGCTTCCCTCCCTTGTCCGGCACGCTTGTCATCCCGCCCAGCCAGGTCGGTCCGTCTCCCGGCATCTTAGCCACCCCGCGGGCCCGGCCCTTGTCATCGCGGAAGAGCGTGTAGGGCATCGCGATCGGCGGCTTGAATTCCTTTAGCGGCTGCAGTTCGGTCAGCGCCGCCGTTGAGTCGAAGATCCCCAGCGGATAGTTCGGCATTGTCGTATCGCCCCAGAGCCAGAAGAGCTTCGAGCCGTGCTTCGCCATCAGCACCGAGTCGCAGCCATAGACTCCCGTCTCCGGCAGCGGAGCCTTGATCCCCAGCTTCCCGCTCTCCGCGAATTGCCCGGCACCCGTCACGCGTCCCAGCCGCTTCGCCACATTGCTCCGCTCGACTTCGATCCGCACCTTTCCACCCGCCTTCGGCGTGACCCGCACCCCTTGGAAGCCGAAGCCATCCTTCGGCACCCCGTAGCCATGTCCCTTCACATGCAGGTACACCTCGCGGTCGAAGAGGTCGTTATCCTCCAGCGCCACCAGCCCCGCGTTATCCGTCACATACCGCGCCTCGTGCGTCGTCCGCAGCTCCACCATCGGCACCGGCCAGCCGTTCTCTTTGTCGACCACTTCGATCCGGCACGGTTCCGCCGCACAGGCCAAGCCTGTCAGGGTGAGAAGGAATGAAACGCGTTTCATGGGCGCTGCATCAACGTGCCGCGGCGCCCCATTCAATCAGCGGATTTCATTTCTTCGCGACATCAATCCTTCACACAGCGGAAGCCCGTGTGATTGGTCGGGGACTCCGTATCCTGCGAGTGCCGCGCCGCAGGGCGGTAGCGCATGCAGTAGGAAACGTGGCATAGGAAGGACCCTCCCTTCGTCACCCGGTGGATCTTCCCGTCGCCCTTCAGGCCCGTATCGCGGTTCACCCATTGCGCCGGTCCTTGCGGATTGTCCGGGTCGCATTGCGTGAAGTAGTTCGGGTCGTAGAGATCGTTGCAGATCTCCCACACGTTCCCCGCCATGTCGTAAAGACCGTAGCCGTTCGGTGCGAAGGTCTTCACCGGTGCGGAGCCGGTGTATCCATCGTCGCCGGTATTTTTGTTAGGGAATTCGCCTTGCCACGTGTTGGCCATCCATTGGCCGCCCGGCTTCAGCTCGTCGCCCCAAGAGTAGATCTTGTCCACTAGCCCGCCCCGCGCCGCGAATTCCCACTCGGCCTCGGTCGGCAGTCGCTTGCCGGCCCACTTCGCATAGGCGCTCGCATCCTCGTACGTCACGCATACCACGGGGTGGCTCTCCTTGCCCTCGATGCTCGTGCCTTCCCCCGCAGGGTGGCGCCAGTTGGCCTTAGGGTCCCAGCGCCACCATTCCAGCGCACGACCCGCTTCGTTCGGGTTGCCCTCCACATGCGCGTCCTCACGAAAGACGATCGCCCCGTTCGCCAGATCGCCCGGCGGCAGGTTCGCCCTCGCTTCGGGGGGGAAGTCCTCCGCCTTCACCACCCGCTCCGCGAAGGTGATGTAGTTCGTCGCCTTCACGAATTCCGCGAACTGCGCGTTCGTCACCTCCGTCTCGTCCACCCAGAAGGGTTTCACGCTCACCTCGTGCGCCGGGGCTTCCTCGGGGAATTCCTTGCGCCCGTAGGGCGTGTCGAAGGGGCCGTCATGCCCCATCTTGTAGCTACCGCCCGCCAGCTTCACCATTCCCTCCTTGCGCTCCAGTCCGGGGACTTGGGCCGGCGCGGCAGGCTTCTCCGCCGCGGCGGGAGCGGGGGACTTCTCCTTCCCGCAGGAAGGCAGCAGGGCGAGAAGAATCAGATACCGCTTCATGGGATGCAAAGGCCGGGCCGGAGATTGGACGCCCGGAAAGCGACGGGCACGAAGTATTTTATTCCAAGATTCGCGACAGCCCCGCCACCCGCGCGGATTCGGCCCATCCCTCCCTCGGATTCGCAAATGAATCCTGCCCCCCGTTCATCGCGGTTAACCGGCAATCCCCCGGCTATCCGCACTCCCTTCTCTCCCTTCCCTCCTGTTCAAAAATCCCCCAACGGCACCGCAATCAAATCCCCATTCCCATCCCACCCATCCCGGTCCCCAATCTTCTTCATCTGCGTGCATCCCGTTCATCTGCGGTTGAACGGCTGTTCCCAAAACCCACCCGTAAATCCTCCCCCTTTAAACACCCCCGAACAAAAATTTCGCGAAACCAACCCACCCGCAGACGGTTCATTGTAAAGGCGGTGTTTTTCCTTGGCAAAACTTCACGGTATTCCTCGACCGGAAGGAAAGTCCGCTGAAAATAGGGTATGGCCCAAGCGATCATCGATCCCGAGGAAGTCAGGCGTTTCGCCGCAGAGCTGAAGCGCTTCAATAACGAGGTGCGGGAGCGCACCACCTCGCTCATGTCCCGCTTCTCCGCGCTGGGCGATTCTTGGCAGGATCAGGAGCACGAGAAGTTCTCCGCCGAGTTCCTCCAGATGATGAAGACCATGAAGCGCTTCATCGAGCTTTCCGATCAGCACACGCCCTACCTGCTCAGGAAGGCGGAGCGCATCCAGCAGTACCTCGACCAACGCTGAAACCCGCCCATGGACTCCCAGGCACGAGTCGGATCGATCGACGCCATCGAGGCGTTCCGCGCCACTTTGATTCGCTTTGCCGAGCGTTCTCGCCGTGCTTTGGACGACGTCACCGGGGAGGTGAAGCGGACCCGCGGCTGGCTGGAGAGCGAGCAGCGCCAGAAGTGGGAAGGGGAGTATCGCCGCCGTGCCCGGGCCTTGGAGCAGGCGGAGCAGGAGCTCTTCAGCGCCCGCCTCTCCTCCCTCCGGCAGGACAAGTCGGTCCAGCAGCTCGCCGTGAAGAAGGCCCGCCGCGCGCTGGTGGAGGCGGAGGAAAAGCTCGCCGTGCTGAAGCGCTGGCGGCAGGCCTATGATGCGCGCGTGGAGGCGCTGGCCAAGCAGTTGGAAAGCCTCCAGGAGACACTCTCCCGCCAGGTGCCGCATGGCGTCGTCTTTCTGGGGAATGCGGTCCGCCACCTTCAGGATTACGCCGGGGTCAGCGCCGCGCCGCGTCCCGCCCCCTCCACCGCTACGGAAGAAAGGAGCGAGCCATGAGCCTCGGTGGCAGCAAATCCCTGCTCAATGAATCCACCCGCGAATTGTTCGCCCGCTGGGAGGATGCCAAGATGAGCTGGCGGGACACCAAGGCACTGGAGTTCGAGAAGGAATATCTCGCCTCCTTGCCTCAAGCGGTTGCCAATGCCACCCGGATCATCGAAGAACTCGACCTCGCCCTAGCCAAGATTCATGCCGACTGTGAATGACCCGCTCCATCCCGACCGAATCCGCCAGCTCCTTGAGGAAATCCAGGAGCGCGTTTCCTCCGTGTCGGGCCGGGAGGCCGCGTTGAATCGCACCCATGCGGCCGCCTTGCTGGCCGCCAAGCGGCAGTCCACTTCCCGGAAAGATGCCGGTGTCACCACCCGTGCCGACCGTCTCGCGGCATTGATGGCCGCGAACAACGAGGAGCAGGCCCGCGTCACGGCGAAGTACTATGCGCGCCGTCAGTGGATCGCTACCGCTGCCCAAGCCGCCCACAGCAGCCTGGCCGGGCGCATCCGCGAGGCAAAGGACCGGCAGGTCGGCCGCCGTCAGGCGGAGGCTCACCGGCTCAAGCAGGATGCGAAGGAGACTTGGGACCGCGCGCGTCAGGATCATCGCGAGTTCTCGGATCTGGTCTCTACGGACTCGGACCGCATCCTCGCCATGTCCCGCGGCGCGCTTGGAATGCTCTGGGCCTACCGGCCTCTTTTTAGCGGCTTGCTGAGGAAGGGTCGCTTGAGCGGCGCGCGGGCGGCGGAGGGCTCGGATCGCGAGCTGTTGCGTTCACGAGGGCTTGAGAAGATCGGGGAAGCGGATGCTCGTTATTCGAATCTGAAGGGTATCGGCTGGCGCTTGCTCGGTCTTCTTCCGGTGCTGTGCGTCTTGCTGGTGATCTCTTCGTTTTTTGTCGGCTCGATTGATCAGGCCAAGGTGACCCAAGCGACGATTGCGATCGCGGCGGGCGCCTACGTATTGTCAGCTCTCTTGCTTTGGATTCCCTCGCGCGGTCTCGCCAGGTCGCTGCAGGAAGCCCGCCTCGCGGGCAGAGCCGCCATCACGGCTTCCGAAACCGCGGTCGAGGATCTCGGCAATGAACTGCGTAGGGGCATCGCCGAACAGAGCGAGGGCCTGAGCGAGACCATGCGCTTCACCGATGAAGAAGCCCAAGAGCTGATGAAGCAGGGCCGCCGCAAGATCGAGGAGCAGTCGGCCCGCCTGCCCGCGAAGGCGGACGCACTCAATCGCCGCCAGCTTGAGAAGGTGGCTTATGATCTACAGTCCGGATTGGCGCAGCTGGATCGCTTGAATAGCGGCGATGAGTCATTCCGTGAAACCGAACACACGCGCATGATTGGCGAGGCGGATACTGTCCGCCGCGAGGGCCTGGATCAGCTCGGGCGCGAGTGGGATGAGCAGGTGAAGCCTCTCCACGCGGATCTCGTTTCGCTTCAGGCCTTGGCCCGGCAACGTTTTCCGGAGTGGCAGGAGTCTTGGATCGGCACTTGGGTACCACCGCAGGAATCCGAGTCCGTGGTTCCCTTCGGTAGCCTGCGAGTTTCCCTGCCCGACTTGGCCGGAGGCATGCCGGAGAGCACCCGCTTCAAGCTCGATGGTCCGGTGGAGTTCGACCTTCCCCTCGCGCTCGGATTGCCGCAGCGCGGCTCCTTGCTTGTCGATGGAGACGCGGCGTCCGCCGCAACCGCGATCAACGAGATCGTGCTGCGCGTGCTATCGGTTCATCCGGCAGGCCGCGCGACCTTTACACTCATCGATCCCGTCGGGCTGGGTAAGGACTTCGCCGGGCTCATGCATCTTGGCGACTATGAGGAGAGCTTGATCCAAGGACGCATCTGGACCCAGACGACCCAGATTGAGGAACGCCTCGCCGAGATCAACGAGCACATCGAGAAGGTCATCCAGATGTACCTCCGGAACGAGTACGCCACGCTGGATGAATACAACCGTCAGGCCGGCACCGTCGCGGAGAAGCATCGCTTCGTCGTCATTTCGGGTTTCCCCGCATCTTTCAGCGAAACTGCCCTGAAGCGCCTCCTGAGCATTGCCACCAGCGGTGCCCGCTGTGGGGTCTACCTTCTCATGCACCGCGATCCCCGCCCGGGAACGATCGATCCCGCCCTTGCCGAGGCCTTGGAACGCGCCTGCCTGCGCCTGGAAGGCGACGGCAGCGCTCTGCGTGTCCTCGGCTTGCCCGCAGGGGCCGATTCAATTCGCCTGAATCCGCCCCCGCAGGGTGATCTGGAGACGGCGCTCGTGCACCGGATTGGCAAAGCCAGCGTCGATTCGAATCGCGTCGAGGTTCCCTTCCAGGTCATCGCCCCGCAGGAGAGCGACTGGTGGACGAACACCACCGGAGACGAACTGCGGGTGCCGATCGGTCGCAGTGGCGCGAAGAAGTTCCAGTGGCTCGCGCTCGGCAAGGGCACCCGTCAGCACGCGCTCATTGCGGGTAAGACCGGTTCGGGCAAGTCGACCCTCTTCCACGTGATGATCACGAACCTCGCGCTGCATTGCAGTCCGGATGAGGTGGAGTTCTATCTCGTGGACTTCAAGAAAGGCGTGGAGTTCAAGTGCTATGGCTCCAAGCGCCTGCCGCATGCCCGCGTGGTCGCGATCGAGAGCGATCGCGAGTTCGGTCTCAGCGTGCTTCATCGCGTGGATGACGAACTGCGCCGCCGCGGTGAGCTCTTCCGCAAGCACGGTTCGCAGGATCTCGCCGGATACCGCAAGGCCTCCGGCGAGACCATGCCGCGGACCTTGCTGATGATCGATGAGTTCCAGGAGTTCTTCACCGAGGATGATCCGGTTTCACAATCCGCTTCGCTTTTGTTAGACCGCATCGTCCGTCAGGGCCGCGCCTTCGGGATCCATGTAATCCTCGGCTCCCAGACCCTCGGCGGTGCCTACACCTTGGCCCGCGCCACCCTCGGTCAGATGGTCGTCCGCATCGCGCTGCAGTGCAACGAGGCCGATGCCTATCTTATCATGGATGACGATAACCCGGCACCCCGCCTGCTCACGCGGCCGGGTGAGGGGATCTACAATGACAATGCCGGAGCCTTGGCGGCGAACAGCCCTTTCCAGACCGTCTGGCTATCGGAAGAAGAGCGGAGCCGTCTGCTCGATCAGGTTCACGGGATGGCGCAGGCACGTGGCTTGGAGCAAGGTCCTCTGGTCGTCTTTGAAGGCAATGCCCCCGCCGACTTGGGTTCCAATCAGGAACTGGCGGCGCTCATGGCCCGTCGTCCCGAACAAGCCCCTGCCGAGTTCCGCGCGTGGCTCGGTGAGCCGAACTCGATCAAGGGACCGACCGAGGCGGTCTTCGCCCGTCGTAGCGGCAGTCATCTTCTAGTGGTCGGGCAATCGGACGAGCGCGTGTCACTCGCCCTTTCTCTCGCCACGCTCTCCTTGGCCGCCTCTTGCCCGGCGGAGTCGGCACGCTTCATCGTGCTGGATTCCGGCACCGGTTCCCAGTCCTTGAGCGCACGGCTCCGCGGCATGATCCCGCACGAGCTTGCCGTGGTGGGGCCGACCGCCGCCGCAGGCGTCTTTGCCGATCTCGCTGCCGAGCTTGAGCGTCGGAATGCAGGGGATGGCAGCGGCCCGGAGATCTTCGTGGTCATCCACGGTCTCCAGCGCTTCAAGAAGCTCCGGCAGGAAGATGATTTCCTCTTCGCCATGGATGATGGTCCGGGTGGCCCGAATCCGGCGAAGGTGCTCGCCGATCTCGCGAGCGAGGGTGGTGCCGCGGGCATCCACTTGCTCGCGGGTCTCGATACTTGGAACAACGTCGGCCGCTGGTTGCCGCGCAAGGTGATGGCGGAGTTCGAGATGCGCTTGCTCTTCCAGATGAGCGCGAACGATTCCGCGAACCTCATCGATTCTCCCGCCGCGGGCAGCCTAGGGCTTCACCGCGCACTGCTCTACAATGAGGCCTTGGGCACGGTCGAAACCTTCCGCCCTTACGCCGAGCCCGATCTCGCCTGGTGGGAGGACTTCGCCCGCGCCATGCGGGAGTCCGCCGCCCTTGCCCGCTGAGCCGGCCTGCTACCGGATGCTGATCTCCACACGGTAATAGCGCTTCCGGCGCGTGGATTGGAAATCGACGAAGGCTTTCTCGTTCGCTTCGGCCGGTAGGGTCTGCAGGCTCACGGGCTGCCAGATCTTCAGGTCCTCGCTCGCCATGATCTGGTAGTTCCGCGATTCAAAGCAGGGCCCGATATCGAGCCGCATGCGTCCTTGGGCGGCATCATAGGCGGTCTTGATCGTGAAGCGCGACATCGGGTCGAGCGGATCAAGTCCCGCGATAAACTTGAAGTAATTGCTGTGCCCGGATCCGAAGGGATCGCGATCGGGGCCCGCGTCCGGGTTGTTCTCCCCGAAGTACTGGACCTGCCATAGGTCATCGATGCCGTCCGCCGCGTAGAAACCGTAGTCATCGCTGCTCGCGTTCCTGACAATGATTTGAATCGTATCCTGTCGCTCGCCCTGACGGGCGCTCACAACCGCGGCTTGATCGCTGTAGACGGTGAAGGTGGAGAGAACACCTCCGGGGCTGATGGAAACCGGTCCGCTCGTCGCCTGCCACTGCACGCTTGAGGCATCCAAGGGCAGCCGGCTTGAATCATCGCAGACCAGCCATGCATGGAACTGGTGTATCGTCCCTTCGCTCAGGACGGTGCCGGGTGATGAGATGCCGATCGAAACGTCCCGGTAGATCTGACCCGCGAAGCCGCCTTTGGAGAGATAGCTTCCCGTCTGCGAAATTCCGCCTGTCTCTCCCGCTGTCCCGACATTCTGGTAAGAGCCGCCTTGAGCCTTGCCTCCGGCCGCGGCGCTAGCCCCCTGATGTTCGATCCGGTAGTGTGCGCTCTCGGCGGCTTGGGTTGGCGCTACCGAGAGGAGAGAAAGAAGGTAGGCGGCTCCTGGGATTCTCATGGGACACCGCGTTTGAAGGCATCGAGGACCGCTTCGGACCAGAGCTGGTAGCCTGCGGTCGAGGGATGGACTCCGTCGCAATACGAAGCGGAGGCTCCGTCGAGCACCGCGCTTTCGTTCCAAGTCGATGCGAACTTGATCCACCCGGGACCGCTTGCGTTCGTGCTCTTGGATTGGATGCGGTAAGCACCGTTGATCGGGGAAGGGGAGCCGTCGCTCCGCTTCACGCCGATCACCGCCACCTGGGTGATGTCGGGATGGGACAGGTTGGCCATGTCCGCCACATTCATCGTGACGGTGCTGCCGCTGCCCGTGAGCGAGGTGATCGGCGCATAGAGCCAGGTGTTGGTCCCCACCAGCACCTCCAGCGGGCGTGCGTCCTTCTTGAAAGCGTTCCAGATATCGATCACGCCGTAGCCGGCGCCGCTGGCCCAGCTCATGAACTGGACGCGATGCGCCACCCGGGCGGACTCGTAAAGCATGCTAGGATCGAGGGACGTGGGGATTGGCACCTGCGGATTCTGGGTCAGCAGGATGATCCGCGGGATCGGACCGAAGTTCGCCCGGACGTTCGCGATCAGCGTGGACATCTCGTTGATGAAACGGATGCCGTGTTCCCTCACGTTGTTGTGGGAGAGGGAAATCAGGATCACCTGCGGGCTGTAGTTCCGGCAGAAATTTGCCGGAGGTACCAATAGGAAGGCATCGGTCCCGGCTCCGCTGTAAGCGGCATTGGTCACCCACAATTCGGGCGCCCCCTGCAGCGAAACCGTCCCTTGGTTGAAAGCCCAGGCATCCAGGTTGAGCGGGTGCACCGGAGGACCGCCGATGCCGTCGCGAATCTCGGCTGTATAGATGGCTCCCCTGAGACCCACGGTGCCGAGTCCGCCTCCCAGATAGCAGTTGGAATCATTGCCTCCCAGCGGGTTCACCCCGGAAGCTCCGTGATTTACGGCCTCACCCAAGGTGACCCAAGCGTTTCCATTGGTGGAGGTGAAGAAAGTGAAGGTCTTTCCCCCATTGCCATTGTTGATGTCGACGGTTACCCGCGCCCAATAAGGGGTCCCGTCGCTGATCCCGTTGGCTAAGATGCCCGCGGTGGATTGGACGTAATACGGCGTCCCGTTGGCCGTGGCGAACTCCAGCACGAGACGCCGCCCGTTGCCCGCGCTGGATTGCGAGAACTTGAATCCCAGCTTCCCCGGTGAATCCCACTTGGAGACGAAGGTGTTCGCACTGGCCGACGAATCGTCGACTCGAACCTTTGCCCGGATGTCAAGGTCACCCTGTGGCATCGGGAAATCCACCGGGAACCCCACCGGACACCAATCCGCCCCGGTTGGGAATTCCCACCGCCTCTCCCCCCCGCCCGTCCCCGTCTGCACCACCGCCGGATTCGTCCACCCGGCACCGGTAGGACTCCAGTCCGTCCGCTTCACCGTATAAGCCGGGAACATCTGGCCGATCGCCGCAGCCACCGGATTCGACCATTTCCCACCGGCATTCGTGGAGTCGCTGATGATGTGGATGCCCGCCGTGCGCCGACCCTCCGAGAGCATGACTTTCAGCGAGTTCATTCCTCCCCCGCCGATCATTGCTCCGAGCGCATCCACCCGGGCCTGCGCTCCTTCCTGCGTTTCTCCCCCCGCCGCCGCGATGGCGCCTGCCGCGATGTGTGAACCCGTGACTGCTCCCGGTGCTATCTTCGCAGCGGTAATGGCACCATCCGGTACGTTCTCGGCCATCATCGCATAGGCGACGGCAGCGATCCTCTGGTCGGGTGCCAGCATCTCCCAGCCACGTGTCCCATCATTGAACCAGACGCGCAGGAAGAGTTCGTCGTTTGTGAAAACCCCCGGAGGGAGCGCCATCATCCCGGCGAGAGCGGTGTCACCCAAAGCAACCGAATAGAGGCCTTTGGAAACCGGTAGCGTGAGCCCGGTATCGGGAACGCCATCCGCTGGAGCTGAGTCTGCTGAGCTGGTCCAGTAGGTCTGGCTACCGATGCGGTTCACGAGCGCGAACTTGAACTGGCCATTGCCATCGAAGTTCACGCCGTTCACCACCATACGGCCTTGGTAATTGATGAGGTGCGGCACGGCGGATGCCGTGCACGTCCACAAGCTCGCCAATGTGACAGCGAGTAAGGAAACCTTGCGCGAGGAACGGATCATTTTTCTTCCACCAGCGATGAGATCCTGCCGCGCTTTTCGAGGCGGCGGCGCCACAGCAGGGCGGGGCCGCGAAGTTGCTTCAAGCGGGAGGGGCTCATGCGGCAGATGTTGCGGATCAGCTTCGCGGGGCTCTGCACCGTGAGGTAAGGCTTGCGAGATCTTTTCCGCTTCTTCCGCTTCTTCTTTTTCGCCGATTTTACAGCGGGAGCCTTGGTGTCCTTGGCAGCGGGCGAACCTTGTGGCGTCCGGCGCTTTGGTAGAACCAAGCTGTCATCAGCGAAGAGGAGTACGTGACCTTGAGTCAGCAACCAGAAGAGGTCAGCCAACCATTCGGTGCCGGGCTCGGTTTGACCTTCCGGCAAGATGCCAGCCCAGAGCTGTGCCAGCTTGGTGCCCGGATTCGCTTCGAGCCATGTTACGATGGCAGAGGGGCGCTCGGCGAGCACGGCATCCGTGGTGAGCGGGTGTGGACGTGCGGGACCCGTGAAGAGCTTGCCCTCACGTTTGAAGACGGAGAGATGCTCGTTCTCGAGAAGGCGACAGATGGCCGGGATCAGAATGGCGGGATGCTTGCGGGCGTGGGATCCGGCGATGCGGACGCAGGCGAGAAGACCGTGCGACAGGTTCTTCGCGGGGATGTCGCCCGAGAGTTCGGCGGTGCGGACTTCTTGATAGACTTCGGGGAAGACGCGGGTGGCGAAGTCACGCTCGATCTCGCTGCGATCGAAACGCCATGCAGAGTCGTCGGCGCCTTTTGCCCGCCAGCGCACGCGCTTGCGCATGGTGTCGAGCCAAGCGTTGACCGCTTCTTCGCCGCGCTCGGTGCGGACGCGGGAGGCGTAGACCTCGAACGGCATATTCGAGAAGCGCTCGCGATGGATGCGGCGGAGGGTGGTCTGGTAGGAGTGGAAGTTCGGGGGGCCGAGCCACTCGCCGCTCATGCCGCAGCGGGCGACGACTTGGAAATTCCCAACCGGAGGATCGGTTTCGGTTTCTTCGGACTCGTAGTATTCGTTGGCGGTGTCGGACTGCCAGAAGTGTGCAACCGCCTCATCCTTAGTGATCCACAAAGATTTGTCCTTGCGTGAGAGGAAGAGGGAGGGGGCGTTGCCGGCGAGGCTGAAATTGAGGTGATAGCGTTCGCGGCCGGCGAGGAGGATCTGGGCGACGTCGAAGAGCGAATAGACGCGGGCGACGTGATGGATTTCGCGGACGACGAGGTGAACGGCTTCCGCGGCCGGGGTGAGGCTGACGCGGACGCCTTCTGCAGGCTGCGGCAGTTCACGCGGACCGAAGTCACGGCCACCGCCGCCACGGCGATCACGGAAGCCAGCTCCGCGCGAATCCCGTTGTCCGCCCCCGCCACGGCGATCGCCATCGCGGCGGTCGAAGTCGCGACGGCCGCGATTGTCATCGCGGTCGCGGCGTTCCCGCGGCGCTGCATCTTCGCGGAATTCAACGGATTTTTTCGCCGGTGCATCGCTCCGGGCCCAGGACGGGCCCAGCTCGAATGCGGACAGCAGGCGCTTGGCCAGCTCATCGGAGGGTTCGCTCACGACGCGGAGACTAGCGGGCCTTCCGGAAATGACAAACTCACCTTGCAACAATCTCTGCCCCCAATTTCGGCCGCAAATCACTGTGCATTCTAACACTGTGACGGAGCGATCAGTCCTCGTGGAGATCGATCATCCGTTGTGTGGCACCCGCATGGGTGGCGAGCACGTGGCTGGCGGCATCGCTCATGCGAGCGCGGCGGGCGGGGTCGGCGAGCAGTTCCCCGACGAGTTGTTTGAGGCTCGCGGCGGAGTCGAAGCGGATCGCACCACCTGCATTCACCAGCGAGGTGGCGAGCGGTTCGAAGTTCTGCATGTTTCGTCCGAAGAGGAGCGGCTTGCGGGCGAGGATCGCTTCCGCAGGACTCTGGCCCCCGGTGCCTAGGATGCTTTTGCCGATCACGACGAGGTCGGCATGGGCGGTCCAATCGCGGAGCTCACCGGTGCTATCGATCATGAAGCAAGCGCGCGAGGGATCGGAAGGCGGATGGAAGGCGGAGCGCTGAACCACTTCGAAGTCCTCGGCTTCGAGATCGGCCCGGACTTCGGCACGACGTTCGGCATGGCGGGGGACGACCGCATAGAGTGCGGTGGTTTCGCGGATCGCCTTGCCGATCCATGCTTCTTCGCCGGCATGCGTGCTGGCGGCGAGGACCACCGGACGAGCGGAGCCGAAGCTGGAGAGCATCGCGGCAAATTCCGCGCGCTGTGCCGGAAGTACGGCGGCGCCGGGATCGAACTTTGAACTGCCGGTGACGGTGATCTTGTCACGGGTTACGCCCAAGGCTTCCCAGCGCGGGACATCGGCCTCTTCCTGAGCCGCCACGGCATCGAGCATGCCGAATACCGGGCGCACAATCGAAGCGACCTTGCGATAGCGGCGCTCGGAGCGAGGAGAAAGCCGGGCGTTAAGAAGGGTCACCGGGATGCCGCGCTTGCGGCAAGCGAGCAGAAGGTGAGGCCATGCCTCGCCTTCGACGAGAACGAGGCGCTCCGGCTCAAAGCGGTTCATGTAGCGGTTCACGCAGACCGGAAAATCGACCGGGGCATAGGTGACACGAACATCCGCGAGTGCCGCCTCCGCTGCCACCGCATGACCGGTGGCCGTGCCGGTCGCGAGGACGAAGCGCTTGCCCGGCACGCGGGCTTGCCAGGCGCGGATCAGCTTCAGGGCCAGCAGGGTTTCGCCCACGCTCACCGCATGGACATGAACCGCGCCGCATGGCTCCTCTTCCTCCGGACGCGTATAGATCGAAAAACGTTCGCGGAGGCCGCTGCCAAATCCGCCGCGGCGTCCCATGCGCAGGATCCATCCCGGTAACACGAGAAGGAAGAAAACGGGCAAGAGCAGGCGATAGAGCCCGAGAACGAAGCGGAACGGCATCGCGTTAAGGCTAGGAAGGCTCCGCCTTAGCGTAAAGCAGGATGGCGCTGCCGCCATACTCGCGGCGGTCCTTGAGAATCCAGCCCTCGCCTTCGGGCGAGCGTCCCGATGAAGGACACTCCGCGATGAACCAACCAGGATCCGCCAAGCGGTCGCGGAGGGCAGGATTCGCGAGCAGCGCTTTCACGTGATCCTTGTGACCGGGATACTTGGCATAAGGTGGATCGGCGAAGATGAGGTCGTAGGTTGAAGCGTCCCGCGTGAGCCATGCATGGACGTCGGCACGGACGATCCGGCCGCCTTGGAGTTTGGATTTCTCCAGATTCTCGCGGATCACGGATTCGGCCTGGCGGTGTTCATCGACAAAAACGCAGCTCGCCGCGCCGCGGCTGAGAGCCTCCAAACCGATGGCACCGGAGCCCGCGAAGAGATCGAGCACGGTGGTTCCCTCCACCGAAGGACCGAGGATCGAGAAAATCGCCTGCCGGACGAAGTCGGTCGTCGGCCGGGCCACGGCCTTCGGGACCTTGATGGCAAGTCGTCCTGCAGTTCCCGCGATGATGCGCACGGGAAGAAGCTGCCTTGAAACCTTCACTCCGGCAAGTGCTTCAGGTCAATGCCGTCAAGGACTCGTTCTTGATGGGCTATCTTCTCCTAGCTTCAAGACGGTTGACCACGGATTAGACGGATTAGACGGATTAGACGGATTAGACGGATTAGACGGATTAGACGGATTAGACGGATTAGACGGATTAGACGGATTAGACGGATGCGAGTTTTGGGTTTAGAGAGGAACGGCTATTCTCCCAAGCTGGCTTCGAATCCGAAGAATCCGCTTAGCCCGTGGTTCATCGGGTTTCCCCGGCACTCAAGGTCATTGCGCTTCAGGTGGTGCCGATTACCACAGCCATCGCCAGTGGCAAGGGCAGTACCGGCCCTCCCGGCCCGAACTCGATGCCTTGTCCGCCGGGGTACGAGACCCATCGTAGATCGATGTAGACGCGATCGGGAGTTTCGAGCGGGGTGAAGACCGGCGGGACGGCCACGCCCATCTTCTCGAGCTTGCCTTTCCACATAGCGGCAACTTCGGGAGGCATCACGCCGCGCAGTACCGCGTTGGTTTCGCCTCCGAGGTCGATGCGGCCATTCCCGAGGAGGGAGATTGAATCGCCGATGAGCTTGGCTTCCGGGCAAAGCAAGGTGCCGCCTTCCAAGGTGGCAGTGAATCCGGCTTGGGAGAAGCGGATCTCGCCGCTGGTGCTCTGGAGGGTGAGCTCCTGCACCGCAAGTCCGGCTGCGGCCCGCCAAGTGCCGGGTACGAGGATGAAGCCGCCACCCTGAGCCCGGGCGGTGACCCGAGCGGCCCGAGGCTGGCGCTTGGCGAAAGCAGCGGAGGCATCGACTGCCTGCTCCGCAACCATCAGGTCCGCGCCAAAGGGCAGGCCCGGCAAGCGGCCGAGGGCGACTTCGAGCCTTACGCGGGTGCCGGAGACCATGATCTCGCCGGGGCCAACGCGAAGTTCCGGACCCTTCCACCCAAGGGGTAGGTCAAAGCCCGGGGACAGACTTTGGCCGATCGCCAAGATCGACTCGCCCGAGAAGTGGCCCTCAGCAGGCGCTCCCGCGACCGGGATCTTTCCGCCGAAGCTGGAGAGCTTGATCACGTTGGTGGCGCCGAGAAAGAAGTCGAGTTGTCCCTCCTCGATCTCCACCCAAGTGGTAGCGCGTTCTTCGCCCGGAGCCGGGGGAGGCGGCGCGTCTGCGGGAGTGGCGGGTGGCTGCGGTTTGGGAACGGTGCCATCCGCCGGGGAGGAGGGGGCCGAGAATGGCGGGGTGTCAGTCGCGGAAGGAAGTGCTGCGATGCTTGGTCCCGAAGCGAGGGGTCCGGTTTCCCGGGGTGCCAGGCTTGCGAGCAACTCGATGGGGATGGCGCAGCGAGGGCGCTTGAGCCGGATCGTCGCGAGCTGGAGGTCGCCTTTGAGAAGGGGTTTCCAGTACGGATGGACTTCGACTTCCTCCAATGCGAGCAAGGGCTCGGGCACAAGGGCCCGGAGCGGCTCCGGCTGAAGCAGTTGGAAATTGCCGAGACGTGCTCCACTCCAAGGAGTCCATGATACGGCACCGAATTCCGCGTCAAAGCCGGTGCGGGCCTTCACGCTACGGGCCAGCGCAGCCTTGGCCCATGGAGTGGCCAATGCGAGATTTCCGGCTGCGAGCAGCAGCGGCGGAGTACAGACGAGACCGAGCAGGACATTGCGGATCCTGCGTTTCCACCGGGAAGAGCGGATCGGCTCGTCGGGCATTTTTCGAGATCCTCATCCGGGCCAAAAATTTGGACCAGGATGGATAGGATGGATGGGATGGGAAAAGAGCGATGGGCGGAAGCTTTGTGCGGTTCGGTGTCCGCAAATGCTTCCGCGAGGTCACCACCGCGCCTGCTGTGGCCGGGGCCCGCTTACTTTTTCTTCTTGGTCGGAGCAGGAGCCGGTTTGGGGGCCGGCGCGGGCTTGGCGTTCGGGGCCGGGGCCGCCTTCGGCTTGATGATGCCAGCGGCACCGAGCGGGAAGCGTACCACCATGCCGCGGTCAGCGAGGCGGGTGCCTTGGCCGGACACCTCTTGGAAGCGATAGACGACGAGTCCGTACTTCTTGTCCGCGGTTTTCCCGATCGCGAAGTTCTCCTTGGTGGTGCCGAAGGAGCCTTGCTCCTCGAACTTCCACTCGGAGCCGGACCAGGCACCCAGAGTACTATCGGCATCCGCGGAAACGTCCTCAATGCGCTTGAGGGTGCCGTTCGGGGACTTGAAGGCGTCTTCCTTCGGGTCGTACTTCAGGGTGGAAACATTCTGGGCGCCGCCGGTCATATTGACGGTCCAGCGGCCTTCCTTGTCGCCCTTGAGCTGGATGGCCACGGGTTCCACCGGCTTGAATTCCCGTTTGCCCCAGGTCTTGAGGTAGTCGTCGTATTCCTCCTTGGTCAGGCCGAGGCGCTCGTCGTAGGGCAGGGGTACGCCGGGCTTGCCGTTCTTAGCGTGTTCCTTGAACCACTCGGGATCCTTGCGGGCGGCCTGCTCCACCTTCGCGATGTACTTGTCCAGTTCCGGCGGGGGAACGACCACGACGATCTCGCCCTTGATCGGGGTATCCGCGGGGAGCAGGTCCGTGAAGATCTTGGGGGCCTCCGCGGCGAAGGCTGCGGTGCAGGTGAGGGCGGCAAGCGGGAAAAGCGCGAATTTCATGGAGGCAATCGGTAGCCGGAGGAGAGGCGGAAGCATTTCCGCTTACGCCGGAAACTCAAGCGGCAATCGGGAGCTCTTTACGGCTCACCCTGCGGGAAAATCTCGCTGACCGGGGTTTCGCGATGATCGTCGATCCAGCGGGTGAGGGCTTTCTCCATCGGCGCGAGCACCTCCGGGCGCTCGGTGGACAGGTCGCGGCGGCAGTCCGGGTCCTCCGCCAGATGGAAGAGTCCGAAATGGCGGTCGCCCTCGCTGCAAGGAGTGCAGACGACCTTCCAATCGCGGGTGCGCAGGCAACGCTGCTTCGCGATCCGCACCGGCTCGTCATACTCCTTTTTCATCACGAATTGATGATTGAAGGCCGGCTCGATGGTGGTGAGCTCATCCATCGGGGGCAGATGAGGGCGTTCCACGCCCGGCACCTTGAACTGGATGAAGGGGAAGCTGGTCTCGCCAAAGTAAGGGAGGTCCTGCGGTTTCCCGGTGCCGCGCATCCAGCCCGCCAGGCTCTGACCTTCCCACGAGGCGGGGCGGGCGGTGTTTACCAGATCCAGAAGAGTGGGGGAGAGATCGATGCTCCGCACCTGCTCGGCGATGCTGGCGGGATAGATGCCGGGGACACGAATCGCCAGCGGGATGTGGAAGCAGTGGTCCCCGCCATTGAAGCCCAAGCCGTGGGTGAGGGTCACGCCGGGTTCATAGAGATCATCGCCATGGTCGGCGGTGACGACCACGATCGTATTGTCCTCCATGCCGTGGCGGCGCAGGGCCTCGCGGATGCGACCGAAGCAATCGTCGAACTGGCGGGTGCAGCCGTCGTAGAGCGCGCGGATCTGGCGGATATCCGCATCCGGCAGTGCGCCCATCTTGTCCTCCAGTGCAGTGCCGCTGACAAACTCGTCGATATCGAAGTCCACCCCAGTCTTGTTCTTCCCTTGATACGCGGGGTCGGTGAACATCGTGTTGTAAGGCTCCGCGCAGCGATAGGGGAGGTGATTGCAGGAGTAGAAGACGTGCCAGAAAAAGGGGCGGCCGCTCTTCGCCTGCTCCGCGAGCTTGTCCTCGACGCGGCGGGTCACCACTTCCGGCGTGACGAACTGGGCGAAGGAGCCGACCTGCGGGAAGATCTCGTAGCCGAGCCGGTTATCGAAATACAGCGGCACGACGAAGTGAGCCATGAAGACGGCCTGGCTCATGTAGATCCGGAAGTTATCGAAGCTCGACACCGAGATGTCCTCGAAGCCGAGGGGCATCATCTCATAGAAGCCCGCGCACCAATCGCCGATGGCGGCGGTATCGTAGCCCTTTTCCTTCAGCACCTGCGCGATGGGCTGAATGACCTTCCCGGATGCCTCGACCGTCTCGCGATCCGGATACATGTGGCGGATCCGGTTCGTGTGCGGGTAGGTGGAAGACATCACCGATACCGCGGACTCCAGCGTGGAGGCCATGGGGACGTAGCAGCGCTCGAAGCGGACCGCATCCCGGGCCCAGGCATCGATATTCGGCGAGACCCCGGCGGCGGCCACGCCATCGGTGCGGCGCGGCCTATAGCCCGAGTAACCGAGACGATCACCACGAAGGGAATCGGAGGCGATGACGATGATGTTCATCGGCCGGTCCTGCGCCTGCTTGGCCTGCACCTCCACCTGGCGCGGAATCGAAGCGATACCGATCGAGGCGAGGGCGAGAAGCGCCAAAGACGTGGCGATCAGGCGCAGGCGTGGTTTCGCCCGCAATGCCCAAATCCACCAGCAGCCGCTCAGCATGAGAACCACCCATGGCAGGATGGAGAAGAGCGCGCGATTGATGCCCGGACGCCACGCTTCCGGCGGTGCCTGAAGGATGCCGTAGAACCAACTGCCGAACTGTCCCTCCGAGAGGAAATAAGGGCGGCTCTGGATCAAGCGCAGCATGAAATACTCATGCAGCAGCATCGCGAGCAGCAGGGCGGGAATGGCGATGGAGCCGCGGCCACGCCAAGGACTGCGGCGGACAATCGCGGCGAGCGGTGGCACGATCAGGAACAGCGCCGCGATCCACAGGAGCAGGTAGGCGACGAGCACGATCAGGTTCTGACCGATCAGGAAGGAGAGATAGTCCTCGCGGGCAAGCTTGCTGAACTTGTTGTCCATGCCGCCGGTGCTATTCGCGAGGGTCCAGAGGGCGCGGGCGTAGAGCCAAGCCAAGAAGAACGCGATCCCGGTGCCTGCGCCTCTCAAGAGAGGACGCCAAGCCGGGGCGGATGAAGAATCTCGGGTCATCGGAAGCTAGGCAATGAAGGAGCCGGGGGCCGGCGCTCGCCGGGGACCGGGCAGGATACGCCGGGGAAAGGGCGAATCCATCGCGTCCGGCGGGCGCGACGCTCGCAGGCGATCTCCGCGGGTCAAGGCGCGTTCTTGGCCGCGGGGGGCACCCGGGCCCAGCGTGGCTCGACGATCTTCTCGATGAGGACTCCGCGGGGGGAATTGCCCTGGTCCGGCACCTTCAGGCTGAGGATCACGGTGGCAGTGCCATGCCGGGAGCCGCGGCAGAGGGCGATCAGTTTCTTGGCCACCTCGCTCTCAAGCGGGGCGTAGCCGAAGACGTGCTCGTCCGAGTTCTTGGCCGTCAGTCGGAAGCAGTTCCACTTTCCGGAGCTGGAGAATTCGTGGCTGTAGTGGTTGTCCGGCGTGGCCCAAACCCGGAATTCCAAGCTTTTCCCTACAGGGCGGGTGGTGGCGAAGCTGTCCCAAGGGAGCGGCTGGTAGCAGGCCTGGGTCTCCCAATCGACCTTCACCCCGTGGTTCGCTAGTTCTTCCAGGAGAAGGCTTTCCGAAGGGGCGTCCTCAATCTCGGCCTGAATCACCCAGAAGGATCTGCCCTCGATCACCGCGGGCTGGAACATGGCGAGGCGCTTGAAGCGCCGGGAGCGGGGCGGATTGGCAGCCCAGGTTTCCTCGATCAGGGGGCGGACCCGCTCCGGCTCGCGAACCAAGGGGAGGATCTCCTCAAGAGTATCGGCGGCGAGGTAGTTCCTGGCGGCGGCTTCGACCGCGCCGACGAGTTCGAGCGCGGCGGCCTCGTTTTTCTCGTCCTCCTCGACCTTCTCCCGCACCGTTTCCTGGACCCTGACCACGGATTCCTCGCCCTTCTTCATGGAGCGCAGGGACCAAACCCCGGCTCCCGCAACGACCAAGGCGATGAGAATAAACCAGCCGTAAGGAATGCCAGCAAGTCGGGTGCCTTCCCGGCCCCATGGCTGCTCGATGTTCTCAGCCGCTTCCTGCGGGTCGAGAATCGCGTCGATGGTAGGATCAATGCTGCGGCCATCGAAATTCTCCCGGCCCTCCGCCTCGATCCGTTCCGCGGTTTCAGGTGCAGGTCCGGCCATCGGCTTGCTGGCTGCCGAGAGGGTTTCTCCGCTTTTTCCCAGACGGACCACCGGTTGTTCCGCCGCGGCATCCCCTTCGTCCAGGATGCGGAGCTTCGGTGTAGGATCGGGATCGGGCATGAAAACGAGAGACGGGGGAACGAAAGCCGTAAATGCCGTTCGACGCAATGCCCGGCTTTGACCTAAGAAGCGCCCGACACCCGACGATGCCAGCCCGAATACTCATCTGTACCGCCGCCTTCGGGGAAGGGCACAACAGCGCGGCCCGGAATCTGGCGCTGGCGCTGCAAGAGGCGGGGGCGGAAGCCCGGGTGGCGGATCCCTGCATGCTGGGTGCGCCCGTGAGCACGAAGTGGATCTGCAAGGGCTACCGGATCATCACCACCCGTGCGCCGCGGCTGTGGTACCGGGTGTATCTGAAGACGGACGAGGTGGACTTCTCCAAGCAGCGGATGCCGCTGATGCGCAAGCCGGAGCGGAAGCTGGGCGAGCTGGTGGAAGACTGGAAGCCGGACGCGGTGGTATCCACCTACCCACTCTACCCCTACTTCATGGAGCGCTTGCTGGTGGGGAAGATCCACCAGCCGAAGCTTTTCACGGTGGTGACCGACTCGATTGAGATCAACGCGGCTTGGATCAAGGCGCCGAGCGGCGAGTGGATCGTCTCCGATCCGCACACGCGGGCGGCGATGATGCGGTCCGGCCTGCCGGGCGAGCGCTTGATCGACACCGGCTTCCCGGTGCATCCGGACTTCTCGCGGATGGAGCCGCTGCCGGCGGAGGATCCCTGCGAGCCCTTCAAGGTGCTCTACTTCACCACGGGGCGGCGGCTGCACGTGCGGCGGATCTCGAAGGCGATCCTGCAGACCTCACCGCGGACGCATATCACGATCATCCTGGGCAAGAACGTGCGACACCTTTGGAAGAAGGCAAAGGAGATCAAGGATGCCTTCCCCGGGCGGGTGAAGATCAAGGGCTGGACACGCAAGGTGCCGGCGCTGCTGAACTCCCACCACCTGGTGGTGGGGAAGGCAGGCGGCGCGACCGTGCACGAGGCGATCGCGGCGCGGTGCCCGATGCTGGTGCACCATCTGGTGCCGGGGCAGGAAGAAGGGAACCTGCGGCTGCTGGAAATGATCGGTGCGGGGAAGCTGGCGGAGAGTCCGGAGGCGCTGCGGACCGCGGTGGCGGATCTACTGGCGGACGATGCCGCGCTGTGGCGAGGGATGAAGCGCAAGCTGGAGCTGCACGGCCGGAATGCCGGGGCGATCTCCGCTGCGAAGCACATTCTGGCGCGCTGCAAAGGCGGGGAACTCCCGCCGATTCATGCCGAGCCGTGACGGTTCAGAATGGCACGCAAGTCATCCGGCTTGGCGGGCTTCAACAGGTGAGCATCGAAGCCCGCTGCCGCGGAGCGCTGGCGATCTTCCTCCGTGCCCCAGCCGCTGAGGGCGACCAAGACGGTCTGCGGGTGAAGCCTGCGGATGCGTCGCGCGGCCTCATAGCCATCAAGCTTGGGCATGCCGAGATCGAGGAAGACGAAGTCCGGAGCAAAGCTTGCGGCGACTTCCACGGCTTCTTCCCCATCGTAGGCGACCTCGGTATCCATGCCCTCCATGTCGAAAAACATGCAGAGGATGTCGGCGGCATTCCGACCGTCATCTGCCACCAGAACGCGTGCGGGTCCCAGCCTGCGGACGGGGGCATGCGGGGCGGGGGATCCCGATGCGGTCTCGGAGGCGATGATGATCGGCAGGAGCACGGTGAACTCGCTGCCCTTGCCCTCGCCACCGCTGCTGACGGTCACGCCGCCGCCGTGGAGTTCGGCCAGATTTTTCACGAGAGTGAGGCCGATGCCCAAGCCCTCCGCGGAGCCGCTGATGCCTTGGTCGAAGAGGTCGAAGATCGACTGCTGGAGCGAGGCGGGAATGCCGATGCCATTGTCGGAGACGGAGATCTTCAGCAGGCCTTTGGCTTCTTGCTGCGCCTTCAGCCGGATGCTCCCGCCGGGAGGAGTGTACTTGGCGGCATTCGACAAAAGGTTCGAGACGATCTGGGCGAGACGATGGGGGTCGGCTTCGATCGTCAGGCCTTTCGCGATATCGAGATCCAGCGTGTGTTGGTGCTGACGGATGAGGGGAGCGGCGGTTTCGATCGCGGCGTCCAAGATGCTTTCCAAGGATTGGGTCGACTTTTTCAGCTCGATCTTGCCAGCGCTGATGCGGGACATATCGAGAAGGTCGTCGATGAGGTGAGCCATTTGATCCACCTGCCTGCGAACGATTTCGGCGACGCGGGTAACGACCGCGGTGTTCCCGGGGGCTTGCACGATCAACTCGACGCTCTGCAGGAGCGGGGCGAGCGGGTTCCTGAGTTCGTGCGCGAGGGTGGCGAGGAAGGTGTCCTTGCGCTTGCCCGCCTCCTGGAGTTGTTCGATATGCCGGCGCTCGCTGAGATCGCGCGTGATTTTGGCGAAGCCGCGGAGTTCCTGCGAGGGGTCATAGAGCGCGGTGATGACGACATTGCCCCAGAAGCGGGTGCCGTCTTTGCGGACGCGCCAGCCCTCGTCTTCCGCACGGCCGTCTCTAACAGCGCGGCGGAGGAGTGTCTGCGGCAAGTCGATCGCGAGGGTTTCCGGAGGGTAGAAGATGGAGAAGTGTTTCCCGACGATCTCGCCCGCCTCGTATTGCTTGATGCGTCTTGCTCCCTGATTCCAGCTCATCACGTGGCCCTCGGGGTCGAGCATGAAGATGGCGTAGTCCTGCACGCTCTCTAACAAGAGGCGGAAGCGCTCCTCGCTCTGGTGCAGGTTTTCCTCGGCAAGCTTGCGTTCCGTTAGATCGCGGGTGATCTTGAGAAAGCCCTCGATCTCTCCCATCTCCGAGCGGATGGCGGTGATGGTGACGGATGCCCAGAAGCGGGTGCCGTCCTTGCGGATGCGCCAGCCTTCCTCCGCGAAGCGACCATCGCGGGTGGCGACTTCCAATTCGTTCTGCGGGTAGCGGGATGCCTGTTGTTCTTCGGAGTAGAAGCGGGAGAAGTGATGGCCGACGATCTCCGCCGCAGTGTATCCCTTCAGGCGTTCGGCGCCGCGGTTCCAGTCGAGGATGATGCCCTCGGGATTCATCATGAAGATGGCGTAGTCCTCGACGGAGGCTACGAGTTGGTCGAAGTGGCCCTTGCGGTCCTTGAGCCAAGGGGAGATGGCGGTATCGGGGAAGGCAAGGGGGGAGTCGCCGCTGGGTCCGGGCATAGCCGATGGTTCTCCCGGCTGGCGCACGAGTCAACAGGTCATCGCGATCGACGGCGCTTCTTGGCGCTTGGAAGGGCGGGGGCTTCGCGGCATGGTCGCGCGCGGATGACCTTTCTCTTCGATATCGGCCGTGTCTTGCTCGACTTCCATTTCGAGAAGTCCCTCGTGACCCTGCTGCCGGAAGTCACGGCGGATGCAGAGGTGAAGCTGGCCGCGCTGCTGGCGAGGAAGGATGACTTCGAGGGCGGGCTGATCCCGAACGATGAGTACATTCCGTGGGCGATCGAGAGTCTCGGGGGACAGGTGACACCGGAGATTTTCATGGATGCGTGGCGGAACATTTTCACGCCGAACGAGCCGATGTGGCGGGTGGTTGAGAGCCTGGCGGCGGGTGGGCATCATCTGATCCTGTTCTCGAACACGAACGGGATTCACTGCCCGTGGATTTTCGAGACGTACGAGATCTTCCGCCACTTCAAGGGAGCGGTGCTTTCGCACGAGGCCAAGGGGATCAAGCCGCATGATCCGATCTATGAATACGCGATCCGCGAGCACGGGCTAAAGCCGGCGGAGACGCGCTACATCGATGACTTGGGGCCGAACATCGAGACGGGGAAGCGCTTCGGCTTCCGGTCCTGGCAGTATGACCTGAACGATCACGCCGCCTTCGAGCGATGGCTGGCGGGGGAGCTGATGCGGGGCTGAAGCCCTGCGGGCTTATTTCTTCTCCGGGTTCAGGAGTGCGGCGGCGGTGAGCTCGACGAAGGAGCCGACGGGGCCGACGTAGTGGATGTTGCGCTGGCCATCGAGGACGTAGGCGAGGGGCCATGTGCCGACGCGGTACTGGGCGCCGAGCTTGTTATCGGGATCGGAGAAGTTCGGCCATGCGATCTGGCCATCGGCCTGAAGTCCGCGGAGGCTGGCGACGGGGTCGCGGTTGACACCGATGACCTCGAAGGGCTTGTCGGCGAAGCGTTCGCGGAGGCCGCGACCGAGCTCGACGAGTTGCTCGGTGCTGCCTTCTTCGGCGCGCCAGAAGATGAGGATGACGACCTTGCCCTGGTAGTCGGAGAGCTTCATGGGCTGGCCGCCGGAGCCGGTGCCGACGAGGTCCGGGGCTTGGCGGCCCTTGCTGAGGAAGCGGATGATGTAGAGTTCGTCCTCGGCAAGCTTGGCGACGCTGGTGCCGTTGATCTCGATGTCGCTGCTTTCGATGATGGCTTTCTTCAGGAGGGTGAGGCGCTGGCGCATGACCTCGGATTCGTCGCCGAGGTTTTTCATGAGCATGGCGATGCCGAGGGCAGCGACGCCCTGGACCTTACGGTCGGGGGCTTGGGCCTCGATCTTCTGGAGCATGGGCAGGGAGTTCGGGTCGTTGATGGCGACCGCGGCCATGCAGAGCGGGGCGAGGTTCTTGCTGGCGAGGTGGTGCTTCTCGACGGCCTGGCGGATGGCGTTGGAGGCATCGCCGATGAGGGGGACGGGCTGGCCCTGGTCATTCTGGACGGTGCGACCGGCGCTGATGCGGAGGAGCCATGCGGCGTAATCGAGGGTCCAGTCCTCGGCGAGGTTCGGCTGGATGGTGTTCCACATCTTGCGCGAGGCGGAGGCGGTGTCCGGGCGGATGGCGGCGAGCTTGGTGCGTTCGTCGGCGTTGGGGGCGACCTGGAGTTTCAGGACCCAGATCTGGAAATCGCGGTCGTAGGCCTCGCGGATGGCGGCAGCTTCCTTGGGCGTGCCGGCCCAAGCCGGGAACGCGGTCGCGGCGATGGCCAAGGGGACGAGGAGTGAAAAACGCATGGCGGGAACGCTATCCGTGGTGCGGGTCCTGACAAGTCCCTCGAATGGCTGTCGCGGCGATGTCGCGGCGTGGTGCTTGCAATTCTTGCCCCGGCGGGGGCTTTCCTCTCCAATCCGCCCGCGATGGCGTCCGAACAACACATCAATGTCCGCTATGTGGCGGATCTGGCCCGGCTGGAACTCAGCGAGGAGGAGTGCGCTGTATTCCAGCGGCAGTTGGAGGCGATCCTGGGGCATGCGGAGTCGCTGGCGGCGCTGGATGTGACGGGGATCGAGCCGACGTCTTATCCGGCGCCGGTCTATGATGTGATGCGGGAGGACGAGCCGGGGCCGAGCCTGCCGCAGGCGGCGGTGCTGGCGAACGCGCCGGATCAGGCGCAGGAGCAGATCCGCGTGCCGAAGGTCATCGCCGAAGCTTGAGATACTCTTTTTATGTCCCTTTCCAGTTCCACGATTTCTTCCCTGCGGAAGCGCCTGCAAGCGGGCGAGATCAGTGCCGTCGATATTGTTGATGATCTTGCGGCGGCGATTGCGGCGCGCGATGCGGAGGTGGGTGCCTACCTTTCGCATGATCTGGCGGCGGCCCGGGAGGCTGCGGCTGCAGCGGATCTGTCCCTGCCACTGGGGGGGATCCCGATCGCGCTGAAGGACAATATCAATGTCACGGGGCAGCCCTGCACCTGCGGCTCGCGCTTCTTGGCCAGCGGTTACACGGCTCCTTATGACGCGGGGGTGACGGAGCGCCTGAAGCGTTCGGGGGCGGTGCTTTTCGGTCGCACGAATCTGGACGAGTTCGCAATGGGCTCGGCGACGGAAAACTCCGCGCTGCAGCTGACCCGCAATCCGCGCGACCTTTCTCGGATCGCCGGTGGCTCCTCCGGCGGTTCGGCGGCGGCGGTGGCGGCGGATCTGGCGATCGCGGCGCTGGGCTCGGATACCGGTGGCTCGATCCGCCAGCCGGCCTCGCACTGCGGAGTGGTGGGTCTCAAGCCGTCCTACGGGCGGGTGTCGCGCTATGGATTGGTGGCCTTCGCTTCCTCGCTCGACCAGATCGGGCCGCTCACGAAGTCGGTGGAGGATGCCGCACTGCTACTCCAAGCGATTGCCGGGGAGGATCAGCGCGATTCGACCTGCCTCAAGGTTCCGGTGCCGGATTACTCGGCCGAGTTGGGCAAGGGCGTGGCCGGGCTGCGTTTGGGCATTCCGCGCGAGTATTTCGGCGAGGGGATCGACCCGGAGGTCCGGGCCCGCGTGGAGGCAGCGGCCAAGCGCCTGCAGGATCAGGGAGCGGAACTGGTGGACATCTCCCTGCCGCACACCGAGCACGCGGTGGCGACCTACTACATCATCGCTCCGGCGGAGGCCTCCTCGAACCTCTCGCGTTTTGACGGGATTCGCTACGGCAAGCGGGCTGACCAACCGGCCGATCTGGCGGCGCTTTACCAGCGTTCGCGCGAAGAGGGTTTCGGTCCGGAGGTGAAGCGCCGGATCATCCTTGGCACCTATGTGCTCTCCTCTGGTTACTACGACGCCTATTATTCCCGCGCACAGAAGGTCCGGACCTTGATCCGCAAGGACTTCGAGAATGCGTTCGGGCAGGTGGATGCGATCCTGACCCCGGTAGCCCCGGGCCCGGCGCGGAAGATCGGGGAGTTCGCGGACGATCCGCTCCACGAGTATCTATCGGACATTTTCACCCTCGCGCCGAACCTCGCCGGTCTCTGTGCGATTTCGGTTCCCTGCGGCACTGTGGCGTCGGGAGAGGGGACGGAACTGCCGGTCGGACTCCAGATTCTGGCGCCGCACCTCGGGGAGTCGACCCTGCTGCGGGTGGCGAAGGCTGCCGAGGGCCAAGCCTGAAACGGCCCGATTTCTACCAAAAAAGCTTTCTTCCCTTGACTCCCGGGCTCCGGGAGCCTACCTCCGCCGCCCCAACGAACGACCACGACTCTCATGGCCAACGCTCAAGTCATTCTCCGCGAAAAAATCGAAGGTCTCGGTGCCGAAGCCGATGTCGTCAAGGTCCGTGCCGGTTACGCCCGTAACTTCCTGATTCCTCAGGGCAAGGCCTACGAAGCAACGGGCTCGAACCTGCGCCACGTCGAAAACCTCAAGGCGACCCGCGCCAAGCGCGAAGCCGAGGAGCTCGAGCAGGCCAAGGAACTCGCCAACAAGATCTCCAAGCTCCGCCCGAAGTTCACGCTGGAACTCGGCCAAGGCGGCAAGGCTTTCGGTTCGGTCACCTCGCTCGACATCCACAAGGAGCTCGAAGCCGCAGGCATCAAGATCGACCGCCACGCGATCGAGCTCGAGAAGCCGATCAAGAAGTCCGGCAAGAGCGACGTGGTTGTTCGCGTCCATCCGGAAGTCAGCACCATCCTCACCATCAACGTCGAAGCAAACGGCGAAGAGGAAGAGGAAGGCTGATCGCCGCTCCCAATCTTTCCAAAAGCGCGGCTCCGGACGGGGTCGCGCTTTTCTTTTTTGGGGCGCAGACCGATTTGCCGGTGGGTTCCAAAGCAGCCGCTCAACCGCGGATAACACGGATTAAGCGGATGAAGAGGATGAAGAGGATGAAGAGGATGAGGACCGGGATGGATGGGATGGATGGGATGGATAAGATGGGATGTGGATTTGGTTGCGGTGCCGTTGGGGATTTTGAACAGGAGGGAAAGGAGAAAAGGGAGGGCAACGAGCCGGGGGATTGCCGCTCAACCGCAGATGAAAGGGATGCACGCAGATCAGGGATTGGGGGCCGGGATGGATGGGATGGATAAGATGAGATGGGGATTTGATTGCGGTGCTGGTGGGGGCGGTCGTCCGCTCCGGGCTTCGGGCAGATTGACCGCGGATGGCACGGATTGCGCGGATGGCACGGATTGCGCGGATGAAGAGGATTGGGATCCGGATGGGTTCGATGAATGAGATGGGAATGAGGGCTGCGCGAGAGCCCTTATTTTTTGCAAAGGGTTGTGTCAGGGCGGGCTTCCGGTCTTGCGTCTTGAGTCTTCCCGTCTTCTGTCTCCCGTCGTGCGCATCGAGATCCTGAATACCGGCACCGAGTTGCTGCTCGGCACCACGCTGAACACCCACGGCAAGTGGTTCGGGGAGGAGCTGTTCAAGCTCGGCTTCCGGATCCAGCGCCTGACCACGGTGCCGGACGGGGATGCTATCACACAGGCGCTGCGTGAGTGTGTCTCGCGAGCGGATGCGGTGATCGTGACGGGCGGTCTGGGGCCGACGAGCGATGACCTGACCCGCGAGTGTGCGGCGGAAGTGCTCGGCACGGAGTTGATCGAGGACGAGGCGGCGATGCGTTCGCTGGAGGAGTTCTTCGCCGTGCGCAACAAGGTGATGGCGGAAGTGAACCGCAAGCAGGCGCAGGTGCTAGTCGGTGCGGACGTGCTGCCCAATGCGAATGGTACCGCGCCGGGGATCTATGTGCCGCCGCGCCTCAACGGGGCTGCCAACTGCGCGGTGTTCCTTTTGCCGGGCCCGCCGCGGGAGCTTTACCCGATGTTCCGCCAAGAGGTGGCACCGCGACTGGTGGCGCTGGCCGGGTGGTCGCAGCCGCCAAGCATGCTCGAACTGAAGATCGCCGGGGTGGGGGAGAGTGATCTCCAGCAGGAGATCGATGCGAAGCTCGCGGAGATCCCGGGCTTGGAGGTGGGTTACTGCGCGCGCATCGGGGAAGTGGATCTGCGCTTGATCGGTGACGAGGGAGCCGTGGCCGCGGGGAGGCAGATCGCGCATGAGCGATTCGCGAAGCAGATTTTTTCCGAGGACTGCTCGCACCTGGAGACGGTCGTAGTGCGCTTGCTCACCGAGAAGGGTCTCAAGCTTGCCACCGCCGAAAGCTGCACCGGCGGGCTGATCTCGAACCGTATCACGGATGTTCCCGGTAGCAGCGCGGTATTCACCCACGGCTTCATCACCTATGCGAACGAGGCCAAGCGGGATCTGTTAGGCCTGCCGCAGGCCTTGCTCGATGAATATGGTGCGGTGAGCGAGCCGGTGGCCTGTGCGATGGCAGAGGGTGCGCTACGAGTCAGCGGTGCGGATATCGCGGTGGCGGTGACCGGCATCGCCGGACCGGATGGCGGCACGCCGGACAAGCCGGTGGGGACGGTGTGGATCGCGTGGGCGGCCAAGGGGCATCGCACCGTGGCGGTGAAGCAGGTTCACCCGCGCAATCGGAAGGACTTCAAGCTGGCGACAAGCCAGAGTGCGTTGGATGGGATTCGCAAGCTGGCGCTGAAGGGCTGGTAGGTAGATTCCTCGGGCTGTTGAGGACTTGACTTGCTTTGCCCCTTTCCCGGACCCTTCGACATGTCTGGGAAGAGACGTTTTGAGATGCAAGGGATGAAGATTTGTCTTCTAGCCCTGCTTTTTTGCTCCGGGTGGGCTTTTGCAGATAACGGGTTCCCGGCAGACCGCCAAGGTTATAAGGATTTCGTTAGCCTTTTGGAGAAGAGAAAGCGCAGCATCAACGTGTGGTTTGTCGAGCCGACAGACGACAGTTGGAGCCGGTTTGAGATAACTTCTGTTCAAAAGAAGCGCGAGAAGGTTCTCGGTCTATTCAAGGCAGGCAGTTTTTCGGACCGTGGAGGAGAGTATGCATGGCTTGATGTTCCATTCAAACGCGGAATATTCGGGTTTATCGTATTTGAGGAAAACAAGGAGGTCCTCGCCGCTTTCCGATATAGGCCGGTATTGGTAAAAGAGAATGCTGTGGGTTTCGTGAACGTGGAAGATTTTGATCCTTCGCGAGGGTTGTTCAAGTGGGGAGCATCTGGTGGGTTCTCCGGTGTGATTCTAACTCAGCCGATACGTTCGGTGATGCTGAAGGAAGAGTGATGCCAAACGCGCCATTTGGCCGAATGACCATACCTTTCGGGGAAGACACAGCTTTTCAAGCGGCAGCTTCTTTCTGTCAGAACGGGATGTCGTCGGACATGTCCGGTTCGTTGTCGAAGCTGGCGTCCATGGAGGAATTCGTGCGGTGCCCGTCGCCGTCATCCGCGGTGCTGCCGGAGGTCTTGGTGATCTTCCATGCGTTCAGGTTCACGTAGAAGCGCTCCTTATATTCGCTGCCGCGGATGTCGAAAGAGACTTTCACGGTGTCGCCGGGCCCGAGCTTGTCGAGCATGGCGGTCTTATCCTTCACGCACTCGAACTTGATCATCTGCGGGAACTTGCCGTCCGGCACTTCGATGACGAACTCGCGCTTGCTGAAGCCGCTGGCGAAGGTCTGGAGGTCGAGGATGTGCTTGAGGGTTCCTTCGAGTTCGAATGTTTGGGCCATGGCTCAGTGGGAAGTTGGACGTTGATAGCGGAGGACTTCGAAAGCGGCGTGGGATTCGACGAGTTCCGGAGAGGTGAAGGCATGCTCGAATACCGGGAGCGCGGTGTCACCCGGGTAATTCTCGAAAACGTGCGAGACGAGCACTTCATCGAGGTGATCGAGGAAGACGGCGTAGATCTCGGCACCGCCGATGACGAAGACGGTCTCGTCCGGAGCGGTGATCGCCGCAAGCCCGGCGGGGGAGTGGATCACCTCGACGCCGGGGGCGCTCCAGGCGGGATCGCGGGTGAGCACAATATTGCGACGCTTCGGGAGCGGCTTGCCGATCGACTCGTAGGTCTTGCGGCCCATGACGATGGCATGCCCGGAGGTGGTGCGCTTGAAGAAGGCGAGATCCTCCGGCAAGTGCCAGGGCAGGGTTCCATTCCGGCCGATGATCCGCTGCGGGGTCATGGCGACGATGGCGATCAAACGGCTCACGATTCCTGGTCCTCCTCGTAGTGAAAGCGATGCAAGATCCGGTGCGCGACCGGCGCGACGAGGAAGCCTGCCAAGGCGACGAAGGCCAAGCCCGAAAAGAGGGCGTAGCAGCCGGAGAAGATCTTCCCGGCATCCCCGGCGATCTCGTTCACCGGGCCCATGCCGCCGAGAATCATCGAGGCATTCAGGAAGGAATCCACCCATCCCAAGCCGCAGATCCAGTGGTAACCGGCGATGCCGATGGAGAGTACGATCAGAGTGATGCCACCGGCGATGGCGGCGCAGCGCAGCATGCGCCGGGCGAAGTGGCGATTGCTGAGAGGGCGCTGCCGGCGGTGCTCGAGACGGAGCATGATGACTTACACCGAAACCTCCGCCTTGATGTGCGGATGGGGATCGTAGTTCTCCAGACGGAAGTCCTCGAAGGTGAAGTCGTCGAGCTCCGCGATCTTCGGATTGATCCACATTTTGGGCAGAGCGCGCGGGCTGCGCTGGAGTTGCTCGGCCGCTTGGTCGACGTGGTTCTTGTAGAGATGCAAGTCACCGAAGGTGTGGATGAACTCGCGCGCCTCGAAGCCGCAGACTTGCGCGAGCATCATGGTGAGCAAGGCGTAAGAGGCGATATTGAAGGGGACGCCGAGGAAGAGATCCGCGGAGCGTTGATAGAGCTGGCAGGAGAGGCCGGGGCGATCCGAGTCGGGATCATGGACGAAGAACTGGAAGAGGCAGTGGCAGGGCGGCAGGGCCATGCGGTTGATCTCGCCCGGATTCCACGCGACCACGAGATGGCGGCGCGAGTGGGGATCCCCGCGCAGGCCGTGAACGAGCTCCGCGATCTGATCGACGGTGCGCCCATCCTGATCCGGGGTGGGGAAGGAACGCCACTGGCGGCCGTAGACGGGGCCGAGCTCGCCGCTCTCATCGGCCCACTCGTCCCAGATGCGCACGCCATTCTCCTTCAGGTAGGCGATGTTCGTGTCGCCTTTGATGAACCAGAGCAGCTCGTGAATGATCGAGCGAAGGTGCAGCTTCTTGGTCGTGAGGCAGGGGAAACCTTCGCGGAGGTCGTAGCGGACCTGGCGACCGAAAACCGAAAGCGTACCGGTGCCCGTCCGGTCGGCGCGATCCTCGCCGTGTTCGAGCACATCGCGCATCAGATCAAGGTAGGTTTTCATGGCTACAGGATTAGCAGGGCTGCGGGGTATGGGAAATGGAAATCACTCGTCCTGCCCCGGGGTGCGGCGCAGGGATTTCTTCTCGGAGAGCTGGCGTTTTTCGGCCACCGAGCGCTGTTTCGAGCGGCGGGAGCGCTTGCGATTGGTGCGGCGTGCTTTCTCGATGGCCTGCTTCTGCGCGGTGGCCTTGTCGCGCTTGATGCCTTCGAAGGCATCGCAGAGGGCCTCGCGGGCGAGATAGCGGTTGGTTTCCCGCGAGCGGCTCTCCTGGCACTTGGTCTGGAGCCCGCTGGGCAAGTGCTTCAGGAAGACGCAGGAGTTGGTCTTGTTGATCTTCTGTCCGCCGGAGCCTGAGCCGAGGATGAAGCTTTCATGCAGGTCCTCTTCCTCGATGCCGAGGCGGGCCATGCGCTCTTCCAGCGCGGCTTGTTTCTCCGGGCTGCTCATGCCTGCGACGGGGAAGAGGGGTAAAAGGAGGTTTCGAAATCCACGCCCAATTTGCCGAGGTAGGCGCATTGACCTGCCGAAAGCTTCACCGAGCGACAGAAGGTATCCGGATCGCCGAAGACGCCGATATCCATGGAGCATCCCTGCAGCGAATGGCCGGTGGTGGCGAGTCCTTCGTTCAGGTCGTCGAGTTCGTAGAGCGCTTCTTCCAAGCATTCGGTCAGAAGGCTTTCATCCCTGTCCGACACGAGGCATAGATTGAAGCCGTAGGTTTCGTGCGTCCGGCTTTTGAGATAGCGATCGCCCGGAGCCCACTTGCGCTCCAACTCGTAGCCCAAGGACTCGACGGCGGCGATCAACCGATCCGAATCGCTGGAGTGGCGCAGAACGATGTTTGGCATGCCCCTCTAGCCGGGATGGGAGATCGGAACGCTCTGGACCCGCCGGCAATAGGCAGCGGCGGCGGCGGTGATCTGAGGTGCAAGATTGGCCTCCGGCTTGGCGAAGGGAGGCACGAACCAGGGAAAGGTGCCGATGAGGTCGGTCGCTACGGCCACTTCGCCATCGCAGGTGTGCTCACCGCTGCCGATGCCGATGGTGGGGATGCCGATCTGCGAGGTGATCCATTCCGCGGCGGAGGGCACCACGCTTTCCAGAACGATGGCGAAGGCGCCTGCTTGTTCGAGCGCGCGGGCGCCCTCCAGAATGGCGGCGCTTTGCTCGGGAGTCTTGCCCTTCTTTTTGTAGCCACCCTCCTCCAGAACGCGTTGGGGGAGCATGCCGAGATGCCCGCAGACGGGAATGCCGGCCTCGACGATTGCGCGGACCTTGGCTGCCTGGCGGACGCCGCCTTCCAGCTTCACGGCCTCCGCTCCGGCTGCAACGAGGCGGCGGGCGTTGGCCAGTGCGGTTTCGGGATCGGGATAGGTGCCGATGGAGAGGTCACCAATGACCAGCGCCCGTGGCTTGGCCCGGGCCACGGCGGCCACGTGGTGGAGCATGTGGTCCATGGTCACGTGGGTGGTATCCGGAAAGCCGAGTACCACCATCCCTAGCGAATCGCCGACCAAGAGCATGTCCACCCCGGCATCATCGAAGAGGCGGGCGGTCGGGTAGTCGTAGGCCGTCAGCATGGTGAGCGGCGGGCCTGAGGCTTTCCGGCGGGCGAGGGCGGCGACTTTTTCGGGACCGGTCACGGCAGCTTGGAATTACCACGTCGCTTGGACAGTCACCAGCGGCGGTTCGCTAGAGTCAAGGTGGCGGAGGTGTTCCGCAATCGAAACCTGATCGCCGGGCAAAATCAGGTCCGGCCGGATATCGGCGAGGGGCTGAAGTACAAAGCGCCGCGAAGTGAGGCGGGGGTGGGGGAGATCGAGGATTCCGCCGTCGTCGATCCGCTCATCCCCGAAGTAGAGGATGTCCACATCGATCACACGGGGCGCGTTCCGCTCCGGGACGGCGGAGCGACCGAGATGGAACTCGATCGCCTGGGTGGCATCCAGCAGATCATGAGGGCTGCCGGAGTAGGCGATCTCCACCACGGTGTTGTAGAAGTCCGGGGAGTCCGGCGGGCAATCGACGGGCTCGGTCTGGTAGATGGGGGCCTGGCGCAGGGTGTCCGGGGCCCCCAGCTTGCGGAGCATGTTACGGGCGTCCTGAAGGTGCTTCAGGCGATTGCCAACATTCGAGCCGAGCGCAATGCCGACGCGCGTTTCGCCGGTGGTCTTCACTTCAGGCCAAGCACGTCCTGCATGTCGTAGATGCCGGGCGGCTTGTCGTAGAGCCAGACGGCGGCACGCACGGCACCGGCGGCGAAGGTGAGGCGGGAGCTGGCCTTGTGGGTCAGTTCGACGCGCTCGCCATCGGCGGCGAACATCACGGTGTGGTCGCCCACGACATCGCCACCGCGCAGGGTGTGCATTCCGATCTCACGGGGCGGACGCGGGCCCACGTTGCCGAAGCGGCCGTGGGCGATGTCTTGATCGTATTTCGTCCCGGTTTCCTCATTGAGGATCTCCAGCAGGCGGCGGGCGGTGCCGGAGGGGGCGTCGATCTTGTGGCGGTGGTGCATCTCCGTGACCTCGATGTCGAAGCGATCCTGAGTGAGGATCTGCGCCGCGCGCTGGGTGAGCCAGAAGAGGGTGTTCACACCGACCGAGAAGTTCGGAGCATAGACGATCGGCAGGGTCTTGGAGGCCTCGCGGATCATCTCGCGCTCTTCATCGGTGTGGCCGGTGGTGCCGATCACGAGGTGTGTTTTGTTCACGAGGGCCGCTTCGATGAGCTCCTTTGTGAACTTGTGCATGGTGAAATCGATCACCGTGTTCGCTTCGGCGATGGCGGCGGCGAGGTTTTCGCCGGCGTCATGCGTGGAGGCGACGGTGACGGCCGGTTCCTGGCTGGCGGCTTGGAGGACGGCCTGGCCCATGCGGCCGGACTTGCCGGTGACGAGAAGTTGGATCATGGTGCGTTGCTGTCGGGCCGGTATTGGCCGTTGATGCCGGGTTCGTAAAGCTTGATGCCCAAAATCGGAGCCATCAGGGTGAAATGCCGGTCGGTGGCATAGATTCGGCAGGAGTGCTCACGGGCTACGGTAGCGATGAGGATATCATTCCAAGGTGCCGTTATAGCGTTAGAGCTGAGAAGCCGGTAGTTGGAAGCTGCGAGCTGCCATACTTGTTCTCCTCCCCGCAGATAGGGGAGCATCAAGAAGTCCGCCCTGAGTTGCTTGAGGTCTGGCTCGCGAGCTCCACCGAATATCTCCATTGTCACCGGTCCACAAACCGCTGCCATCATTTCGTCGCGCAAGTTTGCAACGGCGAGCTTTGCTCTGAGATCCCCGGTCTTGCGGAAAAACTCGATCCAAGCGCTGGTATCAATCAGCACCATGACGGTTCATGTCCGCGATTTCAGCGGCCTCAAGTTCGTCGTTGGTAACCGGGTAATCGAATTCCCCGGCCATGACGCGCCGGGTGAACTCCCTCACCTTCTCGCGCCGGACGAATTCCAAGGCCGCTTTCAGAACGGCTGGCCCTTTCTTTTTCTCGCCCGTCAGATCCATCAATTCCTTCAAATCCTCTTCTGCAACATCGATGGTGAGGCGCATGAAGGGATTCTAAAGTAGATTTGATGAAAATTCCAGGCGGGAAATCATCTTTCCCCCTCAGGATAGGAGTGAAAAGTCTGTCAAAAGAGTCTTGAGTTGAGCCTTGGCGGTGTCGGGAAGCGGGGTCAGCGGTAGGCGGAACTCATTGGTGCAATGACCTTGGAGCGCGACGGCTTCCTTGATCGGGACCGGATTGACCTCAAGCGACATCAGGCCGCGGAAGAGGGGATACCACTGCTTCTGCTGGGCGAGGGCGCCGACGAAATCGCCATCGAGGCAAGTCTGCACGAGCTTCACCAAGACCTCGGGGACGAGGTTCGAGGCGACGGAGACGAGGCCGACCGCGCCGCAGGACATGAAGGGCAAGGTGAGCGGGTCATCTCCAGAGAGAATCGAGAAGTCCGCGGGCAGGGCTTGGAAGAGCTGGTTCACGCGCTCGACGGAGCCGCCGGCTTCCTTGATCGAGACGATGTTCTTGCAGTCCGCGGCGAGGCGGGCGGCGGTGTCCACGCCGATCTCCACGCCGCTCCGTCCGGGCACGCTGTAGAGCATGACCGGGAGATTGGTGTTCTCCGCGACGGTGCGGAAGTGGCGGTAGATGCCTTCCTGCGGCGGCTTGTTGTAGTAAGGGCAGACCTGAAGGGTGCCGGTGGCGCCGACCTTCTCGGCGGCTTGGGTGAGCTCGATCGCTTCCTTGGTGGCATTCGCCCCGGTGCCGGCCACGACTTGGCAGCGACCGGCGGCGAATTCCACGGCGAGGCGGATTACCTCGATGTGCTCATCCGTATCGACGGTAGGAGACTCCCCGGTGGTGCCGACGGGCACGATACCGGTGATACCCGCAGCCACCTGACGATCGATCAAGGCTTTGAAAGCCGCAGTATCGATACGGTCGTCGCGGAACGGGGTAATCAGTGCGGTGTAGGTGCCTCGGAATGTCATGGCGCGCGGAGAATGAACATCCGCCGCCGCTCTTCAACCCCGTAACCGGTGATTGTGAAAATTCCCGTCACATTCGGTAGGGGAGGTGCACGTCGGCGGAATCCGCCGGAAAGTCCCGGGAATTTCGGGTGATGAGGCGCGTGCCCATCAGTCGTGCGGATGAGAGGATGATGGCATCCGGAAGCTTGAGGCGCGGCACGTGATGCTTCCGCAGGGTCAGGGCTCCTTCGGCCACGTCTTCGGTCAGTTCCACAACATCGAACTGGGCGAGAAAGGTTCGAGCGATGTCCTCGCCCGGGGTGTCCTTCACCCCGGCCAGCACTTCCATCCAAGTGATCCGGCTGATGCAGCGTCTGCCGTAAGGAGCGGTGGCGACCTGCGCCTCGGGAACGCCGTTGAGGAAATCGATCAGGATGTTGGTATCGAAGAAGCCGGTCATTCCCACTCAGAGCGAAGTTGGTCCTGATACGCTTGGGCCTCGCCATAGTAGCCCTTCAGCGCGCCATAGCCGGTCAGCGGCTTGGGTGCGGCCGGGGCTTTGCTTTTGCGGGTCACATACTCGGCCACGGCTTCCCGGAGGACGCTCGCGCGGGATACGGACTGCTGCTCGGCGACTTCGTCCAGACGGGCGAGATCGTCGTCGGGGAGGTCGACGATGGTGCGCTTGTTCGTGGCGCGATAGTTCGACTTGGCCATGCCCCATGGTGGAGCATGGTCAGGATGATGTCAAATTTTGATATCGCGTGATGTCAAATTTCGATATCGCCTTCGAAAACGAAATCGGCGGGACCGGTGAGGGTCACATTCGTGAAGGTGGAGTCTCCGGTCTTTTCAAAACCGATCTCCAAGGTATCGCCGCCTTTCACGTCGACCTTGATCGGGGAGGGGGCTCCATCGAGGAGGTGGTGCATGAGGGCGGAGGCGACCATTCCGGTGCCGCAGGCGAGGGTCTCATCCTCCACGCCGCGCTCGTAGGTGCGGATGGCGATGTGGCCGGGGGCGAGCACGGTGGCGAAGTTCGCATTCGTCCCGGCGGGGGCGAAGGCCTGATGATAGCGGATGGTCGCACCGTGGCGGACGACTTCCGTGCCCGGCAGGTCGGCCACGAAGGCGACCACATGAGGGACGCCGGTGTTGATGAAGTGAAGGGTGGCGTTCAGGTCCGGGATCTTCACGCCGGTGTCGATCTTCAGATCCTTCGGCTCGGACATGGCGATGCGGACTTCGTCCTCGACGAGTTCGGCGGCGAGTTTACCCGCGATGGTCTCGAAGGTCACTTGGTCCGGGCTGCCGTCCATGAGCGCGGCGGTGAAACGGCCGAAGCAGCGGGCACCATTGCCGCACATCTCGGCCTCGCCGCCGTCCGCGTTGTAGTATCGGAATCTGAAGTCTGCGCCGTTTTCCGCCGGCTCCACGGCCAGCAGGCCGTCGGCTCCGATACCGCGGTGACGGTCGCAGAGATGCTCGATCTGGTCCTTGCTCAGGTTGGTGGCGAGGTCGCGGTTGTCGATGACAACGAAGTCGTTGCCAGCACCGTTCATCTTGTAGAAATGGAGCAACATAGGGCGGGAAGGTCAGGAAAATATCAGACGGACTTGGTGGCCTCGATGAGGGGCGTGACGAATTCGCGGACGGCCTGTGCGGCGCGGTCCGGGTTGAGTTCGATCTGCTTCACGATGGCGGAGCCGACAATCACCCCATCCGAGGTTTTCGCAACCATCTCGGCCTGGTCGGGACGAGTGATGCCGAAGCCGACGCAGACCGGAATGTTGGTATGGGCCTTGATCTTGGCGACTTGGGCTCCGATGCCCTCCGAGGGCACGCCGTGGGCACCGGTCACGCCGGTGCGGGAGAGCGCGTAGATGAATCCATCGCCGCTCCGGGCCAGGAGTTGGACGCGCTCGTCGGGAGTGGTCGGGGCGATCAAGCGGATGTGCTTGAGTCCTTCACCCTTGGCGAGGTCGGCATTCAGCTTCGCTTCGTCCGGCGGGAGGTCGAGCAGCAGGATGCCATCGGCACCGGCGGCGGCGGCATCGGCATGGAACTTCTCGAAGCCGTAGGTGAAGATCGGATTGAGGTAGGTGAAGAGGACGATCGGGGTCTCGTGGGTCTTGCGGAACTCGCGGATGAGTTCGAGCGAGCGCGGGGTGTTCATCCCGGCTTTGAGGGCACGGTCGGCGGCCATCTGGTTCACGATCCCGTCGGCGAGCGGATCGGAGAAGGGCAGGCCGAGTTCGATCACATCGGCCCCGGCATCGGCGAGGGCTTTCACCACTTCCAAGGAGGCCTCGAAGGAGGGATCGCCTGCGGCGACGTAGGCGACAAAGGCCTTTTTGCCTTCCGAGCGGAGCCGTTCAAACGCGGCGTCGATGCGATTCATGGGGCGCGGAGATTCCGCGCTTCCCCCCGCCGTGACAAGAGCGGGTTTGGGAATGTGGGGGGAGTGATGGATGGGGTCAGGGGGACGGCGCGGTATCGAAGAGCGGGTCGGCCGGCGGCGCGGAGAGGACGCCGGCATTCGCGAAAGCATAGGGTTTGATAGCGATGATGCTGTCGGATCTCTCGGGCAGCAGGAGGAACCGCATCTCGGCATTCTTGACCCACTCCGGCAGCGAGTCGCGGTTGGTGAATTCGATCTCGTAGCTGGTTTTCGGGATTTTCTGCCCGTCCAGCATGATGGTGGTGGGGTCTTCCTCGAGCACCTTGACCATGCCCTCGAATCGCGCTCCCCAAGTATGGATGACTACTTGCCCGTTTTCTTGGGCCGTCATCAGGGCCACCCAGTGGCCCCCGTCGTGCCCATTTTTCCTGCGGGTGGTGAGGTTCAGCATCGTCGCCGTTTCCCCGCGGGCGTATCGGGCCAGGTTTGCGGGGCGGACGTCGTAGTCCACCTTGAAGCGGAAGGTGGCCAGTTCACCGGCGTCTTTCCTGAAATACTCAGTGATCCCTTCGAGCGCTTCCGAGATGCCGGTGCCCGAGGTGTTGCGCGTGCCGCAGTAGCGGCCCAGCCGGGTATGGACCCACTCCGCCTTATCTTCGAAGTCTCCCCGCTTGGGGATCGGGAGGATGCCCTCTTGATCCCACCAAAGGAGGAAATTGCAGAACGAGCTCGGCACGCAATCGCTCTGTTTCTGGCCATATTCGCCTTGGCTCAGCAGAGGGAGCCGGGTGCGGTCTACCGGTCCCGGAGCCTTGAAATCGGCCGGATTGCCCGAGGCCGGTGCTTTTGGGTGGGCGGGCTTGTCCTTGGCCGCTGCGTGGATGAATTCCTGGTCTTCTTGGCTCAGGTTGGCGATGGCGATGCGTTGGAACTTGCCCATGACCAGCACGTCGATGGCGAGTCCGTCGGGGGTCACCATAGCGTCGGAACCCCGGATTTTTCTTCCGTTCTTGCCCGTCCAGATCCGCTCGCCGTTGATGGGATACGCGACGGCATTTGCAGCCAGCGCGAGCCAGAGAAGCAGCCGGAGACGGGCCATCCGGGAGCCCAGCGTAAACCGGGGCTCGCCGCAAGGCTTGAGCGCACCGGCCTGGGGCGCTTGTGAAAAATTTCACAAACGGGGCTTGAGAGCGGGGCGGGGGAGGGGCATCGTCCCGCCGCAGCCTTATGGTCAGCGATTCCACCCAGACCGCCCACGCCGCCTACGATTCAAAGATCGAGGGCAACATCATCTTCACCCGCGTGGACGCGGCGATGAACTGGATGCGCAAGAACTCCATGTGGCCGATGCCGATGGGACTCGCCTGCTGCGCGATCGAGATGATGGCCGCCGCTTGCAGCCGCTTCGACCTCAGCCGTTTCGGCGCCGAGGTGATGCGTTTCTCGCCCCGCCAGGCCGACGTGATGATCGTGGCCGGCACGGTGACCTACAAGATGGCGCTGGCGGTGAAGCGGATCTGGGACCAGATGCCGGAGCCGAAGTGGTGCATCGCGATGGGTGCCTGTGCTTCTTCCGGCGGCATGTATCGCTCTTACGCAGTGCTGCAGGGGATCGACCGCCTGATCCCGGTGGACGTTTATATTTCCGGCTGCCCGCCGCGGCCCGAGGCCCTGATCGAGGGGCTGATGAAGCTTCAGGCCAAGATCGAAGCCGATCCGGCCCTGCAGAATCAGAAGAAGGAGTTCATCGAAGACCTCGCCTGATATTTTCCCATGTCCGCCGCCCAGGATATCGAAACCTTGTCCGCCAAGTTCGGCGCGGATGTCGTCGGGACCAAGGAGTTCCGCGGCGAGCACACCATCTCGGTGAAGCTCGGCGTGCTGCATGATCTGCTGGCCACCGCGAAGACGGACCTTGGCTATGAGATGATCATCGACATCTCCAGCCTCGACCACTTCGGTGAGGAGCCGCGCTTCGAGATGGTTTACGAGCTGGTGACGGTGGACGACTCCAAGCACCTGCGGGTGAAGTCCAAGGTCTCCGAGGACGAGGAAGTGCCCACGGCGACGGACATCTGGCTCGGTGCCGATTGGCACGAGCGCGAGGTCTACGACATGATGGGCATCCGCTTCAGCGGTCACCCCGATCTGCGCCGGATCCTGATGTGGGAGGGCTATCCCTTCTACCCGCTGCGCAAGGATTTCCCGCTGGCCGGTCGTCCGAGCGAGATGCCGGATGTGGCGTTCACCGGTATCGCCCCGCTTGAGGGCGGCCCCTTCGTGACCTCCCCGGGCACGAGCGATGTGGTGAAGCGCGAGCCGCGCGCCCGCGTGGTGAAGTAAGGCGAAGCTGGAGTGGTGGGATCGTTTCCTGCTTGGAGCAGCTCTTACCGATAGAAAGACTGCGGCAATGGAAAGGAGCCGCTGGCAACGCATGGGCAGGGATCTGCTTGGCGAACTGGTGACCCGATATTTGGCTCTTGTGCTTATCGCGGTTCAAGCCGGAGTGACGGTCGCGGGACAGCCCGACTGGATCTACGACATCTTCGGGCTATCCTGGGATGGAATTCTCGCTGGCAGACTGTGGCAGCCATTCACCCACGCGCTGGTTCATGGTCCATGGTGGACCTATTGGTGGCATCTGGCGCTGAACCTGATTTGCCTGATGATGGTAGGGGGGCGAGTAGAACGGATCGGCGGCGCAAGGATCCTTCTGAAAACACTAGGTGCAGGAGTTCTCGGCGGGGCGGTCCTGCAAATGCTCTCGTCATCCGTTCCGTTTCCGCTGATCGGTGCTTCGGGCGGACTTTTCGCGGCGATGTTCTGGCTGCTCACCATCCATGCCGACGACCGAATGTGGCCTGTTCGACTAAAGGGGCGGAATCTGGCTATCGGAATATTCATTGCCGAGGCCGGGATCCTTGCTGCCGCTTGGATGCTGCCGGGATCGGGTTTGGAGAAAATCGGTAGCGGATGTCATCTGGGCGGAGCAGCGGCGGGCTGGTATTTGGGGCGAAAGAGCTTGGGCCCGCGGTTGACCAAGGAAGATCTGATGAGGGAAAGGGAGCGTCGCGAAGGAGCGTCTTAGGAAAAAGAGAAGGGCCCGTCCGCGCATGGCGAACGAGCCCCGTGAATTGATATCCGGCAGGATCAGAAGCCGCCGCGCTGGCGCTGCTCGATCTGCCTCTGGCGTCCGCCGCCGCCGCCTTGCTGCTGAGGCTGCGGTTGGCGGGCAGCGCGTTGCTGCATGGCAGCCTCGCGTTGTGCCTGCTGAGCGGCAGCGCGACCGGCTCCCGGATTGCGGCCAGCGGTGTTCACCGGTTGGTCATAGGGATTCCTCTGCTGCCGCTGGATCTGCTGGCGCTGCTGTGGATAGCCACGCTGCGGGTTCGGCTGTTGGCGAAGCTGCTGTTGTCGCGGCTGCTGCTGCGGTTGGGGGCGGCCCCATGCGTTCTGGTTGAACTGCTGCTGGCGGTCGCGGAGGTTATCCATGCGCTGGGCCTGGTTGGCGCGCATGTTCTGGTTCCGCTCCTTCTGGTAATACTGGGCGTCCTTGAACTTCGCAGCGGCGCGGGCGCGCTGGTTGCGAAGGGCATCGGCAGCGCGGTCGTTCTGCTCGCGGACATTGTTCGCCCAGCGGTAGTTCCGGTCCTTCAACTGCTGGACCCGGTTCTGGTAGTTGCTCAGGAAGCGGTCCCGGAAACCGGTGGGCGGAGCCAGAGTGCCATGGCCCGGGCGCCAGCCGTGCGGGTGGTAGGCACCGTAGAGCGGGCGCGGGCAGTAGCCAGCAGGGTAGTAGCCGTAGAGGTAGGGATCGTAGTAGCAGCCGCGATAGCGGTCGTAGTAGCAATAGACGAGCGGGTCGTAGAGCCAGCGATCATTGCTGGTGTAAACGAAGGTGGTGCTGATTCCGCCTCCGCCGCCGGAGTAATATCCGCCGCCAGCGTAGCCGCCACCACCCCCTCCGTAATAGGGATCATAGTAGCAGGAAGTGGCTCCGAGAGTGAGGGCTGCGAGTGCGGCAGCTTGAATCCAACGTTTTGTCCGGATCATGGCGATGTGACGGTTGCTAGAGAGGATTATTCAACCGTTTCCCATGAAGTCCAGCGGCGGCTTGGATCCCACCGGCTCCTTCTTGTCCCATGTCGTGACGAGCCATGGATTACCTCCGGTCCACGCCAGACCTTAGGTTCCGGCATCCCTGCCGTTGACACGGCCCCACCAAATCCGTTTTCTCCCGGCATCACGCTGCCCCAACCTGATTTCATGAGTTTGCCTGTACTCGTCACCGGCGGAGCCGGTTATATCGGATCGCACACCGTTCGTTTTCTCGCCGCCCAAGGATACAAGGTGGTGGTGCTGGACAATCTGGTCTTTGGTCATCGCGATGCGATCGTGGATGCAGGGGTGGAATTGGTGGTCGGCGATATCGGAGACAAGGCGCTGATTTCGAAGCTTTTCGATCAATACGGCTTCGGTGCGGTGGTGCATTTCGCAGCCTACGCCTACGTCGGCGAGTCCGTGACCAACCCGCTGAAGTACTACCGCAACAACACCGCGGAACCGCTGGCCCTGCTGGAGGTGATGCAGGAGAAGGGCTGCAAGAACTTCGTCTTCTCCTCCACCTGCGCGACCTACGGGGTGCCGGAGAGCATCCCGATCGTGGAGAGCAATCCGCAAAATCCGATCAATCCCTACGGCCGCAGCAAGCTGATGCTGGAATGGGTGCTGAAGGATTGCGACACGGCCTGGGGCCTGAAAACTGTGGCGCTGCGCTATTTCAACGCCAGCGGCTCGTCCGAGGACGGGAAGATCGGCGAAGATCACAATCCGGAAACCCACCTGATTCCGCGCGTGCTGATGGCCGTGACCGGAGAAATCTCTCATCTCGACGTCTTCGGCACCGACTATCCGACGCCGGACGGCACCTGCATCCGCGATTACATTCACGTGAACGATCTGGCCTCGGCCCACGCGAAGGCGATCGGTCACCTGAGTGCCGGAGGAGATTCTTTGGCCTGCAACCTCGGCACCGGGGTGGGGGTCTCCGTGAAGGAGATCATCACTGCCACGGAGGAAGTCACGGGGCGTCAGGTTCCGGTGAAATACAGCCCGAGACGTGCGGGCGATCCGCCGCAACTGCTTGCGGATCCGACTTTTGCCAAGGAAAACCTTGGTTGGGAGGCAGAGCACAAGGACGTCCGCGATATGGTTCGTTCGGCTTGGGCATGGATGTCCGGGCCCCGGAAAGGCCGATACGAATCGTAATCAGGAAATTGCCGGTAATTGCGATGTAAACACATTCTCGCTTGCATCGCGGCACAGGCAGGACCATAAATTCATAAACCAAAACCCCGTCATGATCCCGTCACAAAAACGCCACCTCGCAGGCTTCAGCCTGATCGAGTTGCTCGTGGTCATCCTGATCATTTCCATGCTGCTTACCCTCGGGGCCGTTGGCCTGCGGGGGATTTCCGGCGGGAATGGCATCGGTGCCGCCGTAGCGACCTCGGAAGCCCTCTTTGACGAAGCGCGAGCCATCGCAGTGGGCAAGGGCACGAAGTCCCGTGTCCTAGTCGATGTAAACGACCCGCAAGACGAAGAAAACTATCTGCGCCGCCTGCTGGTCGCTTATCAGGAACTGGACGAGGAAGGGGAGCCTACCGAGAAGTGGGCGCTTTCCAGCCGTGCCCTGACGCTTCCCGAGCGGATCTTCTTCAGCAAGGAGTATAGCAAGCGCGAGCACGAAGGTGGCGGTGGCGACATCGAGGAGGACAGCTTCGAATTCGGCAAAACCGCTTTCGACGGAAACTATCTCTACTACGAGTTCAACTCCGAAGGCATCTGCACGACGCCGGGAGCGAGCTTCGTGATGGGTTCCGGGGTCCGCCCGCAGGGGCAAGACCCGCGTGCCACGGCTGATGGCAAACGTGATTTCGGTGGTTTCGTGGTCTGGCGTAACGGGCGCACCTCGCTCTTCCGCGGTCCCGACCAGATCGGCATCCCTTCAACAGTCAACGAATTCTGATCCCGCACATGAAGTCCACTTTCAACCGCATGCGACGCGGCTTCACCCTGATGGAGACGGTCATCGCCATTGGCGTGCTGGCCCTGCTCCTCACGGCGTTCCTTGCCGTCTTCGGTCCTGCCACCACCGGTCTGCGCAAGGCCATCAGCGTGCAGGAGGCCGACCGTCTTGCCGCCGCCTTGGAGCGCGAGCTGGTGACCCTGCGCCCCGGCACGACCACGGAGTATAAGACCGGCTTCGACAAGGCCTACCAATGGATTGAAGAAGCCTCCTCGGACGCCGACGCATCCATTTTCCTCTACCAGTATCGCGGCACGCCGAACGAGATCCGCGAAGACGGTTCGATGGAGCCGTTTACCCAGGGCGGTGGAGTCGCCGGCAAGGATTTCATTGTCCAGCCTTCGGTGCGCAAGCGCGACGATCCGCTTTTCTTGGAAGACTTGGAGGCTCTCGATGGCCGGATCTTCACGACGAAGCTGACCCAACTCGAGTTTGCCAACGGCCAGCTCGTGAAGCGTGAAGACGAAGGCATCAACAATGATCCGAACGGGACCGATGAAAGCCTGGGCGGCACGGGCTCCGACGCCTACGTGGAGGCTGTGATTGCGTTCGCGGCCGAATTCTTCATCGTGCCGAACAGTGACCCCAACTACGTGAGGCCCGGTGGCAAGTTCAACCCGGAGAACCTTACGAAGCCCGTCTTCACACGAAATCTCGCCGTCCGCCGCTGATTGCGGCTAGAACCTGCCCTCAATGAAAACCCCGAAAACTTCCAAACACAGCGGTGGCTTCACGCTGATCGAGCTGATGGTCGCGATGGCCATCACGACGGTCATCGTCACCGTGCTGGTATCCATCACCGGCATTGCACTGGATTCGTGGCAGCGTGGCCGCTCCGAGATCCGTGCGTCCCGTCAGGCGAAGTCGATGCTCGACACCATGGCGAAGGACTTCGAGTCCCTCGTTTCGCGCCGCGGTAACAACTTCGAGTGGCTCTACGCGAAGGTGGCGGATAACCTGCCGGGTCCCTCTGCCAACCAGAGTTCGAATGCGGCTGACCTGATCTTCTTCACGGCTGCCACCGACCGCTATCTCGGCCAGATCGGCACTGCTTCCGATCTGGGCGGCGATGTATCCTGTGTGGCCTACAAGCTCGAGTATCAAGATCCGGTGACGGGTGAGGAAGAAGCCGAGGGCGACTCCTCGACCTTCGTCTTCTACCGTTATCTGGTCGATCCGAAAGAGACCTTCGACGATCTGCTCGGCCAAGCCGATCTGGATGACGCCTTCTCGAGCAAGGACGACAAGATCAAGGAGCCCGAGAACTTCGTCTGCGAGAATATCTATCAGTTCACGCTGACCTTCCAAGTGGAAGTGACCCAGCAGCAAACGGGTGGGACCACCACGACCGTTCCGGTCCGCGTGACCCTCGGCGAGAACGGTGCCGGCAAGGAGATGCGCCTGCGCGGCAATGGCATCGTGACCGATGCCTCCGGCAGCGCGCTGAAGCCCAGCGTCACGGAAGACGAGCTCAAGGCTGGCCGACTGACCGGAGTGGAGATCGGTGTGACCGTTCTCTCCGATTCGGCCGTGATCCGTCTCAACAACCAGCAACTGCCGGACGCAGCCCGTGAGAAGATTCTTGCGGCGGAGTCCTTCCAATATTCCCGCACGGTGGAGCTGCCGGGGATGTGATCCGGTTTCCGTGTCATAGCATCTCAAGGGCTGCTCGCTTGCTGCGAGCGGCCCTTTTCTTTTGGAGCGGGTCAGCGAGGCATGCGCAGGTGCTCGATGGCTGCCTCCATATCGGACGTGGTGACGGCATCGCTGACGAAGGCATCGCCGGCATCGCGGAGGAGGACGAAGCGGACCTTGCCGGCCTCGAACTTCTTATCGCGGCCAAGCTTGTGAAGAACCCGCCCGGTGGTGATGGCGGGATCAAGCACGAGGGGGAGGTGGAAGTGCGCGAGCAGGTCGAGGATCGACTTGCTGGCGGAGGGAGAAAGGCCGGAGTGCTTCTCCGAAAGGAGGAGGGCCGCGCGGAGGCCGAGGCCGATGGCCTCGCCATGGAGCATCTCGCCATAGGGTACGGCGGCCTCGATACCGTGGCCGATGGTGTGGCCGAAGTTCAGGAGGGCTCGGATGCCTTTGGTCTCGTGTTCGTCGGCTTCGACGATGCGGGCCTTGATGGCGATGTTGCGAGCGATGAGATCGGCGGGCACGTCGCGTGTGGCGGGGTCGAGCTTCGCGATCTCCGCGAGCATGGCGGCATCGCGGATGGCGGCGTGCTTGATGACCTCGGCAAAGCCCTCGTGGTACTCGCGGGCGGGGAGTGTGGCGAGGACCGATGGGTCCACGATCACGAGCTTGGGCTGGTGAAATGCGCCTAACAGATTTTTTCCCTCCGCGAGATTCACGCCGGTCTTGCCACCCACCGACGAGTCGACTTGGGCGACGATGGTGGTCGGAACCTGAACGAAGGGGATGCCGCGATAGAAGACCGAGGCGACGAAGCCCGCGAGATCGCCGACCACGCCGCCACCGAGAGCGACGACGAAGGAGCGACGATCGTGACCGGCGGCTGCGAGTGAGGAGCAGACCTCTTCCGCCCGCGACATCGACTTGGAGGCTTCGCCTGCGGGGACGAGATGAAGGGTGGGGTTGAAGCCGACGGCTTGGAGCGAGGCTTGCAGGGCCTCCGCGTGGTACTTGGCGACGGTCTCGTCGGAAACGATGGCGGCACGTCCCTTCAGGCCCGCTCGGGCGATGGTTTCACCGGCGCGCGCCAAGAGACCGGTTTCCACCAGAACCTCATAGGAGCGCTCACCCAAATCAACGTGCACCGTCGGCATGGCGCGGAGCATGGACAACGGCGCGGCAAGGTCCAACCCTGAAGCGTGGCTTGAGTGTCTGCTACTCCAGCATCTTCAGCAGGGCCGGGTAGTCGATCTTGGCATTGTGGCGACGGTCGAGCGGCAGGGCTGCGACGCGGAAGACCCGGGTGATGCCGAACTCGGCGGCGTCCTGCTCCAGACCCGCGGCAGCTGTGGCGAGGATGCGCTCGCCTCTCCAGCCGAGCGCGGCGGTGCGGGTGCCGGGGTGGCGGACGCGGAGGGCCGATTCGATCGCGAAGGGGTAGTCGAGTGCTCCTTCAGGGAGATCGGGTCGGGAGAGGGGGGCGGCGGGGAGCTTGGCGGCGCAGCGACCAAGGAGCCAGAGGCGGCCCTCGGTATCCAGCCATGCGGCATCGCCGGTGCGGTGCCAGACTTTTCCCGCGACATGGATCTTCGTTTCACTGTCGCCGATACCGCCGAGATAGCCGGAGAGGACGTGATCGCCGGTGACGACCACTTCACCGGGTTGGCCCGCCGGTTGGGCGAGGAGGTCGAACTCCTCGGGAGAGAGTTTCGTGAGAGCTTGGCCCCAGTGGTCGCGGATCACCCGGAGTTCCACTTCCGGAACCGGGGTGCCGGCGCAGAGACCGTGACCCGAGCCCGTGAGGGCGACGAGGGCTTCGTCATACTCGCGCGCGCCGAGATGGCTCATCGGTTCGGCCTCGGTGGAGCCGAAGACGGCGGTGACTTCCGACTGTGGAAGAGAGGCTTGAAGACGGTCTAACAGATCGGGGAAAACCGGGGCTCCGCCGGTGTAGGCCTTCGCCAGCTCTGGCAGAGGGCCCGGTCCTGCGAGGAGGGCCTCGAAGAAGGCGGGTGAGGCGGCACAGCGGTTCACGCCGTGGCGTTTGCATTGGGCTCGGATTGCCGCAGCGTCGGCCTTTCCGGGCGAGCGCAAATCGGTATCCGCGAGCACGCTGGTGAGGCCCGAGGCAAGGTTCGCGAGGACGAAGACGGGAAGCGTGATGAGGTCGACCTCGCCGTCCTCGAAGTCGAGGGCCTTCTCAAGTGCATGATGCTGGGCGAGTAGGAAGCCGTGCGTTCTAACAGCGGCCTTGGGCACGCCGGTACTGCCGCTGGTGAAGGTGATCAACGCGGGCTCTTCATCGGGGAGATCGGCGAGAGGCGAGGGGCTATCGTCCGTTTGCCAGATGGACGTGCCGGGGAAGTAGCCGCTGGAGCGGATCGCGCGCGGGATGCGGCGGAGGCCGGTTACGGCGAGACGGAGAAGGTGGGCTTTCCACGGGCCGAAGAAGGCATCCGGTGGCAGGCGTTCGCAGCAGAGGGAGAGGAATGTACGACCGGCGGAGGGATCGGCGAGCATGACCCGCAGGCCGCCGTGGAAGGCGGCGAGGAGAATCTCGTAGAGTTCGATCGAGACCGGCTGGAAGACAAGGATGGTGCTGCCGCGGGTGAGGCCGAGTTTCTTCAGGCGGGTGTTTCCGCTTTGGACCCGCTGCTGGAGTTCGGCGAAGCTGACGCTGCGGTCGCGGCCCTTGTGTCGGTCGATGAGGGCGGGTCGGTCCGGATGAAGAGCGGCGCGCTCGCGGAGAAGTGCCACCAGGTTCATAGCGATTTCGAGAACAGGGCGTAGCGGCGGATGGGTGTGCCTTGATGGCGGCCGGTGATTTTGAGCGACGTATTCGTCTCGTGCTGCAGCGCGTGGATTGCCTCGGTGAAGCCTTTCTCGCGGCCGAGGCGGTGGACTTCGTCGACGAGAAGACTGCCAAGACCGGCGCAGCGCGATTCGGGGTCGACGGCGAGGGTCTTGACGATGAGCGCGGGTTTCTCGCCGCGGGCTGCGGCTTCGAGATCGGCGATGGCGAAGACGAAGCCGCAAGGCTTGCTATCCTTCTCGGCGATGCGGACCAGATCCGGATCCACGCGGTCCTTCACCTTGCGATAGGCGTCGAGGAAACCCTCCTCTTCGAGCGGAGTGTAGAGGAAGTTGTTCGCGAAGCTGCGGAGGCTGATGGCGTGGATGGCGCGGAGTTCGTCGTCGTAACGATCCGCGTGGAGGGGGCGGATGATGAGGCCGGAGCGCTCCAATCTCGCTTTAAGGGCGGGAGCGACGACCGAAGAACCATCGAGCGGCATGGCGGAGGATGAGTAGCGCGAGAGTTCGCGATAGCCGGAGGCGCGCCACCAGCCGGGATAGTTTACGGGATTGCGCGGCTCCAAGAGGAAAGGGCCGCGGGCGCTGCTTTCGATCACGTAGCGGTGGCGTCGCCAGGTGTTTCCGTTCATCGGACCGATGGCGAGGGTGCAGCCGGCCTCGCGCAGACGCTGCTCCGCGGCTTCTAACAGAATAGCAGTGGCTTTGCCATCGCGTGCCGCGAAGCCACCGATGCAGCCGACGCGCTCGCCTTCGAGCGGCGGTGCTTCGGTCCACCACAGGCTGGCGCAGGCGATGGTGCGGCCATCTTCGATGAGGGAAATCCTATCGTCCGGATGCTCGCTTTCGGGAGCGAGGGCGGCAGGAGATTCCAGGCCTTCGGCGAGTGTGATTTCCGGTAGGCCGGGGCCGTCATGATGGAGGATGGTGGCATTCATCGCGTGAAAAGGACGGTGCTGGAACAGATGAGGGAAAGTATCCCGCGGGCCATCCACAGCGAGGTTTCCGAAACAAGGCGGCGGCACTCGATGCGATGGCAGCACCATGCGACAAACGGAGTGAGGAGAAGCGCGGCGAGGGCTGGCAATGCGATGCGGTCGAAGCCATGCCAAAGCCAGAGGAGTCCGGGCAATCCGCCGATGATCCAGCCTTTCAGGATGGCTCGTGCGAAGCGCGGGTGGCCGGGATCGAGGTGATGGCGTGTGGCGACATCGGCGATGGTAAGCTGGATCGCCATGGCGAAGGAAAGTCCGGCCAGCGCGATGGAGGGTTCCAGCGAGCCGCGGTCGACGGCCAAACACCAAGGGAGGCTGCCGAGGGCGTGGGAGATCACTGTATCCAGACGATGGTCGAAGGTCTGGCCCAGACGATGGCGTCGAGTGGTGACGAGATGGCAGATGAAGATGGCGACCAGCGGCAGGGCGAAGCGGGGATCGGCGAGGATCGCACAGCCGTAGCCGAGCAGGGCGGCACCGATGAGCGCGCTACCGCTCAAGGTGCTCCAGCGCGCCCCGGCGCTCACCAGGCCGAGGAGCAAGGAGGCGGCGGCGAAGCGGACGATCATTTCGGCATCGCTGCTGGCGAGAAAGCGGGCAAGCAGGAGATGGCAACCGATGGGGATGACGAGGTTGTCGAAGCCCCGGTCCGAGATGCCCTCCGCCATCATCGAGACAATGGCGAGGGTGAGTGCGATGAGGACGGTCTGGAAGGGCTCGGTGCGACCACTGAGCCAGAGCGGAAGAAAGGTGCACAGGAAGGCAACGGCGAGGAAGGCTGCGGAGCCTTCCACGCTTTTGCGGGATGTGCCGCAGACATACATCCGATGGCCCCAGCGGGTGCCTGCGATGGCACCTGCTGCGTCCGCCACGGTGAGGATGCCGACGGGGATGGCATGCAGCAGCGCATCGCCATTCGAGAGATCGAAGACAGCGGCAACGGCGGGCGCGAAAAGGATCTCGCCGTAAGAGATGCGCTTCACGCCGTGAAGGGTGGAGCCGATGCCTGAGCGAAGTGCGGGAACCCAGCGCAGCAGGGCCAAAGGGAGTGTCGCAAGAGCGGCGAGAATCCAGACCGGTAGCGGTCGATCGAAAATCCATGGGAAGGCCGCGCAGGCGAGACCCATGGCGACGTGGACCGATTTGCGGGAGACCTCGGCGGAGGCACCGCAGCGCCGGCAGAGCCAACGGAATAGCGGAAGCCCGAGCAGGAGGGCTCCGAGCACCGCGGCCACTGCCAGCCACTCGGCGGATGTCATCCCCGCACCTCCTCCACGACGAAGCGGCTGTAGAAGAAGGCGCGGTCTTCATGGAAGAGCGCGGTGGATTCACTGGCGCGCGGTTGCAGGACTTGAGCCATGCTTTCCGGGCGGGAGCGCGGGGCCAGCATGTTCCAGTAAGCCAGACGGGCGCGGGGATTAGAGGCGGCGACGAGGCGGCGGAGCAGCGCTTCCGTGTTCGCCTCGCTCATGTACTCGAAGATGTCGCTCAGATTGAAGGCATCGTAGCGCTTCTCCGGTTCTGATTCTAACAAGGCCTCGATGGACGAGCCGTGGACGCGGAAGCGCTCCTGCTGGAGACCGACCCGGATCATCTCGAAGTTCTCCTCTTCGAGCGCATGCGGGAGATGCTCGCCATGCGTGCCTGTGAGAATCCAGTGGAGGTAGGGATTGGCCGAGGGATCGAGAACGGCGAGGGCGTGCTCGGTGCGGGAGAGGATGCGGTCGGCCACGGAGCCTTCCACATACTTGAAGAACTCGGGATCGCGACCGAGGGCACCCATCATGGTGCGGGAAAAGAAGACCTGGAAGATGGCGCGCCAGCGGCGGTTGTTCCAAACCTCATCGTAGAATCGGCGTCGCTCGGCGGCTGTGCGAGGTTCCAAGAGGGAGAGGACGCGCTTGCGGGAATGTGCGATCGGCAGCACCCGGCTGCGGAAGAGCCGGAAGTAGTTCTCGAACTTACCGCAGCCGCCGATGCCGGTGGCGATGGATTCGGGACGAGTATCCCAGAAGGTGCGGGCTTCGTCTGGGAGCAAGAGGCGACACTCGGCGTAGAGGGCGGGCCTGCGGGTGGAGGGCCGGGACCCGTGGAGCTCGAGGAAGGCGGGATGATCAAGGGTCAGGTACGCCGCTTTGCGTAGTTCTATGCAAGCGACTTGGGTGGGGTTCATCTCCACCGCGGTGACGGAGGCTGCTCCGGCGGCGAGGAGGGAAAAGCTGTTATCTCCGGCCGAGCCGATGCTGAGGCAATGCCGGCCCGCGGGCTGGAGGGACTTCACGAGCAGTAGAGAGTCCTCCCAGCATTGGGCGTAGCGGACCTTGGAGAAATCGGCACGGTGCTGGATCTCGGATTTACTCATGGGGGGCTTCCAGAATGCGGACTTCGCCGGTCTTGCCATCCATCTCGACCAGGTCGCCGGTCTCGAGGATGGTGGTGATGCGGCTGAGGGAAACGATGCAGGGCAGGCGGAGTTCGCGGGAGACGATGGCGGAGTGAGAGAGCAAGCTGCCGCGTTCGACCAAGAGACCGGAGGCTGCGGGGAAGAGGACTACCCAGCCGGGGTCGGTTTGCTGGGCGACGAGGATCTCCCCGGGTTCGAGACGGGCATTGCGCGGATCCATCACCACGCGCACGCGACCGGTAACTTTTCCGGGGCAGGCACCGATACCCTTGATCCCGCTCGCATCCGCAGGGCCGGTTTCCTCCTGACGCGTGGACTCGAAGGCGGTGTAGCGATGGACCGGACCGTGGGTCTCGAAGCGATCGGGAGGGGCCTCTTCCTGACGATAGCCATCGAACTCCGCGCGGCGGAGAGCTGCCAGATCGGCCAAGCGGGCGGTGGTGCCGGTAGCCTCCCATGCGGACAGCACCTCGCCGAGCTCCAGATAGAAGACATCCTCCGGCGATTCCAAGCGGTCATCCGCATGCAGGCGTTTGCCAAGCTCGCGAAGGACGGAACGTACCCGCCCGAAAAGCCGTGTGCGCTCGAAGCGGAGATTCTCGCGGCAGCGGACGCGTTCGCGCGTTTGCTTGAGAACGTGGGTGAAGATGAGTTGCTGGAAGAATCCTTTGAGAGAGGGGGCTGGAGCCGGAAGCTGTTGCTGTTCCTCGTCAGGAAGATTGCCACGGAGGGCCAAGGCACCGATCGAGGACAGCAGGGTGGAGGCATCGTCCTTCACCGTGGGGCTTTCGAGCTTAAGCTCCTCCAGACAGCGATCGCCGAAGTCAGCGAGATAAAGTTCGAACTCCGCGCCGAGCGAGCCGTGGCGTTTCACCGCGGCGAGCTTCTCCTTTGCCGTGAGCTTAGGGTCCGCCAGCATGGCCGGAAGACCGGAAACCTCCATGGCGAGCCGGGCCATGCGGATGATGCGGCGGGGCGGCTCCGCGCTAACGATGCCACCGGTGTGGGCGAGCAGGTCGTTCTGCAGGGTGCCATCCGTATCTCCGGCCCACTTCGTGCACAAGCTACGGAGGACGCCGTAGTAGATCATGGCGAAGAAGTCGTTCACCAGAGGTGCGTCCCAGCGCTTAAGGAGCTTGCGCTCCAACTCGCGGTAGTGGGCGACGAGGTCTTCTCCGCTCATTTCGGAAAGCGGAATGGGAGTCGGAGCCAACGCGGTATCGAGTCGCACTTGGAAGGCTGCCACTTGCTTGCGAAGCCCGAGAAGCTGGCGGATCAAGCCGATGCAGGTGCCGACCAAGGCCCGCATGTCAGCGCTGCGGCTGACGGTCGATTCCGCGATGATCTTCTGCACCAGCGGTTCGGGCAGCGGTTCCTTCACGCCCATCATCTGCTCCATGAAAGAGCGGTTGAGCTGGAAGCCGGGCAGCAGGGCGAGCACGCGATACCAACTCGCAAGGTTGTAGTAGGTGCGGCCGCGGATGAGCCCCAGCATCTGCGGGAAGACATCATCGGCGCGCTCGATGCGGTCGGCGGGGACCGACATCAGGCGGCAGAACTCGCGATACACGGACTCATAGATCCGGCGGGCGAAGGAGAAGGTGAGGGGCGTGGTGACGCCACCGTAGCTCTCCGCGATGTTGCTGTTATCCCAGACCCGCAGGGTTTCATCCGGATCGGCGAGGTTTGCGAGAGTGGTGATGGGACGGGACTGCAGGAGCCAGAGCTTGCCGCCTGAATCGATGGCCCACTCGATGTCCTGCGGACGGCCGAAGTATTCGGCGCAATCGCGGGCGAGCTCCGCGATTTCGCGGGCTTCCTCTTCCTTGAGGAGCGCGTTGGCAGGCGGTTCAAGCGTTTCCACTCCGATCCGCCAGTTCTCGCCATCGACATCGCCGGATACCAGCTTCTCGCCGGTTCCTTCCACGGCGGATACCAGCGCGACACTGCGTCGGCCGGTCACGGGATCTGCGGAGAAGGCCACGCCCGCGGCGCGCGGCAGGACCATGTGCTGGACGAGCACGGTCGGTGGTTCAGGGAGCGGCAGGTTGCGTTCCCGGCAGTAGGTGAGGACAGAGTCGTGCCGGGCCGAGTCGCGGACCGCGTTGATCTTCCCCGCAATCTGATCCGCAGGGACCACAAGGAAGGTTTCAAACTGGCCGGCGAAAGAATGCCCCGCGCCATCCTCCATCGTGGCCGAGGACCGGACGGCGAAGGGGCCCTCGCCAAGCCGTGTGACAGCGGCGGCCAATTCCTCCTCGCTCCATGTGGCGGCAGGAGGCACGGCGAACCATGCGGGTACCTCGAATCCGGCCTCGCCGAGTTTGGCGAGTGCCGCGCCCTTGCCGCCGAGGCCCGGGATGTTGGAAGCGGGGAAGAGAAAGCTCATGAATCAGTGTTTCAGCCAGATCGGCACGAGGCCGAGAAGGAGGTAGAGAGCGAGGGTCCAGAGGGCGGAAACCGCCTCGATCTTCTTACCGGACATCCCGCGGTGAGCGTAGCCGAAGATCGCGGCCAAGGCGATCAGGAGCACCGCGCCAAGTCCGATGGCGACCGGCGTGATGAACTCGATCGAGCGGGCGGCCATGAGTGCGCAGGCGAGCGTGGCAAGCAGCGTGAAGAGCCACACGGTGACGCCGCGCCGCATGCCCCAGAGTGCGCTGTAGGTCTCCACACCCTCCTCTTCATCGGCGGGTTGCCGCAGCTTGCGTCCCAGCTCGATCACCACGCCATTGAAGAAGCTGGCCGCGAGGAACCATCCGAGGCCCTGCGGAGCGGTTCCCGCGCGCGGGAGCCATTCGCATGCGGTGCCGAAGAAGTCCACCAGGGGCATGATGCCCATGTGGCTGACGAGATAAACGATGGGGCGAGCCTTCAGCCATTCGCGACAGAAGAACTCCACGCTCATCAGCGCGAGGTAGGTCCACGCGATGCCGAGCACCCAGACGAGTCGCGGATCGAGCCACAGCACCAGGCCGAGCTGGATCGCAGCGGCGATGATGAAAAGGATGCGGAGTTCCGAAAGTTTTACCAGGCCCCGCGGGACCGGGCGGTAGGGTCGCCAGCGGGAGTCATCCTCGAAATCCTTGAACTCGTCCGCGATGCGGAGCTGGAGGAACATCAGGAGGCAGACGACGAAGGCGGTGAGATACATCTCCCAGCCGGGCAGGGGCGCGTGCCGGATCAGGGAAGAGAAGGAAACGGCGCAGGCGCTAAAGGCCGCAATCAAGGGGCCGTGTGCGAGCAGCGGGAAGCGCTCCTTCTGATAGATCCACCAACGGTTCATCCTCTCGCGTCTTATTTACGGTCCCGGGCCAGCTTGCGGTGAGCGCGTGCGAAATGTCCTGCGCTCAGAGCACCGATAATCGAGAGCTCACCGGCGAGCAGCAATCCTGCGCAGACCTCGGCCAGTGCTCGCGCTTTGCCGGCTCCGTGTAGTCCCATGAGTTGCAGGCAGGCCTTCTGGGTGGGCAGGCCGGTACCACCGCCCACAGTGCCGACCATGATTCCGGGCAGGGTGACGGTGGCGTAGAGATCGCCTTCCGCGGTGACCTCGAAGCGGGTCACCCCGGTGGCGGATTCGGCCACGCAGGCCGCGTCTTGGCCGGTGGCGAGATAGAGAGCGGTGAGGCCGTTGGCGAAGTGCCCGTGGATGCCAAGGGTGCCGCTGAGCACGCCGCCGATGGCGGACATCTGCCAGTACTGCTCCATCGCCCGCGGGGTGGTGTGCAGGTGCTTCTTCACCAGCTCGGCGGAGAGGAGGGCCTCCGCCGTCACCTTCTTGCCGCGGGTCGTGGTGTAGGCCTTGGTGCTGGCTTTCTTGTCGCCCGAGAGATTCGACTCCACATAGTGGCGGACGGGGCTGACCGGCGAGTTCTCGACGATGAAGTCGCAAATCGCTTGGCCGGCGATGGTCACCATGTTTTGTCCGGAAGCGTCTCCCGTGGTGAACTCGAAGTTCAGGTAAACGTGGTTGCCCTCCATGGTCACGCCCATGTCGATGAGCTTGCCGTGCGAAGTGGTCGTTGCCGCCACCTTCTGGAAATCTTCCAGCCGCTCCATCGCCCAGATGATGAACCGGCAGGCGTCGGGCGCCGTTTTGAAAACGAATGCAGGGGCACGGCTCAGGCTCTCGTAGAGCACCATGGCCGAGCAGCCTCCGGCAGCCGTGAGCAAACGGCAGCCGCGGTGATAGCTAGCCACCAGTGCGGCCTCCGTGGTGGCGAGGGGGATGTGATAGTCGCCCTTCGCCGAGACCCCGTTGATCCGCAAGGGCCCCGCCAGGCCCAGCGGCATTTTCATCAGACCGATGGCATTCTCGATATTGCCCTGATAGAGTGGGAGTTCTTCCGCTGCCGCTCCGTCCAGCAGCGTTTTCCGCGACTCCTGATCAAGGCCGGTCTCCTCCCACAAGGCCTCGGCACGTTCCCGTGTGACCTTCGCGCTGCCCGCCGGGACATCCGGGAGATTCGCGAGATCTGGGGCGAGCCGGGCGGCCACCACATCCGGGCTTTCACCGCCCAGAATCCGCATCACGTGTTGCTGCGTCAGCCCGCGTTTTCCCGTCATTGGAGACAGGAATTACACGGGTATGCGCACCACGCAAGGAATCCGGCGGGGAAGACAAGATATGGTGCAGGAGCTCAGACCAATCCTTTGCGGAGGGCCTTTGAGACGGCTTCCGTCTGGGTGCGGACGTGAAGCTTCCGGTAAACGCTGCGCAGATGCATGTCCACGGTGTGCTGGGAGATGTCGAGTTGATCTCCGATCTCCTTCTTGATGAAGCCCTTCACCAGCAGGCGCAGCACCTCCTCCTCGCGGGAAGTGAGCGGCTCGGTTTCCTCGACCGGGCCGTGCTTGGCAAAGCCTTCGAGAATCATGTTCGCGATTGGGCTGCTGAGTGCGGCGGAGCCCTTCATCACATCGCGGATGCCGGAAAGGATGTCATCCGGATCGGCGGTCTTGAGCAGGTAACCGGAGGCGCCGTTACAGATGGCGCGGTAGACGCGCTCGCGATCGTCGAAAGAGGTGAGGATGACGATCTTCTGTTCCGGGACCTTGGCCTTCACTTCGCGCAGGACCTGCAGGCCGTCCTTGCCGGGCAGGCCGAGGTCGAGCATCAGGAGATCCGGCGGTGCGGAGCAGTAGTTCAATTCGGCGAAGAGGTCGTCCGGATGCGAGAAAGCTTTCTCGCAGATCAGGTCATCCTCACCGGCGATGAGACGGGAGATCTGCTTCGCGAAGTTGGCGTGGTCTTCGCAGATCCAGATCCGGAGCGGGGTGGTGGCGGTGTTACTCATGGGCGTTTGCTCTTGTAGCCATCAGGCTGGTTCTTTTGACGGAGAGTCGGAGGGTGGTGCCTCGGCCCGGGGCTGATTCCACTTCGAGCGTGCCTTCCAGCACGCGGGCACGGTCGGAGAGTTTCTTCACCGCGGCCATCTGGTCGTCCTCATTGCGAGGCAGGCCGATGCCATTGTCGCAGACTTCGAGCACGAGGCGCTCGCGCACGTCGAAGAGCCGCACGGTGACGGTGGTGGCCTTGGAGTGCTTCACCACGTTGTGCAGGGCCTCCTTGTAGAAGAGGAAGAGGTGCCGCTTGGAATCGAGGGTCAGCTTTGCCGCCGTCTTCGAGGAGCGGCAAACGAGAGAATACTCGATTTCGCGCAGGAGGCGTGCGGCGCAATCCCGCATGCGCTGGACCAGATCGCCGATGGTGTCCTGGCGACGCTCCAGCAGCCAGACGATATCGCGCATGGCCAGCGAACTTTCGCGGGCGATCGTCTCCACCTCACCGAGGTCATTGGCCACGACGTCCGGCCCGTGAAGGCGCTCGAGATCGCGTTTCGCCGAGCGGGCGATCAGGGAAATACTTCCAAGGTTGCTGCCGATGTCGTCATGCAGGTCGGAGGCGATGCGCTTGCGCAGCTTGTCGAGCTGGGTGCGCGACACGAGGCGGCGTCGCTCGACGATGGCGACGGGGATGAGGAAGGTGAGCCCGAGCGCGACTGCGGCACCCCAGGTGGTGTTCAGTTCACTTTCCGACGCCATGGTCAGGTGCGAGGCGCGCAGGCCTTCCCACTCGCCGCGGATCTGGCTGCGTTCCACCAGTTGGGAGAGCCAGGTGTGAAGCGGCAGGATCTGGCCGCCTCCGCCCAAGCCGTCGCTGAGTTCCGCGGTGGGTTGGTCGATCCCGCCGTGACGTGCCACGATCTCGCGCCCGGCGGCGAGGTTGCGATCGCCCGTCCAGACTTCCATTTCGCCCAGTGCTTGCAGGCGCCGGTTGCCGAGTTGCCATGCCTTGTCCGCAATCACGCGCAGGTAACGCCCGGGCACGGCATCCGTGGGCATGACGACGGGCGTCGTGAGATCCACCGGCAAGTCGCGTTCGCCGTTGGAGGCGATCTGTTTTGCTCCTTTGAATTCAGGATTGTCGGCGATCTCCACGCGGATGCGAGGTGGTATCACGCCGGGCCCCGAAAGTTCGGGCAGGGCGTAGGGGAAGAAGACCATGCGATCGACCGGAGTGGTTTCACCCAGATCGACGATCCATTCCACATGCTGATTCTCCAAGGGCACTTCCAGGCAATCGCCGTGAGAGATGGTCCAAGTCGTCATACCGCCCTGCCACACGCCGAGAGGCGTCCGCCCATCCACCAGGAATTCCGGGTCCCAGACACCCGGGACTTCCACGGATTGATTCGCGCTCACCTTGGCGCCCAGCGAAACCGGGGTGTGATCGGAAAAGACGAACATCTCCGAGAGGGCGCACACGTCTTGCAGGCCGCGGCGGTAGCCCTCCTCAAGGGTCAGGCGCACATGCCGGGCGGCGAGCTTATCCCCGTTCACCCGCACCGGGTATCCCTGCGGGGAAGGCTGGGGCAATTGGCCGGTCCGGTAGATCGTCCGGGCATCCGAGAAATCCGCGGAGCAGGCCGCCTCGATCGAGAAGCGACGGGGAAAAAGGTCATTCGGATCGCCGGCCTGCTGCTGCGCAGGCACCAGGAAAATCTGGCCAAGCGGCACCTCCCGGCCGAGATCGAGCGCGATCCACGGCTTGCCACCCGTTTCCTCGATACGCCCGCAACGCCACCCGACGTTCTCTTTGAGAGGCTTCTCGCCAAATGCAGCCAGGTTATCCGCGCGGCTTTCCAGCCAGCGGATCCTGTTTTCTACCTCGACCAGCTTGCGGTTGAAGAGCCTGGCCACCCGACCAATCGGGTTACTTGTCTGAGCCACATCGGCGGCAGGCAAGGGCGTGGGGAGCAGGGCAACAAGGGCAAGCAGGCCAACGCGGAGGCGGGGCAACCTCGGGTGTTGGTTTTTCATGTTTTACGGGCGACAGCGAGCAAGTGCTTAACATATTTTAAAAATCTCGGCAATTATTTTTACCGGACTTTTGAACATGTCGACCTTGCCGTTGTCTCCCGCCGGGGAGGATCCCGTATGAGCCCGGATTTCAGGGCGCCAATCCGTCGACAATCGTGCTGACATTGTGGCGGATCATCGCCTCGTAGCTTTCGACCCCCGATCCGTCGGCATACAGGGCTTGCCCGAGCTTGATGCCGGTGTCCTTGGTGAGGGCCTGGAGGACTTTCGGATTGGATTCCTTTTCGGGGAAGATCGCTCCGGCCTCGTGCTCCTTGAGCTCGGCGATGAGAGCTGCCAGTTTTTTCGGTGAGGGCATTTGCTCGCGATTCAGGCCTTGGACGGGGATCGCGTCGAAGCCGTGGTCCTTGCAAAAGTATCCGAAAGCCGCATGGGCCGTGGCGAGATGGCGCTTGTCCCGGGGGATGCGGGCGATCTCCTTGCGGGTCCAGCGCTCCAGTTCGTCGAGCTTCGCGCGGTAGGCGGCAGCATTTTTGGCGTAAGTCTCCGCACCGGCGGGATCGGCCTTCGAGAGGGTTTCCGCCATGATGGTGGTGGCGCGGCGGAAGAGGTCGATGGAGTGCCACCAGTGGGGATCGATTTCGTGCTCGTGGGCATGATCGTGGCCCTCGTGGTCGTGATCGCATTCGCCTTCGATTGAAGGTAGGTCCTTGCCGATTTCCACGATCGGCGCTTTGTCCGCGATGATCTCACGCAAAGAAGGGAGGTAGGATTCCAGCCCCATACCGGATGCCAGGTAGAGCTTGGCTTTGGCGGCCTTCTCAAGGTCCGCCGGAGCAGGCTCAAAGTGGTGGGGATCGCCATTTCTGCCGATGAGGTCGATAACTTCAACCCGCTCGCCACCTACTTGGCGGGTCAGATCGGCAATCAAGGGATGAAGACTGGCCACCTGAAGCTCGGCGGCGGCCAAGGGGAATGCCAGAGCGGATAGAAGCAGAGCTGCAAGGCGCATGGCCGGAATCTTGCATTCAGAACGGCTTATGCAAATAAATTGCGATAATTTTGAATCTCACGATTTCGCGCGGACGAGACAGGGGTGATAGTTGGCAAAGCAGCGGGAGGGTTTTAATGAGCCGCCCGTGAAAGTCATCCTCGCTTCCAGTTCACCCCGCCGCCGCGAACTTTTGAGCGAGGCGGGCTTGGACTTCGAGGTGGTGGCATCCCCTGCGGAAGAAATCCACGATGCCTCGATCCCGCTGGCCGAACTCTGCGAGAAGAATGCCGAACTGAAAGCTGCGGCGGTGGCGGTGGATTGCCGTGAGGCGATTGTGATCGGTGCGGACACCTTGGTGTGGATCGATGGGGATCCGCTCGGCAAGCCGAAGGACATGGAGGAGGCCCGTGCCATGCTGCGACGTCTTTCAGGCCGCATCCACACGGTCTGCACCGGTGTTTGTGTCGTGTTCCCCGGGGGCGAGGTCCGTCGGTTCCACGATCTTACCCAGGTGCATTTCCGGGTGCTCGATGACGAGGCGATTGCAGCCTATTTCCGGGAGGCTAACCCGCTCGATAAGGCGGGGGCGTATGGGATCCAAGAGAGCGGCGACCTGATCGTCCGGGGAATCGAGGGGAATTTCGACAACGTCATGGGCCTGCCCGTGGCCAAAGTGCTAGAGGCTCTGGGTATTAGGTAGGACGGAGGAGGAGAGGGGAGATGTTCGGGTTTCTTGGAACTTGATACTTCTTACTTGGAACTTCCCCGTGCCCGGTTTCCATTCAGGTCGTGACGGGGCTGGGGCGGTATCCGCTGATTTTTAATCCGAAGGCACGCAGTCAGAAGGGGCAGCGCGCCTTGCGTTTCCTCATGGACCACGCCACGCGTTTCGCCCTGCATGCCACGAGCAGCGCGGCAGAGGCCCGGGAGCTTGCGGCCATGTTCGCCCGGCAGGGCGCACCGGTGGTGATCGCCGCGGGGGGGGACGGCACCCTGAACGCGGTGGTGCAGGGACTGGCCGGTTCAGAGACCGCACTCGGGGTCTTGCCTGCCGGCACGATGAATGTTTTCGCCCGCGAGCTGGGCATTCCCTTCGACAATCTGCCCCGCGCCTTCGAGGTCATCGAGGCGGGTCTGGTGAAGGAGATCGATCTTTTCGAGGCGAACGGCCTTCCCTTCGTGCAGATGGCCGGAGTCGGCTTCGACGCCATGGTCATCGAGGAGACGACTTGGGAGAGCAAGAAGATGCTCGGACCGCTCGCCTATCTCCTCGCCGCAGTGAAGGTGCTGGGTGAGAAGCCGCCGCACATGGAAATCGTGTGCGACGATGGCAGGCGTGAGGAAGGAGTCGCCGTCTTGGCGGGGAACGGCTCGCTTTATGGCGGCCAGTTCAAGCTCTTCCACAAGGCTGACAACCGCGACAGCATGTTGGACGTGTTGGTCTTCAAGGAAGCCGGCTACAAGCTGGTGATGGATTCGCTGCGGGGCATCGCCTTGGGAGGTTTGGAGGAGCATAGCAGCACCGTGAGCTACCTGCAGGCGCGTTCGCTGACGGTGAATGCCGACCGCGAGGTGCCGGTGCAAGTGGATGGTGAATTGGCGGGGCGCTTCAATTCGGTGGAGTTCGGCAACAAGGATCCCGGCCGTTTGCGGGTGATCGCTCCCGCCGAGCCGATCGGTAGCCGCTTCGTCGAATCGGTGAAAGCGATGGTGGCGTGGACCAAATGGAAACCCGTGGAGCAGAAGGTGTGACGGAGCCGGCGAAGAAGAGTTTCTGGAAGCTTTGGCTCAAGCGGGTCCTGTGGATGATCGGAGCTGCCGTCGTTCTCGCCGCAGGCTTCGTGGCTTGGGCGAATTACGCGGCGGTGCATGCCAGCCGGGGGAAGCTATTCGATGATGTGACCAAGGTTCCGGTGAGCCGGGTGGGCTTGGTCTTCGGCACCACGGATCGGTTTCAGGATCGGGAGAACCTTTACTTCCGCTACCGCATCGATGCGGCGGAGAAGCTCTGGAGAGCGGGCAAGATCAAGATCATCCTCGTCTCCGGGGATAACCGGGAGAAGTATTACAACGAGCCCGAGAAGATGAAGCGCGCGCTCATCAACCGCGGAATCCCCGAGGACCGGATCGCATGCGACTATGCCGGCCTGCGGACTTTGGATTCGGTGGTGAGGGCGAAGGAGGTCTTCGGGCTGAACGAAGCCGTCTTCATCTCGCAGCGCTTCCACAACGAGCGCGCGGTGTATCTGGCGGAAGCGAACGGGATGAACGTCACGGCTTTCAATGCCCAGGACGTGGCGACGCGCGGAGGCCTCAAGACCAAGCTCCGAGAAGTGGGTGCACGGGTGAAGATGTGGCTCGACGTGCGGGTGCTCGGGACCAGACCGAAGCACTTGGGAGAGAAAGAGACCTTGCCCGAGTAAACGGTCCCCGATTTTTACGGGAGCTGGTAGCGTACCTGAAAGCCGGCGCTGAATCCCGAGGGATCGACCTTGAAGGTGCTAGGGCCGGCTTGAGCGCGGAACTCACTTGCAGCATCGATCCTGAAAAAAGAGCCGAAGGAGAGGTGGTTGCCCGCGTCGTAGGTGAGGTCGCTCTGGAGATAGACCCCGGGCCGGAATTTGGTTCCCGAGTCGTGGTCCACCCATTTGGCGAGCGTGGTGGGTCCCCCTGAGTTCGTGCCTTGCAGGGACTCATACTGACGGCCTTCCCACTGATAGACGTTGAGGATCACCCCGGCTTGCACCGCGAGGCCGACCGGCCCCCAACTGCGTGTCAATGTCGGGCCGAGGGTGATGCTGGACACATCCATGTCGATGGAGGTGATAGCGGAGTTCGAGAAGCCCGCGGTGTCCGTGAAGAGGAGCACGTGCGTGATCAACCGGTTGATCGGAAGGTTGCTTATGAGTGGGCCGGGACCGGCGTAGGTGCCATTGTAGGGAGCCGAAGGCGGGATGATGCCTCCCAGCGCGTAAGTGTCCACGTAGTCCAAGCGGTAGTCATCGCGGAACTGGCTCGCGGCGAAATCCGAGAATGCCAGCGACTGGTCCACTTGGGTGTAGTCGAAACCGGCGCTGAATCCGATTCGAAAGCCCGCGAAGCTCCGCGGGCCCACGCCATCCAACTGCAGGTGCGGGGAGAAGCCCCGCAGGCTGTCGCGACTGTAGGCACCGCTGCGCGAGGAATCGATGTCGCCGCGCAGCACGCTCTGAGAACCGGTTGCAGTGTAGACGAGGTTATCGCCTTGGACTTGGGAGGGGGACTCATAACCCCAGTTCCAAGTGGAGCCGTCGAGCGCAGTCCCGGCATCCTGGCGCACGTAACCGTCATCGTAGGTCCGATCCGCGGGGACTTCGGGGTCGCCTACCGATGGAGTCACCAGTGACGAGCTTCCCACCAAGGAAGGGAGCGCGAAGGCTGAACTGCGCGAAGCGGCATTGATCTTCAGCGTGCCGATGTTACGGACCGAGGGGCCTGCGGAAAGCGTCCATTCCCAGTTGCCGGTGGAGACGGTTTGTTTGGGTTCTCCGGCAGTGACGGGAATGACCAGGGCGAGATAGGGAGAAAGCAGCTTCACGGGCAGGGGGGAGTTTATTCGGCAGGGAGCAGGCGCATGCGATAGAGCCGCGACGGGGAGGTGGACGGATGACTGGAGGTGTAGGGTGGCCCGCGGTCGATCCACTGTGTGCGATTCGTTGCTGCCATGATGACGACGGGCGAGACCTGCCATGGTCCTCCCACCGCGCAATACTCGATGGCGTACCGGCTGCCGGGTGTGCTGGTGAATTCGATCAGCACGGAGGAATCCGCGAGGATCTCGACGCGGTCGATCGCGAAGCCCGAACTGCCCGCTTCGGGGCTTCGAGGCAGTGCGGGGATGGCGGTCACCAGCGGCTGGCCTCCGCCGACCCGGCCCGGGACCGAGTATTCGAGGGTCAAGGTAACGCTTTCTCCGATCCCCAGCGGTGTAAGGTAGTCGAAACCGTTTTCGCTGCTGCCGTTGCGGAGAATCGCGCCATCGGGAAGATTCGAGATGTCCAGACGGAAGCCGCCCAAGGCGCGGGCGCCATTGTTGGTGACGGTGATCGTCAGTTCGTAGAGGCCGGTCTGGCGATTGAGTGAGATCGTGCCGACCGACTGCAGTGCCGGAGGTGGAAGTTCGGGCAGGGTAACACTCAGATCCTGGCTCACCGATCTGCCGGTCTGGTCGGTCGCGGTGATCTGAAGCGTGGTGCTGCCGGACACATAGGGGGCGAAGGATAGCGTCAGTTGCCCGGCGCTCTCGCTCACGGCTGCATTGGCGAGTATTCCGGGGTTTGTGTTACCGGTCAGGGAGTATCGGAGGATGTCCCCCTCGTCGGGATCGGTGAACCATCCACCGACAGGAACTTGCACCGGCATGGCCGCAGCATCGGCCACGAGCGGCGCGGGAGTTCCGACCGTACGGGGCGCATCGGGGACTGCGGCTACTTCGAAGGAAACCTCGATTTCCGCGTAGAGCCCCGCAGGATCGGTGGCTCTTATGACGGCCTTGGCCAAGCCGTTCAGATCGGGATTGGAGCGGATCTCCAGGCGGGGCGGGCCGGCTTGAACCGAGATCGAGCTGAGGATCTGGGTGCCTTGGCTGCTCCTGAGACTATAGGTGAGCGAACTTGTCGCCGTATCGGCATCGGCAAAAAGCGGAGGAAGCGGAAGCGACTGCTGGCCGAAGTCCTCAGCGAGCGGGATCACGGGCCGGTAGTCCGCGGCGGTAGGCCGTGCCGCCGGTCGATAAAGGTTCTCGATCCAGACTGCGACATCGTTATTGGCCACCGCAATATCCGGATCGCCATCACGGTCGACATCTCCCACCGTCATGGAATCCGGATCGAAGGCGAATGCGGGAACCTCGAACTGATCCTTTACTGCGAAAACGTTTCCTCCCCGGTTCTCGATGAAGAGCATCGATCTTCCCGTCACGACAATGTCGAGGTCGCCATCGAGATCCAAGTCCACCATGCTGTAGTCGCGGATTCCGGCGCTCAGGTTGATGGTGCGGTTTACGGGAGACTGGAAGTTTCCGTTCTGGCCGTCCACCAGCACGAAGGAGGAGCCTCCGGTTTGGATCAGCACCTCGGGGAAGAGATCTCCATCCGTATCGCGAGCCGTGACTCCCAAGATGCGTTCACCGCCGGTGTAGATGGGAAAGCGATTGGTGAAGAGCCCGGCGTTGTTCTGGAACCAGTACACCTCGCCATCGAAGTCCTTGCCCGAGACAAGATCCAGATCGCCATCGCCGTCCATGTCCGCCATGTCGGTCTCGACGAAATCGATACTGCCATCGAAGTCATCGATAATCTGGGGTGTGCCGGTGCCCCCACCGGCGATGCCCGGGTAGAACCGCAGTTCGGAAGAAATGCCACCCGCAACATCCGGCATCCCGTCGCCATTGAAATCCGCGATAGCCATCGGACGGAAGACGCTGGAAGGAATTAGAGTGATGGCCGTGCTAAAGCTGGCGCCATTCTGGTTGTTCCGGTACCAGCGCATCGGACCATCTCCGCCGACGATGGGATCGAGATCACCGTCGCCATCCATGTCGTAGGCTTGCGGCACCCTGAGACGATTCGTGGAGGTCTGTAGGATCCTAGCCGTGCCGAAGGAGGTGCCGCCTGCAATGGCAGGCCGCCAGCTGAAGGTTGCATTCGTAAACGAAGAGGCCGTGGTTTGGAGGAGATCCTTCAAACCGTCGCCATTCAGATCCGCGAAATACACATCCAGGATCTCGTAGGGAGAATCGGAGAGAGGTTTGGGCGAGCGTGCAAGAAGGTTGCCGTTAACCGTGACCGTGACCGATCGTGAAGCGCTCCCGAACTCGTTGCTCACCGTCACGGTATAAGCTCGGGTGCTGGGGGGGATCACAGCGGTGGAGTTCCCCACCGGCACTTCTCCTAGTCCGCTTACGAACGAGGTGTCAGCGCCTTGGGAAGTCCAGCTCAGGTTTACGGGCTGATTGAGGGTCGCCGTCGAGGGTGTTGCGGTGAGAGTTGAAATGACCGGTGGATCTCCCGCCCTGACAGTGAGATCTGCGCGGGTCTCGCCGAATTCATTTGCAGCCGACAGCGTAAAGGTGGTCGTGGCCGAGATAAGCGGCCGGTACGAATTCCCGCTGACGATTCCGGGGCCGGGCAGGAGGTTCAAGGACTGGGCTCCGGCCACGTCCCATAGGAGATCCGCGTTCTGTCCGCGCGCTATGGTGTCGTCCAGCGCGGAGAAACTGCGGATGATGGGCGCTTGCCCCACGACCACGGTAAGGTTCGCCGTGGAAGTTCCTGCGGTATTTCGCGCGGTGAGCGTGAAGGTGGTGGTCGCATCCAAGGGCAGGGTGCGATTGCCGCCACCCGTAACGACGCCGATCTGCGGGCTGATCTCCACTTGAGTGGCGCCGTTCACCTGCCACCGGAGAGTCGCGTTCGCTGCCACGCTGGTATCGTCCGCGGTAAAGGAGATGATCTGGGGCGCTGGAATCACCGGTGGCGGCGTCGTGTTCTTGTACCAGACGAATTGATCGGTATCCCACTGGGCGGCGACGAGGTCCGGGTCGCCATCTCCGTCGAAGTCGCCGTGGACCATATCGCGCATTCCATCCCCGCCTTGGCTGATCTCTTTTCGCGCGGAGAATACTCCCGGGCTTTGCTGCTCGAACCAGACTACGGGCCCGAAGTAACCTGCGATCACGACATCCATGTCCCCATCGCGATCGAAGTCGGCGATCACCGCGGAACGCGCGTTCTGGAGAGATGGATCCAGGACCCTTGCGGTACTGAAAGTGCCCGACCCGAGGTTTCGGAACCACACCACGCGGCGATCATCGAAGCCACCGCCGGCGGTTACCACGTCGCGCAACCCGTCGCCGTCGAGATCTCCTGAGTCCAGAGCTTCCGCTTCCGGAATGCCGAGGTTGACCGCGGTGGCGAAGGTGCCATTGCCGTTGTTGCGGCAAAAAATCAGACGGTCGGCCGATGCGAAGGAGAAGACCAGGTCGATATCTCCATCCCCATCGAAGTCGTGGGCTTCGCACTTGTGCTGTTCCGGGAAAGATCCGGAAACGGTGGCGATCGAGACCGGGGTAGCAAATCCTCCGGAGGAAAGTCGTCTCAACCATTGTGGTCCGGAGGATGTGGAAATGATGATGTCCTTACGATTGTCGCGGTTGAGATCGGCCACCGTCACATCTTCCATCCTATAGATCGGGGACTGGATCGTTTGGACCGGCGCAAAGTTGCCTCCGCCTTGCCCCCTGAACCACACCACGCCGTCTCCGAGTCGCAGGCCTACGACCAGATCGGTGATGCCGTCGCCATCAAGGTCCGCCACGTCAAGGGAGGAGGGTCCGCGGAGTCCGCTTGCAAGAATTCGGCGGACCCAACTGCTGCCGTTTCCCGTGTTTTCGAACCATCCTACTTCGGTCGGCTTGCCGGTGGTTTCGCTGCCGTCCACATAGAAGATATCCATGTCGCCATCACCATCGACATCGTGGGGGGTGGGATCACGAGGCAGCGCAGCACTGCCTACAACTTTCACGACGCTTTCAAATGAGGCGTGCAGCGGTTGAATGCAGATGATCGCGAGATGGAGGGCGAGAATGACTCGTCGGAGGGGAGACATAGGGGCTCGACGTGTGGGTTAGGGCAGGGAAGCTGGCTATGATTGGTGCTCCCTGTCTACCTAACAGTATTTCACGGCAGCGCAGGTGCCTTCCTTTCAAAAAGGGGGCTCCGCGTTTCTGAGGCTCCAATCACCGGCTCCTACCCGTAGGAAGTTCGCAGCGCTTCTAATACGACCCTCCGGTAATGTACCCCGGGTCTTCTTCCAGATCCCGGTTAACCTCCCGCGGCGATGGTCACGATCTCCACCGAGGATCCGTCGCGCAGGGCGGTCCCGGCATAGTCGGCGGGGAAAACCGCCTCGAGATCCACCTCCACGACCACGGGTCTACCTGCCAGACCGACTTCTGCCAGCAGGCCTTCCACGGTGAGGGTGGCGGCATCGAAGCCGCGTGGCTGTCCGTTCAGAGTGATGGTCATGATCAGGCCCCGGCGATGGCTTCTTGGGAAAGGATGGCTTCATCCCAGTCTTTCCACACCGCTTCGATTTGTTTCGATCGCAGCATCTCGGCCACCTCGGCGGGCGAGCGGCTGTCATCGATCTTGAACTGTTCGGTAGCCTTCTCGCAGCCGGTGGTTTGAGCCAGCTCGACGCGACGGCCTTTCACGGTCAGGTGGAGGTCATCGCTACCGGCTCCGGTGTAGCCGCCCGGTTCGGTGCGGGCACCGGCGGACATCGAGGTCACGCCGAGCTGCACGAGAGAGTCGCGGAATTTGGCGGGCTCGCGGGTGGAGAGGACGATGCCCACCTGCGGGAAGCAAACGCGGAAGGCGCAGAGTACCTGCACGAGCGCCCGGTCCGATAAGTAGAGATCGGCATCCGGCTCGTACTGGTAGTTTCCCGCATAGGGGCGCATGCGGGGGAAGGCGACGGTGAACTGGGCCTTCCAGCAGTGCTTGTAGAGATACTCCAGATGCGCGGCCAGCGCCGTGGCCTCGAAGCGCCATTCGGCGAGGCCGAAGAGTGCGCCAATGCCGATCCGGCGGAAGCCGCCCGCGTAGGCGCGCTCCGGGCAGTCGAGCCGCCAGTCGAAGTTCTTCTTCGGGCCGGCGGTATGCAGGCGCTGGTAGGTTTCGCGGTGATAGGTCTCCTGATACACCACCAAGCCCTCGGCACCGTGGCGCACGATCTCGGCATACTGGTCGTCTTCCATCGGGCCCACCTCGATGCCGATGGTGGGGAACATGCCTTTCAGCGCATCGATGCATTCCTGCAGGTATCCTTCCGAAACGAACTTCGGGTGCTCGCCCGCGACCAAGAGGATATTGCGGAAGCCCATATCATGCAGGTAGCGGGCTTCCCGCAGCACCTGATCGACCGTCAGGGTCACGCGGAAGATTCCGTTATCCCGCGAGAAGCCGCAGTAAGAGCAATTGTTCACACACTCGTTCGAAAGATACAGCGGTGCGAAAAGTCGCATCGTGCGGCCGAAATGGTGGCGGGTCAGGCGCTGGCTTTCGCGGGCAAGAGCTTCCAAATCGCGGTCGGAAACCGGTGCGATCAATTGCTCGAAGCGGCGGAGCAGGGGCGACTTGCGCTCGAGGGCGGGGACAAAATGGGCAGAAAAACTCACGGACGGGGGGAGCATGCAGTGGGGAGGGGGGCTCGTCAAAGCGTGATCCCCCGGAGCTTGCCATAAGGGCCTTGGCCGGTTTTGCTCCCGTCGCTGCCCCTAACCCATGAGCGAACGAATCGTCTGCAAGCCTACTTCCTGGTTCCTGCTCCGCGCGGTCGCCATGCTGCTTATGTTCGGGGTCTTCGCCGCCATGTTCTACCGGGACGGCAGCACCGGCTACCGGGAGGAGAACTTGGCCTATTATCTCCAATCCGCCTTCAAGAAGGCCCGCGAGGAATTTCAGGCGAAGAAGGAGCTGAGCCCGGCAGAGTGGCGCGCCCATGCCGAGGCGCAGACTGTGCCCTTCCCCGAGGATCGCTCGGTCGTGCCGGTAGGAACGCAGGTGCCGATGCCCTGGCCCCCGGTCTTGCTCGATGCCGAGCGCATGAAGGCCTCGCTGTCGGAGCAGGAATCCAAGCTCTTCGACGATTACCGCGGGGAGCAGGGCGTCAAGAAGGAGGCTCCCGAAAAGCCCTTCGATTCACGCAAAATCCTGGAGCAGTGGGTGGTGTTCTGGATTTGTCTTACCCTCTTCATGGGAGCGCTTTTCGTGCTATTGCGGACGGTCCGCCGCAGTATCGCCGTGGATGGCGAGGCGCTTTATCCGGTCGATGGGGGGAGGGTTCCCTTCGCCGATCTGATCCGCTTGGATCTGCGGAAGTGGGAGACCAAGGGGCTGGCTTTCCTGTGGTCGAAGCGTGAGGGCGGCGAGCGGAAGATCCGGATCGATGGCCTGACCTACGGTGGATTCAAGAAGGAACAGGGCGAGCCTGCGGAAGCGCTGATGCGCCGGGTGCGCGAGAACTTCCGCGGTGAGATCATCGAGTTTGTCTCCGAAGACGCGGAAGCGGCCCGGCCTGCCTCACCGGAGTCCTGAAAATACTGGCAAGAAGCTGTATTTTTCGGGGTTGCCAAGGTCCGGCGGGGGCGGTAATCCCTCCGCAGCGTCAACTACCAAGAACACCCCAATGTCTGACAAGAGCATCGAAGACCGCGTTAAGGACATCATCGTCGACCAGCTCGGCGTCAACGCCGACCAGGTGACCCTGGAGGCCAAGTTCATCGAAGACCTCGGTGCCGACTCCCTTGACACGGTCGAACTCGTGATGGCCTTCGAAGAAGAGTTCGAGATCGAAGTGCCGGATGAGGAAGCCGAGAAGCTCCAGTCCGTGGGCGATGTCGTGACCTACATCAAGAGCCAGAGCTGAGCCCAGTTGCTCGCCCGAGCTATTTCAACGAAAGGGCGGACTCCACAAGAGTCTGCCTTTTTTTTGCACCGATCCGGCGTAGAAGTCCGCTGCTACCCGTAACATGCACTCGCCCGACAACATCCAGTACGCGATGGAAGTCACCAAGGTCCTGCTGGAGCCGGACCGTCGGATCGACACCTTCGGCGATACCCGCTTCGAGTTTCAACTCCTCAGCGAACTGATGGACGATGCCGGGCAGATCCGGGTGCGGACAGGGGAGGTGGAAGCGATGCGTCCGCGTATCCTGCGCCCGGACTCGATGCAGGAGATCGAGCTGGAAGGATTCGGCGACAAGGCCCGGGAGCGGATGGATGCCGTGATCGAGAAGTGGAAGGAGGAGGGCAAGGATCTCGCTTTCCTGCGCTACGGGTTCCGCTTCCGCAGCGGTCGGGTCCAGGAGGAGATCATCCATGACTCGATGGATGTGGTTCGCGAGCGCGTTTTGGAAGAAGCGCGTCGCGTCGGGAATCCGGCCCGTGCCGTGATCGAGGGCGTGGATGACGCGTGGGAGGTCTGCATTTTCAAGTTCGCCTTCGAGATGATCCGCCAATCGTGGCCGATCAACCGCTTCGACTTCCACAGGCGGGGATTGCTCTGATAGAACGCCGCCGCGGATGCGACTGTGGACTTTGATCAAGCTGGTAGCGGGAGTGGTGGTCCTTGTGGTCACCATTTTCACCCTCATGCTTGCGTGGCATGTCCAGCGGGAGCCCTTGGGCGGGGTTTTCACCGATCTGGTGCCGGTGCAGTTCGAGCCGAAGCCGATCGAAACGCTGCCGGAGGCGGATGCCTCGTTGCCGGAGATCGATCCGGGGGCCAAGGTTTTTGAGAAGGCCAAGGAGCTGATCGCAGTGGGAGATCTGCCTGCGGCGCGGGAACGGCTGCTGATGGTGGTGAATATCTACCCTCGCTCGAAGGCCGCTCCGGAGGCCCGCCGCATCGTCGGCGAAATGAACTTGGACGATCTCCTTTCTGCCGCGCGCATGGACGGCAAGGAGATCCACATCGTCCGGCCCGGCGAATCTTTCCTCGGGATCGCCGCCAAGCACAAAACGACGCTCGACTGCATCATGCATTTGAACGGGCTGATGGATCTGTCCGGCCTGAGACCGGGAGAGGAGCTGGTGGTGATGCCGCTGGAACTGCGGGTTCTGATCGAGCCTGCGCGGAAGACGCTTTCCCTCTGGGAGGGCGGGCGTTTCATCAAGGAGTATTCGCTTGTCTCGATGGATCTGGGCGGCCTGAAGGGAGCCCTGCGGACCAAGATTTCCTCGAAAGTCGGGATTTCCGGTGAGCGCAGGGTGACGCCCGGAATGAAAGATTACCGCGAATCGGAGAAATCCTTCGCCTTGGAGAAGTCCTCGCTCCGGATCGGCTCGGTGGATCCCGCCGCGGAGGCTCAGCCCGGAGAAGATCTCTCGCCCGACCCGGGCTTCCATTTGGCGGTGGAAGATGCGGAAGAACTCGCCCTGCTGCTACGGCCGGGGAATGAGGTGGAAATCCGCGCGATCACTCCCTAGATTTTCCCCGCGCCCCGGCCAGATCCCATTTTCCCACACGCATGCAATTGCTGGAATTCGAAAAGCCCATCGCCGAACTCGAACGCGAGCTGGACAAGCTCCGTTCCAAGGCTGCCTCGCAGAACATCGACATGTCCGATGAAATCGCGAGGATGGAAGAGAAACTGGCCGAAACCAGGATGAGCATTTATGAGAATCTGACACCTTGGCAACGCGTGCAGATCGCCCGTCATACCCAGCGGCCATTCATGCTCGATTATCTGGCCCACGCCTTCACGGATTTCTGCGAACTCCACGGGGATCGCCGGATCGGGGACGACCATGCCATGCCCGGAGGTTTCGCCACGATCGGCGGCAAGCGGGTAGTGGTGATCGGCCACCAGAAGGGCCGGGACACGAAAGAGAATCTCAAGCGCAACTTCGGCAGCGCCCATCCGGAAGGCTACCGCAAGGCGCTCCGCCTGATGAAGCTGGCGGAGAAGTTCGGCCTGCCGGTCATCACCCTGATCGACACCCCGGGTGCCTACCCCGGCATCGGTGCGGAAGAGCGGAACATCGCCGAGGCGATCGCTTACAATCTCCGCGAGATGATGCTGCTGAAGGTGCCGGTGATCGCGATCGTGCTCGGCGAGGGAGGCTCCGGCGGTGCCCTCGGCATCGGTGTGGCGGACCGGGTGCTGATGATGGAGAATGCCTATTACTCCGTGATCAGCCCGGAAGGCTGCGCCGCGATTCTCTGGAAGCATCGCAAGCACGCTCCGGAAGCAGCTGAAGCGATGAAGCTGGCTGCCCCGGACTTGCAAAAGCTGGGCCTGATCGATGGCTTCATCCCGGAGCCGACCGGCGGTGCCCACCATGATCATGCCGCCACGGCGAAGGCTCTGCGCGATACGATCCTCTCCAATCTCGAGGAACTTTCGAAGCTCTCGACCACCGAACTGCTGGACGCGCGTTATGCGAAGTTCCGGGCCTTCGGCGAGTGGGAGGGGAAGTGAGCATGCCTTAGAGCCCGGCGGCCCAGAGGCTGGCGTGGATCTTGAAATCCACAAGGTAGCCTTCGGCTTCCTTTGCCTTTAGCCAGGTCCGGAGTTCTGCCCGGGGCACGAGGTGCACCTTGATGTCCTCGTGCTCGTTGCCGCCGCCTTCGGTTTCCTTCACCAGTTCGCTGGCGTGGAAGAGGTGGGTGAGCTCGGGAGTCATGCCCGCGGAGGTAGGGCTGGCGATTAGGAGTTCCACCTTTCCGGCGCGGTAGCCGGTTTCCTCCAAAAGCTCGCGCGCGGCGGTGGCGGCCAGTGCCTCGCCCCGGAATTCGTCCTCGTCGCCGACCAATCCGGCGGGGATTTCGATTACCTTTTGCTGCACCGGGATCCGGAATTGCTCGATCAGCACCACCTCGTCCGCCGGGGTGGTGGCGAGGATTCCCACACAGGCATCGGCATTCGGCCGTTTCGCGAAGTCCCAGTGGCCGATCCGGTAAAGTCCCAGCCAGCGGGTTTCAAACAAGGTTTCCGGCTCGTTCATTGGCATGAAGAATGGTTGGCTCCCGGGCGTATCAGAGGCACTTTCACCCGCAAGCGATGTCGCGACACGATTTCCAGATTCCCGTCACCTTCAAGCACCGCGTTTGTTTCACCCGCGATGCCTTCGGTGCCGGCAACACCTTGTTAGGAGAAATTCTCACCGAAGGCGAGGGTCGCCGGGTCCTCGTCACCCTTGAGGAGAGCGTGGCCAAGGCTTGGCCGGAGCTGGCCCGGAAGATTGAGGGATACTTTGCCGACCTCGGATTCGACTGGCACGGCGTCCACATTCTCCCCGGCGGCGAGGCGGTGAAGCGCGACGACGGATTGGTGCGCAAGATCTGGGAGACCATCGATCGCGAGCACATCGACCGTCACTCCTACCTGTTGGTGATCGGCGGCGGTGCCTTCCTTGATGCCGTCGGCTATGCCGCGGCGACCGCCCATCGCGGCGTGCGTCTGGTGCGCTTCCCGACCACGACCTTGTCTCAGGACGACAGCGGGGTGGGGGTGAAGTGCGCGATCAACGGTTTCGGGAAGAAGAATTGGATCGGTGCCTTCGCGGTGCCTTTCGCGGTGATCAACGATTTCAACTTCCTGCAGAGCCAAGACGAGGAAACCTGCCGTGCGGGTCTGATTGAGGCGGTGAAGGTCTCGCTGGTGAAGGACGGCGAGTTCTTCCGCTGGATTGAGGCGAACGTCGAGAAGCTGGAAGCGCTCCAGTCACCCGCGCTGGAAGAATGCGTGGAGCGCAGCGCGCTGCTGCATGCCCGCCACATCGCGCAAGGGGGCGATCCCTTTGAGACCGGCAGCAGCCGCCCGCTGGATTTCGGTCACTGGTCTGCGCACAAGCTTGAACAGCTTAGTGGCTTCACCGTGAGCCACGCGCACGCCGTCGCGATCGGTGCGGCGCTGGATACACTCTACTCTTCCCGTTGCGGTCTGCTGCGCGATTGCGTGGCGGAACGGGTGATCGATGTTGTTGCAGGCCTGCGCTTGCCACTATGGCATCCGGCGCTCGATTTGCGCGACGCGAACGGTCGCCGCCTCGTCCATGCTGGCTTGGAAGAATTCCGCGAGCACCTTGGGGGCGAACTCACGGTGCTCCTGCTGCGCGATGCCGGGATCGGCCAAGACGTGCACGCCCTCGATGAGGGTTTGGTCGATGCTTGCCTGGATCACCTGCGCGACCGGCAGGCGATGCTTGATGTAGCCCGCCCGCCATTAAGCGCGAAGGAGCAACCTTAGTCCTCGGCCCGCGAGAGCGGGCTGAGTCCGCGGCGTTGCAGCTCGGCGTCGACCCGCTTGGAGTCGGCTTCGTCGAGGTTCACGGTGAACTTCTCCTCGTCGAACTCGATCGCGTGCAAGCCGTCGCCATTGCCTGCTTCGAAGGCGGCGATGAGTGACTTGATATCCTTGATCTCCTTGCCGTTGACCTTCGTCACGATGAGGTCCCGGAGCGACTCGTAGCCGACGGTTGCCGGCGTGGCGATCACGCCTGCCAGCACCACGATGCGGCGGCCGCGGGATTCATACTTCTGCGGGTTTTCGTAGACATCGAGCAGGTTCAGCGGCGCGCGGGCCATCCATTCCTCACCATAGGTTTCGAGGAAGGGTCGGGTGAGTTCTTGGAAGACCAAACCGCCCTTGACCAGATAGGAAGGACCCTTGCCGAAAGTGTAGGCAGGCACCAGTTGGTCCTTCTCGTCGCGGCGGTCGAGCACGGCTTCCAGCTTCGTCTTCTGACCCTCGCGGATCACGTCCATGCTCACCTTGTCCCCGCTGCTCTTCGCGCCGCGGACCAAGTGGCTCCAGTAGAGGCGGCCGTAATGGGAGTCGTCGAAGTATCCGAGGCGATCGATGGGATGGCCGTCGATGCTGTCGATCACATCGCCCTTCCTGAGGCCGGCCTTTTCGGCGGCGCTGCCAGGACGAACAGTCGAAACGTAGAGTCCGCCGCCATCTTCCGGCAGCTTCAGCCAAGCACGGAAGTTCGCGTCCTCGGTGCGGCTGGTCGCGATGCCGAGGGCGGGGAAGCCATCATACTGACCGTCCGAGCCTTCACGCACGAATCGTGCGATGATGTCGGTGGCGGTCACGTCGCTCAATTGATCCTTCGAGTCATAGCTGGTCAGGATGCCGGCCAGCTTGCCATTCCGGAGCACCGGCAGCGAGAAGCTGTTGGCGGCGCTCTGCATGGACGCTTTCACCTCGTAGGTGAGGAAAAACTGTCCGGGCAGGAAGTTCGAGACCACGTCGATGCTCTGGATCCCGCCGGAGGTGATGAGCGGGGTTCCATTCTCCTCCACCTGCAGGATGTCCAGCTTGTCGCCGGGCTTCGGTCTCGCGGCGATCTGAAGCGGCTTGGTGCCTGTGAAGAATGCGGCGTCGTCGGCACTCTGCAGGCCGAGGAGGGCGAGGTTCGCCTCGTAGTCCACGGCCACGACCTTGGCCGGAGCCAAGCGCTTGCCATCGGGAGACTCGAGTTCGATGTAGGTGGCATCCACCGCCATCTCGGCCGTGGTGACGACCTTTTCTCCCGCCACGATCACGCCGAGCGAGCGGCGCTTGCCGGGCGAGCCTTTTTCCCAAGGCTGGCGCTGGTTCCAGGATTGCTGGGTGGTGGAGATCCGCGCGACCGAGCGAAGGAGGTCCTTCGGGGCTGGCACGGCGGTATCGGAAACTTCCACGATGACCTTCGCCTCATCCTTGTCGGAAGCGCGGTCGACCGTGCCCGGGATCCTTTCGGGAGCTTCCTCGGGCGAGCGGCCGGGAGCTGATGGCTCCTGCGCGAGCACCGGCAGGACGAGTGGCAGAAGCAGCAGGGGACGCATGGCGGGTGTCATCACTCGGTGAAGTTGGAAAGGCGTTCGATGGCGTAGGTCTCGCGGACGCGTTCATTTGCGGCTTCCACGGCATTGGCAGGCATCACGAGCGGGCGGGAAGCTCCGAAGAGCTCGACCACATGGAACTCGGGCAGTGTGGGCGGATTCAGCAGCTCGTGGGCATGCTTGAGGCTCTTCACGGTGACGCCGTTGATCTTATCCACGGCCAGACCGGAGAAGCCGCCCAACTGGCTGTTCACCGGGTCGCTCTCCACCCGGGTCAGCACCACGATGTCTTCGCGTTCGGTGAAAATGCCCTTGGGCAGATAGTCGTTGTAGAGGCGACGGACGTTCACGTCGTCGAATTTCACCGAGGCGAAGAGATTGGTATCGAGCGGCTGGAAGACCAGACCTGCGAAGACGAAGTAACGCGGCTTTTTCTCGTATTGGATGGCATACATCCGGGCGGGCGGAAGGGTCTTGAGCGTGATCTCCTGATTCTCCTCCTTGCCGTCGCGTAGCCACTTCAGGGCCACCTTGTCCCCGGCGAACTTGCGCTCGACAACTTCGTTCATGTCCACCTTCTCGCCATCGAGCAGGATCTGGCCGCCGCTATCCACCTCATGGCCGTCCATCGAGAGGATCACGTCGCCGGGTTTCAGGACACCTTCGCAGGCACCGGTCGGGGTCACGTCGGTGACCAGCACGCCCAAGCCGTTGTCCTCCATCTTGAGGGCCTTGCGCATCGCCGGATTGAAGAGCGGGAAAGTCGCGGCGCCGAGATCGACATAGAAGTCGTAGGTCCCGTCCTCGATGTCCTTCAGGAAGCGGCGGATCACCGGGGTCGGGATGATGTAGCCGGTATTGTCCGCCTGGCGCAGGCCTTGGAAGGCCACGCCTACCACCTTGTTATCCTGCACCACCGGGCCGCCGGAGTTGCCGGGGTTGATGGCGGCATCGATCTGAACGATCAGGTGGGAATCCGCGCGGGAGTGGGAGTAGGAGGAAAAGTCGATCCGCGAGACGACGCCGCGGGTCACCGAGAGCCGCTCGCCGCCGATCGGGTAGCCGATCACGCGGACCTGGCTTTCGAGTTGCGGCACTTCGCCGAAGGAGAGTTTGGGGAAGTCCTTGAAGTCGGTGAAGTCTTCCACCTCCAGCAGGGCCAGATCGCAGTCGTGGGCGACGAACTTCACCTTGGCCGGATACTTCCGCGGGCTGCCGTGCACCGTGATCAGGAGCCGGCGCTCGTTGGAGACGACGTGGGCGTTGGTGAGGAACTTGTTCTCGCCGATCAGGAAGCCGGTGCCGATACCGCCGCCGAAGCGCCCGCTATTCCACGGCGTGGCGTAATCCGGGGTCTGCACCGCCGCCTCGATCCTCACCACCGAGCGGTAGATGTCGGATGGGGCGCCGGGTGGCTTCTGGGGAATCGGCGGGGTTTCCACGGCCACCGCCGCGGTTTCCTGGGCAGCCAGTTGGCCCGCGATAAGGAGCAAGGCAAGGGGGGCGAATGATCGCGCACGCATTGCCCGCAGGCTACGGGGGAACGGCCACGGTGCAAGGGGAATGGCTGGCGGACCGACGCTTCGTGGTCCGCCCTCCGCTTAGCCCTCGAAGTAGGTGTAGCCGCTCAGACCGGTCCTGAACAGATCGAGTACCTCGCGGCGTTCCTTGGGCGAGATCCGGCCTTGCGTCACGGCGCGTTCGGCGAAGGCGCGGAAGCGGGTGACCAACTCCTTCGGATCGTACTCCACGTAGCTCAGCACGTCGGCCACGGTGTCGCCTTCGACCTCGTGGGTGTAGACGGGTTTGCCGTCTTCCAAGTGCACGCCCACCACGTTGGTGTCGCCGAGGAGGTTGTGCAGATCGCCGAGGGTTTCCTGATAGGCTCCGACCAGGAAGGTGGCGATGTAGTAAGGTTCGCCCGGCTTGATGTCATGCAGGGGCAGAACCTTCGCCACGTCCTCGCGATCGATGAAGCGGTCGATCTTGCCGTCGCAATCGCAGGTGATATCGGCGATCACGGCGCGCTGCTTCGGGCGCTCGTTCAGGCGGTGGATCGGCAGGACCGGGAAAAGCTGCTTGATCGCCCACGAGTCGGGCAGGCTCTGGAAAAGGCTGAAGTTCCCGTAGTAGAAATCGACCAAGGTGTCGGAGAGTTCGCGCAGATCTTCGGGCACGATCTCCAACTCGAGGATCAGCTTCGAGATCCGGGTCATGATGTGCCAGAACCAGGCCTCGGCGAGGCCGCGGTCGCGCAGGGTGGCGGCGCCGTAGAAGAACTGCGCGCGCACCTGGTCGCGGTAGTAGACGGCGTCGTTGAAGCACTCCTGCAGGTTGCGCTTGCTGAGGTCCTTCGCCACCGCGATCAGGTTGAAGAGATTCTGAGGCGCGTTCTCCGGAGTGGCGGGAGCCTTCTCCGTGGTTTGAACGGTCGAAACATCCAGGATGTTGAAGACCAGTACCGAGTAGTAGGCCACGATCGCCCGGCCCGATTCGGAGATCAGGTTGGGATGCGCCACGCCGACCTTGTCGCAGATCTGCATGATCGTCTCGATCACGTCGGTGCAGTACTCAAGGATCGAGTAGTTGCAGGAGGAGTGGAAATTGGTGTGCGAGCCGTCGTAGTCCACGGCCATGCCGCCGCCGATGTCGAGCACGCCCATTGGCGCGCCCTCCTTGACGAGGTCGCAGTACATGCGGGCCACTTCCGTGGCGCCCTCACGGATCGCCGCGATGTTCGGGATCTGGCTGCCTTGGTGGTAGTGCAGCATGCGCAGGCAGCCGAGGTAACCGGCTTCCTTGAGGCGGTCGACCACGTCGATGACTTGGGTGGCGCTGAGGCCGAAGACCGACTTGTCCCCGGCGCTTTCCGCCCAGTGGCCGGAGCCGCGGGTGGAGAGGCGGACGCGCACGCCGAGATTCGGCAGCACGCCGAGCTTGCGCGAGCGCTCTAGCACGAGGTCCAGCTCGGAGGGCATCTCCAGGACCAGCATGATCTTGAGACCCATCTTCTGCGCATGCAGGGCGAGGTCGATGAACTCCTCATCCTTGTAGCCATTGCAGACGATGTAGGCCTCCGTGTCGTGCATGTGCGCGAGCGCGGCGATCAGCTCGGGCTTCGAGCCGGCTTCGAGGCCGTAGTGGTACTGCTTGCCGAATTCGGAGATCTCTTCGATGACCTGCCGCTGCTGGTTCACCTTGATCGGGTAGACGCCGCGGTATTCACCTTTGTAGCCGGTATCCTTGATCGCTTGGCGGAAGGATTCGTTCAGCTCGCGGATGCGGGAATGCAGCAGGTCGCGGAAGCGCAGCAGCACGGGCAGGTCGGTGCCGCGGTCCCGCAGGCCCTCGATGACCTCATGCAGGGAGACTTCGGAACTGGTCGCGCCATCGGTGAGCTTCACCGTGACATGGCCGTTCTTATTCACGCCGAAGAAGCCGTGGCCCCACTGGTCCACGCCATACAACTCGGCGGATTGGGCGGCGGACCATCCGTTTTCTTTCTTCGGCTTCGAACCCTTGGCGGCGGCAGGCGGAACCATGGGCGGAAGGAAGGGGCAAACCGCCGGAAAATAAAGCGGTAATGCGAGGAATTTACGACTTAATCAGCCCCCGGAAGCCCCCGGGCAAATGCACGGCCGCCACCGCCAGCCCGATCCGGGCCAGCAGCGTGCCCGGCGGATAGGCCAGATAGCGGCCCTGCCAAGCCGGATGATACTTCCGCTTGAAGTTGAAAAGCGACTTGTAGCCGTAGAAACGGTCGAACTTTTCGAACAGCAGCTTGACCTGTTTTTCCTCCTTCGAGAAACGCGCGGGGTCGGTCTCGGTGTTTGCCAGCGGGGCGCAGCCGAGGCTGATCTCCTCCACGCCGAGATTCTTGAAGTGGTCGAGGCTTTCCAGGATCAGGAAGTCCATGATTCCGCCCGATGAACCCCGGCCTCGCATCAGGTCGAGGGCGCGGCCCTTTTCCCCGGCATAAGGCCGCCAGGTGGCGAAGCAGTCCACCTGCCCGTCGGCACGGATTGCCACCGCGCAGCCGCTGCGATGGATATCCGCCAGCGAGAAGCTGCCGAGATCGAAGGTCATTTCGCCGCCGCTCTTCGAGCGGAGCCATGCATCGGAAAGCAGGGTGAGCTGCGCCTCCAAGCCGTGATCGACTCCTTGTGAGGGCTCATACCAGCGGAAGCTCATCTCGTCCTTCTTGGCCTTGTTCTTGGCGGTGCGGAGATTTTGGAACTTGCCGCCCTGCAGGTTGAATTCAGACAGGAGAATCCGCGCATCCTCCGCGACCTTGAAGGTGATCAAGCCGCACCGTTCGTAAAGTGAGCGGGTATCCTGGCGGGTGCCGTAGAAGACCGGCGTCCAGTCCTGCCTCCGGCAGAAGCGAACGAAGTGCTCGATCAGGCCGACGCGGATTTCATCCGGGCAGACCGGATCGGCGAGGATCACAGCGATGTCCCGCCAGCAAACATAGGCGACGAAACCCTCGCCGGACTCGTGGAAGAAGTAATGTTTGTCCGTCAGGAGCGTGTAGGGATCGCTGGGGTCGTTCCCGTGCTTGGCCAGAATCGCCTCGGCGCGGAGCCGGTCCTCGGCCACCGAACCCGATTGCCGCGCGGCCAGCACCGGGCGCAGCAGGAGTGCTAGGACCACGGCACCACAACCGATGCTAGCCAGCCTGAGCCGGTCCAGCAGGCGCGACACCTCCGGGATGGACGAGTCCATGGAGTCCGGCAGACCGGCCACCGCGGTGGCGGAAGAGCCGAAGGCGCGCGACCAATCCAGTGGTTCCTTCAGTTTCCCTGACTCCCCGATCGAGTGCAGACTGATGCTGCCGTAGAGGATGAGTGCCAGCGCGATGCAGGGCGCCACCCAGAGCCCCAAGCGCAGGGACGGGGCATCCGAGCGGGCGATGAATTCTTTCCGCCAACGGATCAGTGGGACCATCAGGATCACCGCCGCCACGGCATGGTGCCAGTCGAAGGCCCGGACCAGGTGCAGCAACGCAGAGGTGGCCAGTAGGCCAATGGCCAACCACCAGGCCACCCGCTTCCGCCGGGAGAGCCCGCGTGCTAGAGCCAGCAGGGAGAAACCCGAAAGCAGGAGAAGCAGTCGGCTATCTTCGCTCACACCGAGCGGGAACCACTGCTCCATCCAATCGATCACTTCCGGAGGCTTCGGCAGCAGGGCCTCCAGCAGATTGATCAGGCCGATCAGGATGACGGCGGCGACAAGCAGGCGGATCGCGTGGCGGCGCACGAAGAGGAAGATGACCACCAGCAGGCTGCTCAAGGCTGCCGCGGGCCAGAGCGGGGAGAGACCGTAAGGCAGAAGCTGGCTGGCCGAGGCCGGGGCCAGCGAATCATCTCCGAGCAGCCAGCCTAGCCCGCGCTGCAGCTCCGGCTTGAACTTCGGATCGGGCCCGTCGAAGCCGTGATTGTAGCCCGGCATCATGTAGAGCCCGGTTCGTTCCGGCAGGCTCTTGATCCACTCGGTGCTGGAGATCAGATCGCCGGAGCCGTGGAATTGGGCGATGCTCAGGTCTTTCATTCCGGCATCGAAGTCGTGCAGTGCAAAGGTTCCTTCCCCGCTTGGCGCGATGCCCAATTCATCCTTCACCCGCAGGCCGTAGCGACCGCGGGAGCCGCAGGAGAAGAGGAGCAGGCCTTTGAGGTCGGGTGGCCGTTCGGCGCCAGCGGCGGCTACAGCTTGCACGCTCCCCATTGACCAGCCGCCGTAAAAGAGAGGCGTGCCCGCGGGCAGATCCATCGCTTTGGCCAGCGCGGTGAAGTCGTTGCCCAGCAGATCGCCATCGTAGTCCTTGGCGGCGTAGGACCGGCAGTTCAGGCCGGCCACACGCCAACCCGATTCTTCCAGCCAGCCGCAGAGCGTGTCCTCCCAGTCGGTCCAGCCGCCGTCACCGGAGGCGAAGACGATGCCTGCCACCGGCTTGTCCGGTCCTTTGAAGATATGAACGACACCGGTCCCGCGGGAGAGTTGCAGGTCCCGTGTCTCCTCCGCGGCCAAATTCAGGGAGATGCCGCCCAGAAACAGGAGCAGCGCGACGAGTCGGATGATGGCGCACCGGCGCAAAAACATGGTGCGGAGCGCAACGCCCCACCCATTTACCGCTTCATGGCCGGGGTTCTGTCTATCAGGATGTGACAGCGCGAACCTGCCTACGGCCCAAGGCCCTCCGCGCGGCAAGATCGCCGACCACGACACCCGCCAGATTGGCCAAGCCGTCGAGAAGATCCAAGCTCCGGGAGGGAAACATCGCCTGGGAGCATTCCTCCAAGCTCATGAAGATCGCGACGAGAAGAGACCCGAGCATGATTCCCGATAGCTTTCCCGGCGCACGTCGACCTCTTAAGGCGAGATTCAGCAGGAATGTCAGCGTTGCTACCAAGCCCAAGTGACCTAGCTTGTCGCCGCAAGGGAGATCCGTGATGAAACTCCACCAGTGGCCACCGCCGTGATTGGCAAGGTAGATGATGCCGCCGAGGAACAGCGCATAGCCCGCAAAAATGATCCTACTGGCACCCACGCTCATGCGGATCTGATAGAGCTGCCTGGGCTCCGTGGTCAACGCGGGGTGCTTGCTTCACTCCGATTTCACCGGCGCTTCATGGCGCATCGTTCCGGCTCATGCGCTCGTGCAAAATCGCTTCGAGTTCCGCGATGCGGCGCGTATTGCCATTACCACGCAGCGCGTAAAGCAGCAGGGAAACGTAGAAGACGAAACCACTCGCCATGCCGATGAAATTGCCGAGTTGGAACGCCTTCATCAGTTGCTTATGCGCTTCCTCTCCTCGACCCCAGCCCCACCAATCCGCGGCGAATCCCCACATCAGAAACTGAGGCGCCAAGGCCGAAAGCGAACCCGCCAGCCCTGAGATAAACAAGGCCCACGCCAGACCGCCGCGCTGTCTCAGAAAGACAATCCCGCAAGCCATCAGAAGCGCACTCATCGCCAAACTGTAGAAGCCCCAGAATTGAGCCATGTAAGCACTGGACATGGTCAGGGTTGGGTTTTGCGCTCGAGGTGATCGGCAAGGATGGCTTCGAGTTCCGCGATGCGCTTGGCCTCGCTGAGCCTCCGCAATCCGTAAAGGAGCAGGGCGAGGTGAAATACCAAACTTGCCAGAGCGGAAGCCGCTCCGCTGGATTCCAGAATAGTGAAAAGCTCTCTGCTGCCACTCAGTCCTCCACCCCAGTTCAGCTGATAGACGCCGAGGCTCAGGATGCGGGAGACGCAGCAAGTGATCCCGAGCAACACTGCGGATGCCAACAGGGTTCCCGTGAGGCGGCTGCGCTCCCTGAAGAAGGCAATCCCGGCCCAGATCGTCACGATCATCATGACGACCTGGAAGAATGCCACGAAGAGGGAATAAGAGAAACTTTCAAACATAGGAGGGCATGAGAGATCCTTGGATAACCTCGCACGGATAGCGCTTCTTCCTGGTCTCCGCCAGTTTCTTCGTTCTCTGGTCTTAACTCAGGCGATCCCTGAAATCCTCGTAGCCGAACTCCCGGACGGTCTCCAGCCTGCCATCCTCGTGCTGGAAGACAATTGAGGGATGCGGCACGCCGTTGAAGGTCGTCGTCTTCACCATGGTGTAGTGCGCCATGTCGTCGAAGACGAGGATGTCGCCCGCCTTGAGAGGGCGGGGGAAGGCGAAGTCACCGGTGACATCTCCGGCCAGGCAGGTCGGCCCCCCCAGCCGGTAGAGGTGCTCGCCATCCTCCAGCGCCGGTTGATAGGACTCGCCCTCGAACACCACGGCTGGCTTCGCATCGGAAGTCGCGCCATCCACCAGGAACACATCCGGTCGGTACGGCATCTCTAGTACATCCGGCATGTGCGCCGTGGCGGAGATGTCCAGGATCGCGAGCTTGTGGCCGGCGGATTCGAAGACGTCCAGCACCTCGGCACGCAGCACGCCGGTGTGGATTGCACCCGCTTCGCCCGGTTCCAGCCAGACTTCCACGCCGTATTTCTCCCGGGTCTCGCGCACCAGTCGGATCAGCCGCTCGCGGTCGTAGAAGGGCTTGGTGATCCAGTGGCCGCCGCCCATGTTCAGGTAGGTGAATTGCTCCGAGCGCAGGAGGTGGCCGAACCTCTCGTCCAGCGCCGTCAGCGTCTTCTCCAGATCGTCGGAGTTCTGCTCGCAGAGCGTGTGGAAATGCAGGCCGGACAGTCCCGTGAGATCCACTCCCTCCAGCTTGTCCGCGGTGATGCCGAGACGGGAGCCAGGCACGCAAGGATCGTAGAGCGGGGTGTGGCCGGTCGAGCATTCCGGGTTCACGCGGAGTCCGCAGTGCAGCTCGCCGGATTTGAAGCGCGGGTGCGCCATCACCATGTCCCGGAAGCGGAACCACTGCGACAGCGAATTGAAATCGAGATGGTGCGTGAACTCGCAGAGCTGCCGGATGTCCTCTTCCACATACGCGGGCGAGTAGGTCACCACCTTCTTGCCGAAGTAATCGCGCGCCAGCAACGCCTCCCACAGACCCGAAGCACAGCATCCATCGAGATCCTCCCGGATATACGGGAAGGCCTTCCAACAGGAGAATCCCTTCAGGGCGAGCACGATCCGGCAGCCCGCCGCCGCGGCGGTTTCCCTGAGGATGGCGGAGTTGCGCTTGAGCGCTGCGATAGACACGACGAATGAAGCCACGCCCGAACCATGAACATTGATCGTCGTTCGTCCAATACCGAACCTTGCAGTTTCCATCCGGGGCGGAGATGGAAGGGCCCGTGAAAGTCACGATCTTCGGTCCGGGAAATGTGGGAATGGTGCTGGCGTACACGCTCATGCTGCGTGGCGCGGCACGGGAGATCGTGCTGGTGGGCGCAAACCGGGCCAAGGCGGAGGGCGAGGCCATGGACCTGATGCACGCGCAGGCCTTCCTGCAGGTGCCGGTGACGGTCCGCGCGGGGGATCTGGAGGACTGCGCGGGCAGCGAGGTCGTCGCGATGTGTGCTTCCGTCCCGACACCCGAAGGCCTGACCAGCCGCAATTCGCTCGCGGAAGGGAATGCCGCCCTGATGCGCGATCTCCTGCCGCGGATTGCCGCCGCCGCTCCGGACGCGAAACTCGTAATGGTGTCGAATCCCGTCGACGTCCTCACCTGGCAGGCGCTGGAGCTCACCGGCTTCCCGAAGGAGCGGGTGATGGGCACCGGCACCCTGGTGGATTCGATCCGCTTCCGCGAGATGCTCTCCGCCATGATCGGCATCCATCCGGATGACCTGCGCGCCTACATTCTCGGCGAGCACGGCGAGCATCAGTTCCCGGCGATGAGCGTTGCTCAAGCCGGGGGCGAGAAGATCGATGACACGCCCGAGCGCCGGGCTCTTTGTGACAAGGCCGCCCACGCCGGGATCGAGGTGTTCCGCAAGAAGCGCAATACCTGTTACGCCATCGGTCAGGCGGCCGCCTACATCATCGAGTCGATCCTGCTCAATGAGCGCCGAACTGTTCCTCTAAGCGTGAAGATTGATGGCTTTCTCGGGGTGGATGGCGTTTGCCTCAGCCTGCCGGTCGTTGTCGGCAGCCGCGGGATCGAGCGGATCCTGCATCCCGACCTGAACGCGATGGAGGCGGAGCAATTCCGCACGGCCGCCCGGGCGGTGCGGCAGATCATAGAGGAAGTGTGCTGATTGCACGCGGGCCGGGCCTCGTTTGGTAAGGTCAGGCTGTCATCCTGTCATCACAGGAACCGTAGCCTGCGGTCATTCCGTGATGGCTGGCGGAGATCGGTGGGCGATCTTCGGGAACCGATCCGGGCGCATCCGCTTGCCCCCGTGTTTCGCGGCGATTTTCTCGCGGCGGACTGCTTGAGCCGTGAGATGTTCGGATCGGTACGAACCCGCCTTGTCCGCAGCATCCGTTGTCGATGCCGCATCCTCAAACCCATCGCCCGTCTGCCATCGACCATGAGAATTTCTCTCCGAGGTGCTGTTTTCGCCGTGTCCGCGCTCGCCGCCCTGCCCGCGCTGGCGGAGAAGGTCCTTCTTTTCCCCAATTCCGATTTCGAAGCCGGCACTCTGGAGAACTGGACGGCTTCCGGCACGGCCTTCACCCGCCAGCCCACCTTTGGCGACAATACCGCTGCACGCGGGAACGTGTCTTGCGGCGAACAAGGGAACTACTGGATTGGCACCTTTGAGAATTACGACGGGGTCACGGGCAATCCCGGCGATACTCGTGGCGATGGTGCTACCGGCACCTTGACCTCGCAGGAATTCACGATCACCAAGCGCTACATCACCTGCCGCATCGGCGGCGGGAATCATCCCGGCATCACCGGAGCGAAATTGCTCTGCGAGGGACTGGAGTATGCCATCGGCACCGGCCTGAATTCCGAGGCCATGTTCCCGGCCACCTTCGATGCCGCAGCCTTGCAAGGAAAGCTCGCCCGCATCGTCATCTTCGATCAGGCGACCGGTGGCTGGGGCCATATCAATGCCGATGATTTCGCCGCGAATGACGAAACGGCCGTTCCTCCGGACGGCGCCTTCGCCTTCACCCCCGGCATCCCGAAGGCCAATGTCCCGCCCGTCGGCTATGACCAGCCGCTGCGGCCGCAGTTCCACTTCAGCTCGCGCCGGAACTGGCTGAATGATCCGAACGGCATGGTCTTCGATGGCGAGCACTATCACCTCTTCTTCCAGCACAATCCGCTCGGCACCGGCTGGGGCAACATGACCTGGGGCCACGCGATCAGCACGGACATGCTTCACTGGCGCCAGCTCAATCACGCCCTGCTGCCCTATCAGGTGGATGGCCGCAGCGGCACGATCTACTCCGGCAGCGCGGTGGTGGATCACAATAACAGTCTGGGTGCGCAGGTCGGCTCGCGGAAGACGCTCGTCTCCTTCTTCACCTACGCCAGCGAGCCTTTCTATCAGGCCATGGCCTACAGCACCGATGGCGGGGTGACGTGGAAGTATCACAACCACGGTCGTGCGATCGTGCCGAACCAAGGCTTCGATGCGGGCGAACGCGATCCGAAGGTCTTTTGGCACGAGGCTTCGCAGCGTTGGGTGATGGTGCTCTGGGTCCAGAACAATCCGGGCCGGGTGCGCTTCTTCACCTCCACCAATTTGAAGGACTGGACCTTCGCCTCCGATCTCATGCGGAACTGGGCCTTCGAGTGCATGGACATGTTCCCGCTTCAGGTCGATGGGAATGCCGCCCAAACGAAGTGGGTGATCTACGATGCGAACTTCGACTACGAGATCGGCAGTTTCGATGGCACCACCTTCACCACCGAAATGGGACCCTTCCAAGCGGGCCGCGGAAACTTCTACGCAGCCCAGTCCTTCAATCAGGCACCGAACGGTCGGGTGGTCCAGATCGGCTGGATGAACGGCGGGCCGAACTCCGCCGGGGCTTACGGATTGCCTTACAACCAGCAGATGGGCTTTCCCTGCGATTTGACACTGCGCACCACTCCCTCCGGAGTCCGTCTCTGCGTCTATCCGATTCCCGAGATCAGTTCCTTGGCCACCTCGACCCATCAGGTGACCTCCCAGGCGCTTACTCCCGCGAGCAATCTGCTTTCCGGCGCGGGGAATTTGGATCTCGTGGATCTCTCGCTCGAGTTCAGTCCAGGAACCGCATCGCAGGTCATCATCGATCTGCCGCGCACCTCCGTCCGCTATGAGACGGCCACCGGGGCTGTAAGCTTTACCGGGCTCGACGGGAACCAAGCGGTGGCGATGAACGGAAATTTCATGCCCCGCAATGGACGGGTGAAGCTGCGGCTCCTCTTGGATCGCCTGAGCTTGGAGGCCTATGCCTTTGACGGAGAAGCCTTCGGTTCCCACTATCTCAACCCGAACAACGGTGTGGCAACGCCGTCGCTGCGTTCGGTGGGCGGCGATGCCTTTGTGCATTCTCTCACGGTGAATTCGCTCGCGTCCACATGGACGGCAGAGCCACCGCTTTCCACATCGCTTCAGAATCCGGGTTTCGAGGATGGCATGCCGAGCGGCTCCACCTTCCGCACCACCATCCCCGGTTGGAATCAGTTTGGAGATTGGACGGAGGCAGCGGGTGCTCTTGATGATAGCGGCAATGCTCTGTCGCAAGCGGCGGGCTATCCAGACTTCAATGGACTGGGTGCCGCGTCCCTGCGGGCGAGAAATGGCAGCACCGAGAACCGTGCTGGCATCTATCAGTCCCTCGGTCGTGTTGCGCTGTCGGATCTTGGCAAGACTTACACGCTCACCGCGGACCTCGGTGCCAGGATCAACGATGGAACGGGCAACTACTCTCATTCCGGCGATCTCACGCTGGCCTTCCGGAAGGGTGTGAACGGAGGCATCGGCGGTGAACGCGGCACGCTGTTAGGCTCGGCGGGTGTCCGTAGCATCACTGCGGATGACGCGGCCCTGCCTTCGCTTGCCAGCGTGGCCTTCGCGGGCACTACCGCCACCTTCACTCCGGCGATGGAAGACGTTGGCACGGAAGTTTTCGTGGTGATCGATCTCGGGAATACCGCCGCCAGCGCCTCTGCTACGAATGGGCTGAAGGAGTATCTGGTGGACAATGTCTGGGTTCAATCCGAGGCGGTGCCCTTGCCCGCAGGGCCGATGGCTTATGAGGGTTTCGATTACGAGAATGGCACGAATCTCACGGGCCTGTATGGAGGACACGGTTGGGCAGGTGCTTGGCAGACGATCAATGGCGGCACGGCCGATGTCGTCGCTGGCAGCTTGGTGGCGGGATCTGCCTCGCCCGTTGGCTACGATGATCGCTCGGCGGGGAATAGCAGTTCGCTCCCGAATGGCCGTCGTGTGGGCCGGTCGCTCGACACTTCACCGGCAGGGACCTTCGGCGCACGCGGCTATCTGGATACCGCAGGCCGCATCGGCAAGGATGGCACCACGGTTTATCTCAGCTTCACCCAGCAGCCGAATGGCACGAGCTTGTTCTACGAGTTCGAGTTCCACCGCGATGATCTCGGAGACTCGGGACGCATCGCCGGTATCGGGAACGATGCGGCGGGAACGAATGTGAACCTCCGCGCCCCGAATGGCACGCAGACGCTGATCGGACCGGGCAATACGAACGTGAACTTCTATGTCGTCCGCATCGACTTCAAGCCGGGCAATGACGACGTGTTCGTTTACCGCAATCCTACCACCGCTACAGAGCCCGTCGCTCCGACGCTCACCCGGCTGGCCGCGACCGATATGTCCTTCAACGGGATCTCCTTTGGAGCCTTCGTGAATGGCCGGACGGTGAAGCACGATGAGATCCGGATCGGACGCTCGTGGGCGGACGTCATCGGGGTGGGACCCTATCTGGCATGGAGCAGCTCCAAAGGACTCGATGGCTCACCGGGCAAGGAAGCGGGCTTCGAGGCTGATCCGGATCGCGATGGCATCGCCAACGGGCTGGAGTGGGTTCTGGGAGGGGACCCACTGTCCGGCGATGCTTCCAGCTTGATGACGACGAGCGGCAATTCCACTGCGGGTCTCAGCCTGTCTTTCAGTCGTGATGAGACGACGCCTGGCAGCGCCTCTCTCTGGGTTCAATACGCAAGCACTCTCGCCGGACCCTGGACCTCGGTTCCCGTCAGTCAGTCAGGCGGCTCTTATCCGAATGGTGTCACCGTCGTGATCAACGAAACGGCAAGCCCCGACCAAGTGACCGTGACGATCCCCGCAGGCAATGCATTGAACGGACGACTTTTCGCCCGACTGAGGGCGACCACCCCCTGATAAGACAAGAAACGAGATCAGGACTTGGTGGAGCCCTGTCTCGCCGAAGTTGTTCCGGGCGCAGCTCAGGCCACGACGAAGCCCGCGGCTTGTTCCGGTGTCAGTTCGATGAATTGCCAAGGCAGGCCATGGACATTCAGGTCGGCCATGAAGGAGTCCGGATCGTATTGCTCCATGTTCCAGACGCCCGGCTTGCGCCACTTGCCTTCCAGCATCTGCTTGGCACCGATCATGGCGGGCACGCCGGTGGTGTAGGAGATCGCCTGGCTACCGACTTCGGCGAAGCAGGCCTCGTGATCGCAGATGTTGTAGATGTAGATCGCCTTCGGCTGGCCGTCCTTCACGCCGGTGATGACGTTGCCGATACAGGTTTTGCCCTTGGTCGTTTGGCCGAGCTCGCCGGGATCGGGTAGCACTGCCTTCAGGAATTGGAGCGGAATGATCTCCACGCCGTTGTAGACCACGGGGTCGATGCGGGTCATGCCGACGTTCTGCAGCACTTCGAGGTGCTTCAGGTAGTTCGGCGAGAAGCTCATCCAGAACTGCGCGCGCTTGATCGTCGGGATGTGCTTCACGAGCGACTCCAGCTCCTCGTGATACATGCGGTAGATCTCGTAGGTGCCTACGCCTTCCGGGCAGGTGAAAGCCTGATGCTTGGACATCGGCGCGGTCTCGACGAACTGGCCGTCCTCCCAGTGGCGGCACTCGGCCGTCACCTCGCGGATGTTGATCTCCGGGTTGAAATTCGTGGCGAAAGCCTTGCCGTGGTTGCCTCCGTTCACGTCGATGATGTCCAAGGTGTGGATCTGGTCGAAGTGGTGCTTGAGCGCCCAGGCGGTGAAGACGTTGGTCACGCCCGGATCGAAGCCGGAGCCGAGCAGCGCGGAGCGGTCGGCACCGAGCCACTGCTCGTGCAGCGCCCACTGCCAGGAATATTCAAACTTCGCCACGTCCTTCGGCTCGTAGTTTGCGGTATCGAGGTAATCGACACCGGCGGAGAGGCAGGCCTCCATGATGGTGAGGTCCTGGTAGGGGAGGGCCACGTTGATGACAAGGGTGGCTCCGGTCTTCCGGATCAGCTCGGCCGTTTGAATCGGGTCGTCCGCATCCACCTGGGCGGTCGCGATGTCGCGTCCGGTGCGCTTTTTGACCTCGGCGGCGATCGCGTCGCACTTCGATTTCGTGCGGGAGGCCAAGGTGATTTCACCGAAAACCTCGGGGACCATGGCGCATTTGTGGGCGACGACGCTGCCGACGCCCCCGGCGCCGATGAGGAGAACCTTGTTCATGGGATGTTTGCGGGCAAGGGGTGGGGGAAAGGACGCCCGGGCGCAAGGAAGAAGCCCGCTGCGAATGCGACGGAATTTCCAGACAACTTTTGATTCCCGCGGTGTTTTCTCAGGCGTAGTCCTTTTCCCAGCAACCGCATTGCACTATCCATGAAATACCAAAAGTCCATCCGTCAGCGCGTCGCCGCGGGTTTCACCCTGCTTGAAATGGTCATCGTTCTCGGGATCATCGCCGTGCTTTTGGGTGGTTCCATCGCCTTGATCGGTGGCATCGGCGACGGTGCGAAGCTCCAGCGCGTCGATGCCGACTTCAATGCGATCGGCTCCTCGCTGAAGACCTACAAGCTCAACGCGGGTAACTATCCCACTCAGCAACAGGGACTTGAAGCCCTCGTCACCAAGCCGAGCAGCACCCCGGTGCCGCGCCGCTGGACCAAGATCGCCGATCGCGTCCCGACCGATCCATGGAACCAGCCTTATGGTTACAAGTTCCCGGGCACCAAGGATCCGAGCGAATTCGAACTCTTCAGCCTGGGTAAAGACGGCCAAGCCGGCACCGATGACGATCTCAGCAGCCAAGACGGGAAGTAAGCCGACCGCGCCGGGCTTCACGCTTCTGGAGATCGTCATTGTTCTCCTGGCCATCGCCCTCATCGGGGGTGGGGCCATCGGCATGATGGTCCTTTCGCGGGACGAACGCGTGCTGAGCGAGGCTTCGGGCGATGTCGCCCTTTTGGCCAAGCGGGCCCGGACCCTCGCGGCGCTTCAGCAGCGACCCTATGCTCTCGAATTCTACGCTGGCCGCGTGACCCTGATGCCTTTTGCCGAAGCCGTGCTCGAACCCGAGCAGCGCGAAGCCGCCGCCGCTCGGCTCGCGGCGGAAACCGCGGATGGGGAGCAGCCGGTCGGACAGTTCAACAGTGTCCACGACACTTGGGAAGCCGATGAGGAGATGCAGGTCTTCATCCGGCGCTGGGCCAGCGACATCTGGATCCCGGTCGATGCGAAGAACCGCCAGGTGTGGCGCTTCGATGTCGAGGGTACCTGCGAACCGGTGGGTGTCCGCTTCCAACTCGACAAGAGCTGGGAAGAGGCGGAGTTCCACCCCCTGACCGCCAGCATCCGCGATACCTCCAAGGAAATTTACTGAATGAAACTCCATCCACGCCATGGCCGCGGCATGCGGCGAGCGCCCAGGGGCTTCCTGCTCTTGGAGGTGCTTCTGGCGCTTGGAGTTTTCGCGATGGCCGCCACCGGTTTCGCGATCGCCCTGCACCGGACCGCCGATCTTGCGGGCGCCGCGCAGCGCGAGTTGAGGATCAACCGTCTGCTGGAAAGCGCCTTGGCCCGCGAGATGTCCCAGCCGGTGCTCGAGGAAGGCACCAAATCCGAAGCGGTGGACGAGATGGCGAATGAAGGCATGGAGATCGAGACCACGATCGAGCTCATGCCCGAGATCGAGAACGAGGACGGCCAGCTTCTCCAGGAGATGTACCGCATCGAGGTGGTGGCGCGCTGGTTTGAAAGCGGCGTGTCCCAGGAGCAGATGGCCGAAACCTGGCGCTACTCGCGTCTTTACCAGCCATGAAAGTCGCCGCCCCCGGAACTTCCCGTCGCCGCGGCTTCACCTTGCTGGAGCTGGTGCTGGCCCTTTTGCTGATGTCCCTGCTGGTGGGGATGATTTTCAGCACCTTCTCCGCGAACATGCAGCTCGGCAACGCGGTGATGCAGACCCAGAACGAAGAGGGCGAGCGCAAGGCGATGTTCGAGCTTCTCGGCAAGATGTTCGGGACTCTGCCGGGGAATGCCCGCATGGAGCTGTCCTCCAACGATGCCGGAGCCCAGTATCTCTCGGATCTCACGCTTCAGAATGTCCCGCTCGCCTTCACATGGGGTGGCACCGAGAAGGTGGCGAAGGCTGTCCGTCTTTCCACGGTTCCACGCCGCGACGGCTATCTCGATATCGTGCTCCGCTACTACGAGGAGGAGATCCTGCAAGACAGCGATAATCAGGAGACAAACACCAGCTTGGAGCCCTTTGCGGAGGTGGTTTTGTTGGAGGACGTCCGCACCTTTGAGTGGCAGGTTCTCGATGGCCGCACCATGGAGTGGGCCTACGACTGGGATCTCGTCGGTCGTTTGCCTCTTCAGATGGAACTCACGGTCGCCTTCGGTGCGAACGGGGAGTTCATGAAACAGATTTTCTGGATCCCGCCGAAGCAGGACCCCGAGGTGATGATGCGCCAACTCCAGCAGCAGCAACGCGGCGGTGGGGGTGGCGGCGGCCCAGGAGGAGGCGGTGGCGATGGAGATAAGCCGGATATTCCTCCAATCGAAGTAAAATGAGGTCCACTTCCCACAAGCATCGGAATCGTGGCTCCGCGTTGATCGCGGTGCTGTGGCTGGTTGCGATCCTGGCGATGGCCTCGATGGCGGCGATTCGGGTGGTCTCCTTCGATGTCGATCTGGCGACCGCGCAGATCCACGGTTTCCGGGCCCGGCAGTTGGCGGAGATGGGAATCGCCGTGGGATCGAATCCGGCGGTGAAGCGCACCGATCCGCTGCTGCGCCAAATGTCCGAGGAAAATGGCGAGGGTTTCGAAGTCCGCCTGATCTCGGAAGGCGAGAAGTTCAATATCAATGCCTTGGTCCTCAAACAGGATGAGCAGCTGCTGAAGTCCATGTTCATGGACTGGGGGCTGACCTTGGACGAGGCCCAAGCCGTGACCGATGCTCTGATCGACTGGGTGGACACCAACGACGAGGCCGGTCTGAACGGCGCGGAATCCGAGTGGTACACCGAGCAAGGCCGCCTCAACCAGCCTTTCAATCGTCCCTTCTACAATCTCGACGAGGTCCGCCTGGTGAAGGGGATGGATTATGTGGAAGCCCTCAAACCGGATTGGCGGGACTGGTTCACCATCTGGAGCGGCGGCCAGCTCGATCTGAACGAGGCCCCGGCCGAACTCATCGCCGTGGCCGCGGAAGTCTCCGTGGAGGAAGCCGCGGTGATCCCCGAAACGGTCCGCGGACCGGATGGAATCCGCGAGACCGACGACGACGCCCCTTTCCAGCAACTGGAGCAAGCGCTTGCCCTTCTGGGTGTGGACTCCAGCATGCGCCCCGAAATCACCGCCCGACTGACCGTGAACGATGCCACCCAGAGAATTGAAAGCATCGGCACGGTCGCCGGAGCCAAACGCAAAATCACGGTCATCGTGCGCAACCGCACGGGACGACCGGCGGTTTTGGAACGAACCGAGGAGGTAGTGCCTTGAGCAAACAACAGGAAACAACACTGCTCGTCCCCGGTGCCCGGGGTTGGGAGATCTGGAAGCAGTCGAGCGCCGGAGGTTTTAGCCTCCAGACGGCGGACGGACCATCCCGTGCGTCCGATCTGGGGAATCTGCCCGGCGGAAATCTCGCCATGCTCTTCCCGGTGAGGGGGATGCACGCGCTGCCCTTCAAGGCTTCCAGTGCAGATGAGTCACTTTTCGAGGATCTTTCTGCGATGCATGCCGAGCGTCTCGGCGTGCGGGCCGACCCCATGGCCGGCCAGCTCTCCGATACCTTCGTGGTGAGCAAGGAGGGCGACAGCGCCACCCTGCTCTGCGTGGTGCTCAAATCACCCGGGGATGGCGACCTCCCGCCCCGCAGCCCCAAGGAATTCGACGTTTCTCCCCGCGCCTTCCAGGTCCGTGGCGAGGCGATCGCCGCTTGGGTCGAGTTCGGACGCTGGGTCTTCGCATTCTTCCGGAACTCCAAATTACTCTACTCTCAAGCCACCTCCAGCGCCGGTCCGGCTCCGGATGCGGCCTGCTTGCGCGAGATCCAGCTCGCGCTCGGCCAGCTGGCGATCCAAGGCCTGCCGCTGAAGCCGGAGGCGATCCATATTTGGTCCCCGGACGGGGACGCCGGTTCCGCCGGCAGCCTAGCAAATGGTCTCGGCCTGCCCGGCAAGGTGTCGCCCCGGCCCGAGCCGGTGCTGCCGGATCCGCGCAGCAAGCTGCTGCCTGCCGACGTGCGGGCCGCCCGCCGCGCCCAAGTTGCCCGCCAACAAAAGATGGCGGGCGTGGCTGCCGTGGCGGTCGCCTATCTCGGTGTGGCCGGCTGGTTCGGTTACGGGATCTGGCGCGACCAGCAGAAGATCAAAGGCTACAAGACCCAAGCCGCGCAGATCATGCCGCCGGAGCTCTCTGCCGCCGTGGCGGAGCACAAGATCCTGTGGGCGGAGCTGGAGCCGGTCGTGGACTACAACCGGGCTCCGGTGGAAATCATGTCGCGTGTGGCCAAGGCCATCCCGCCGAACAGCGGCTTGCGGCTGAAGACCGCGGAAGTCAATGCGGGGCAGATCAAGCTGGTAGGGGAGGCTCCCCAAGCCGCTCCGGTCAATACGTTCAGCCTGAACCTCAGCCGGGAATCCGGCAATCTGGGGGAATACGATTGGGATACGCCGCCGCCCTCGAACAGCACCAAGGGCTGGGATTTCGTTTTCACCGGCACGCTGCCCGACACAACTCCGTGAACTACCGACAAGATCCCCTCCGGGCGGTTTTCCCTTTCCGACTCCACGATTCATGAGCGACCGCGAAAAGAAATTAGTCCTGCTCTTCAGCGTCGCGATCTTCGTGCTGCTCAATTTCTTCGCCATTTCTTGGTACCGTGGCTACCGCGCTGGCGTGACCAAGGCCTTGGGTAAGGCGAAAACCTCGGTCGAGGACGCCCGCATCATGGATGCGGATCGCGAGACCAACCAAGGTGAGATGGATTGGCTTGCCGACCACTATCCGGAACCGAAAGCCGGACAGACTGTGCAGACCGAGTTGGAGCAATTCGCCTCGAATCAGGCCACGGCCAACTCGCTGGAAATCAAGCGCCGCAAGATCCTGCCCAGCGACGAAACCGGTCGTTTCCACCGTGCCAAGGTTGAGTTCAACGTGACCGGCAACGAGGCGGCCCTCTACCGTTGGTTGGACCGTCTCCAGATGCCCGATCAATTCCGGGCGATCACCTTCATGCGTCTTTCGCCCGATGCGAAAGACGATACCAAGATCGACTGCACCGTGACCGCCGAGCAGTGGTACGTGCCCTCTTCGGGGGAGGAGCCCGAATCGGTGGAAACTCCGGAACCATAAGGTTTTTCACCAATGCCCTCCATCGCTAACCCCTTTCTCGAGCAATGAAAGCGACTCTGATCCATTTGCTTAGCGCCTTTCTCCTGATCGGCCTGACCTCCGCCGAAGTGCCGCGCAAGCCCTCGAACGCGAGCTACGCCCACCTGTGGAATAACTCTCCCTTCACCTCTAAGCCGCCGGTGGAAAAAGGTCCTGAAGCTATTGAAGCTTTCGCTGACTGGTCGCTCGGTGGCGTGTCGGAAGTCGAGGGGGGCTACATGGTCACTCTCCAGCACAAAAAGAACGCGGGTGAAACCCAAGTGATCCGTCCTTCCGGCACCACAAAGTATTATCCGGACCGAATGGAAGATCTCGCCGCCGGAGCCTCCGGCTCCTTCAAGGTGGATCGCGTGGAATTCGGCAAGAGCAGTTGGATGGACACCGTGGTCCATCTCTCCTCCGGTGGCCGTAGCGGATCGGTTAAGTTCGACGAAAAGACGACGACGCCCAAGGCCTCCGCCGCACCGCAGCAGAACAATCGCCAGCCGAATGTTCAACCGGGCCAGCAACCGAATCCGACCATCCAGCAGCAACAGGCCCAACCCCAGCAGCAGCAAGCCCAACCACCCCGGGTCAACCGTCCGCGCATTCCTCAGCCGGCCCCGCGCCGCTGACCCGACTCTAAAAGAACCCGCCCGAGGCTAGCTCGACTCCTAGCAACTCTCCCGTTTCGCCTTCCTTTTCCCATGTTGCCCAAACCGTCCAACATTCTCGCCGGATTGCTCCTTGCCGGCACGGTGCTCGCCCAGAATCCGGCCGTGCCGCCCCAGCCCGGAAATCCCCAGGCGCCAGCCGGTCCTGCCGGTGGCCCGCAGATTCCGGCCCGTGAGCCGGAGGCTGGCCCGATGCCGAAGGCAATTGACCCCAGCACGGTCAAGCAGCAGGGCTACATCGAGCCGAAGATCGACGGACAGCGGCTCGCCGACATTTACACCGAGCTGACCGGACGACGGGTCACTATCAGCAATGCAGCGCTGACCGCGGAGTTCCGCTTCGTCCAGCGCGGGCCAATCACTTACGGGGAGGCCGCGAAACTGTTGAAGGAAGCAGCGTTGCTCGAAGGCTTCGTGTTCGTGCCGACCGGCGAGAATCACGACCGGCTGATCTACTCGCAGTCGCCGCCGAATGTCCCGTCCCAGCCGCTGGAAACGATCACCGATGCGTCCTTGCTTCCCGAGGGCGAGCAGGTCGTCACCTACGTGATGCCGCTGAAGTACATCAAGCCCCAGGAAATGGAGCGGACCTTCACCGCGGTAGTGCGGCAGCTCGGTAGCTACGGCTCGATCGCCGCGGTTCCGAATGCTTCGTCGATCGTGATCACCGAGAGTTCCTCGCTGATCCGCCGCTTGATCCAGCTCCAGCAGGAGATCGACGTGCCTTCGCAGCAGGTCGCCACGCGCTTTATCAAGGTTCAGTACGCGGATGTTCAAGAGTTGTCCGAGACGCTGAACGAAATTCTCAATACGCAGCAGCAGCAGCAACGCACCGCCGGCACCCAGCGGGTGGGTGCGGCGCCAGCAGCTCCTGCCAATCCGATCCTCGCCCAAGCGGGTGGTGCCGCAGCCGCGGCCGCCGGCGGTGCGGATGGCGGTGGCAGCGCTGGAGAAGACATTCCGATCCAAATCGTCCCGGCTACCCGGACCAACGAGATCTTCGCGATGGGGCGTCCGGTGGACATCGTCTTTGTTGAGACGCTCGTTCGCGGCTTCGACTCGCCGACCGACCAGAAGAACTTCCTGCGCCGGAAACTGAAGTTCCTGGCAGTGGCCGACTTCCTGCCGGTGGCCGAGCAGGCGCTGCAGCGAGCCTTCAGCGGCAATGCCGGCGGAGCCGGTGGTGCAAGTGCCGGTGGCGCGGGTGGCGCAGGCGGCAGCGGCGGAGCCCGGGGTGCCAACTTCGGTGGCGGCAACTCCGGCGGTGGCAATTCCCGGACCTCCGCAACGGGCCGGAACGGCTCCAGCGGTGGCAGCGGCAATAGCTCTTTCGGCGGCGGTAGTTCCTTCGGTGGTGGTGGCGGTGGCGGGACCGGCGGTGGAGGATCCGGCGGTGGTGGCAGCTTGGGCGATCCCGACGTGAACAGCGCTCCGGAATCCCTCTTGGTGGGCCGAACCTTGTTGGTGGCGGACAACATCACCAACTCGATCGTGATCCAAGGCCCGCCGGCGAGCTTGGAAATCATTACCAAGCTGCTCGACGAGATCGATGTGAAGGCGGAGCAGGTCATGATCTCCTGCGTCTTCGGCCAGCTCTCGCTCGGCAAGGATCTCAGCTTCGGCATCGACTATCTCCGGACCTTGGATACCCGCGGGGACAATGCGATTGGTGGCCGTGGCGGCAGCGGCGGCAGCGGCACGGTGATTCCTCTCAACGGCTCGACCTTCGATCCGACCACTCTGGCCTCCACGGCACCCGGTCTGGGTATCTACGGGAAGATCGGTCCCTACATGAATGTCTACCTCAAGGCACTTCAGGCGACCGACAAGTTCAACGTGATTTCCCGCCCGACGGTGTTCATGTCGAACAACCAGAAGGGCACCATCTCCAGCGGTCAGCGCATCGCGGTGCCGACGAACAGCTTCAACAGCGGCACGACCGGCCAGAGCACGAACATCGAATACCGCGATGTGGTGCTGACCCTCGAAGTCATCCCGCTGGTGAATTCGAAGGACGAGGTCACCCTGCAGATCTACCTGCTCAATGACGAAGTGCTCGGCACCCAAGTCATCGAAGGGGTAGGCGAGGTGCCGAACATCGCCACCCGCGAACTGGTGACCACCGTGACGGTGCCGAACAACGAGACCATCGTTCTCGGCGGTCTGATCACCACCCGCGACCGCAAGGTGCGCTCGGGCATCCCGATCCTCAGCCAGATTCCTTGGATCGGTCCGGTCTTCGGACAGACCACGAACGCGGCGGATCGCGAGGAGCTCCTGATCTTCATCCAGCCCCAGATCGTGAACGACGGCTCTTCGCTCTACGAAGCCCAGGCGGACATCGATGCCCGCTATAAGATCGACGAGCAGAACCGCGCATTCATCGACGGCCCGGGAGTGTTGCCAACCAAGGAAACCGCGATCGTGGAAACCAAGGGCAAGAACACGGCCACCGTCACGGAAGCGACCGTAGTGGAGGAAACCACCGAGATCCGTAAGGCCAGCGCCCGCCCGCGGAAGGGCTTCGTGAAGAACCGCTGAAGCGGTTCGTATATACATCGCAGCTTCAAAAAGTGCCGCAGAACCCGTTTCTGCGGCACTTCTCATTCCGGGGCTTGCCAAGGCCGCGCATCGGGCTTCACTTAGGTCCGCCGGTCCCCAGAGGTCCGGTTCTTTCACCAAAAACCATCCATTTTCGCTCCATGCCCGAAATCACCGAAGCGGAACTCGCACCGAACGTGAAGGCCCTCTGGTTGAAGGCCCTCAGCGCAGTCCAAACGAATAACCACGGCTACGCCGTCAAGCTCCTGCAGCCCGTGCTCAAGGATGCTCCTGCCTTCCTCGATGGACGCAAGGTGCTCCGCAAGTGCGAAAGCATCGTGCAAGGCGGTCCCAAGAAGGGAGGCTCGATCTTCGGCGTGAAGACGGGCGGCATGGGTTTGATGAAGATTGCCAGCCAGGTGAAGAAGGATCCCGCCTCCGCCGTGCCTCTGATCGAGGCCGAATTGGAGAAGGATGCCTACAATGCCGAAGCCAACGATTTGCTGTTCGAAGCCTTCAATGCGCTCGGCCTGCCCGACAGCGCCGCCTTCGCGCTTGAAACCGTGCGCCAAGGTCATCCGGAGAACTCGAAGCTCCTGCACAAGCTCGCGGACTACTACCAGAGCCGTGACGAGCCCGCCAAGGCCGCAGAGGTCTACCGCGACATCATCAAGCATCACCCGACCGATTCCGCCGCGATCAAGGGCGAGAAGGATTGCACCGCCAAGGCTTCGATGAAGTCCGGTGGCTGGAGCGAGACGGCCAAGATGGCGGACCTCCAGCGCAACAAGGGCGAGGCCGCCGCGCTCGATGAGGCAAGCAAGACGGGCCTTACCCGGGATCAGCTGGAGGATCGCCGCGACCGTCTCGTGATGCGCTATAACGAGGACACCAACAACCTCGCGACGGTGAAGGACCTCGCCAGTATCTACGAGCAACTCGAGGACTGGGAAGGTGCGTTCAATTTCTACTCGTGGGGCTTCACGCTCAGCAACGGGGACGTGGCTCTTCAGACCAAGGCCGGGCACATGAAGGACAAGGTGGCCGACTCGCACATGAAGGAGCTCGAAGAGCGTGCGAAGTCGAACCCCGACGATCCGGAGGTGCAGGCCATGCTTGCCGAGCGCCGTAGCGCACGCATCGCGGAGGCCGTGGAAGAGGCCAAGAAGCGCGTCGAGATCAACCCGACCGACCCGATCTCCCGTTACGAGTTGGGCCAGGCCCTCTTCAACGCCGGTGATCACAGCGGAGCGATCCCGCACCTTCAGCAGGCGAAGCGGAATCCGCACATCCAGTCCAAGGTGCTGCTTCTGCTGGGCAAGACCTTCAAGGCGAAGGGCATGTTCGACATGGCTTCCAAGCAGCTGGCCGATGCCCTCGCCGACATGCACGGCATGGACAACACCAAGAAGGAAGTGCTCTACGAGAAGGGCCTCATCCACGAGCAGATGGGCGACAAGGATGGCGCTCTCGATTCCTTCAAGCAGATCTACGAAGTCGACTACGGCTACCGCGATGTCGCGCAGCGCGTGGAATCGTCCTACGGCGGTTGATCTTCGGATTCAAAGAAAGGCGCGGAGGGAAGCCTCCGCGCCTTTTTCATTTCACTGACTGTCGTCTCACTACTGCGCCTGATAACGGAAGGGGTCGGAGTATTTGGGATGGGTGGTCACGCTGGTGTCCGTGAGGGTCTTGAGAAAGGCGACCAATGCGGTTTTTTGCTGGGCCGTGAGATTCAGGCGACGCGGTTGTGGTGGCGGAGATCCCGGAGGGCCGGGAGGAAGGCGGAGTTGAGGGGAGAGATTGGGGTGGCTGACGACCCCCGAGTTGTAGAATTCGACTACCTGCTCAAGCGTGGCGAAGCGACCGTCGTGCATGTAGGGGGCCGTCAGCTCGATGTTCCTCAGCGATGATACCTTGAAGAAGCCCTCGTCCGAAGTGAGCCCGGTGACTTCCCCCAAACCCTTGTCCACATAGGGATTCTCCAAGCCGTTGTTGAAGATGGCGTTTCCCGGCACGAAATTGTCGCTGCCGTGGCACGCGGCGCAGCCTCCCGCCGGACCTTGGAAAATCTGTCGGCCTTGGTTCTCCAGTGCGGTGAGATTCGAGAAGTTGGTGGGGACACCCAGATCATATTTCGAACTCCCCGAAACGATGGACCGGACGAACTGGGCCAAGGCGCGCGAGATCCGCGTGACATTCACCTCGGGAGTGCCGAAGGCAGCGGTGAATAGCTCGTCGTAGAAGGGCTCGGCATCGATCCGCTGGACTAACAGGTCGAGCGTCATCCCCATCTCGACTTCGTTCTGGATCGGCATCAGCACTTGATCCTCCAGGGTGGCGGCACGCTCGTCCCAGAAGAAGTTCTCCCGCAGGTAGTAGCGCGCATTGGTCAGGCCCATCGAATTTCGGTCGGTAAGACCGCCATCGAAACCGACGCTGAACTTGCGGGGATCGGAGAAGCCGTGCTGCGCTTGATGGCACGATGAGCAGGATACCGTTTGGTTCGCCGACAGCCGCTTGTCATAGAAGAGCACGCGGCCCAAGGCTGCTCCGGCATTGGTGGTCGGATTGGTAACGGGGGTGTTGTTCTGACCTTGGATCTGGGGGGTGAGCAGATGGGCGGGCAGGGCCGCGTTCGCGTAGTTGTAGGGAGATCCGGGGAGGATCAGCGCATTCGCGGCCGACGAAGAGACCTGCCCCGCGACATCCGAATTCAACCGGAACAGACGGCGTGATCCGTCGCGAGGAACCGGGATGCGCAGCGAGCCGTTGAAAACGCGGTGGGTGGCCATATTGGTCCAGCCCGAGCTGTTGTCGGTGCTTTGGAGCATCCACGCGTGGTTGCCCGGATCGTTCACCTCCATGACGAAGCCGTTTCCCTCGGGAGTGAACCGGATGCTGGCGGTCTCGGCGGCGACTTGGAAGGGAACCTCGGCGAGAGCCGGGAGAGTGAGAACCGGGAGCAGGAGGATTGTTTTCACGGTTTCACTCAAGACGCTGATGACGCAAAACAGCGAGGAACTTTACTTTCTCTTAACGCCCGGGAGCCGGGTTTTACGTAGAGCTCACATAGCTCCCATTCGCTTTACTCGGAACGCCCGGACGCAGTGTCTTGAGCGGTGCGAGCCTCGTGGAAAAACTGGCACACGTCGGCATACAAGGCATGCGAGCCCATGGAAAGGACGTGGTTGTGGTCCGCTCCCTCGACCACTCGGAAGCGTTTCCGGGCGGAGGGAAGGGCGTCGAAGATTTCCCGTGCTTGATCGATCCCGATATAGGGGTCCTTGTCGCCATGGCTGATCATCACCGGCATGGTCAGTTTGGAGGCCGCACGGGCAGGCCGGACATCCGCAGGCCAGAACCCGGCCCGGACGCGAGCCCCGCAGCTTACACTGAGAGCCGCCGCCGGACAGCAGAAGTGCAGGCTCGCCGGCGTCATTTCCTGAGCGGAGCGCAGCACGGGCCGATCGAGAGAGCTGAAGGTGGCGATGCTCGCCACCGCCGCCCATTTATCTGGGTTCCGCGCCGCAGTCTGGAGTGCCACCGAGACACCCTGCGAAACGCCGAAGAGAAAGGCGGGCGATGGCTGGAATGCGAAGCGGCTGGAGGCCTCGTCGAGAATCTTTTCCACCAGCGGTGCCTCGCGCAGGCCGAAGGTGCCGTAGAGCGCGGGGTGTTCGCCCTGCCCCGGCAGGTCCAGGACGATGCAGCGAAAACCAGCGGCGCAGAAGCGCTCGCAGATCGGCAGGTGGTCTTCCTTCCTCCCGCCATGCCCGTGCAGCAGGATGACGGTGCCCACTTGCCCGCCCCAATCGGGCAGCTTCACGCCGCGCTTGGCCAATTCGTCGCGGGCGATCAGGGACTTCTTCGCCTCCCCGGGTTTCGCACTCGGCGTGACCAGCAGGCAGGGTGTCTTGCCCGGGCCGGTATAGGCTTCGATCTTCAGGCCGTAGTGGTCGGGATTGGTGAGGATCTCCCGGTGATAGTCCTGAAGTCCGCGCCGCTTCGGGGAGACCAGATGCTCCGATCCAAACCAGCCGATGATGCCGAAGAGCAGGGCGGCGAGCAGTAGCAGGACCGCGGAAGCGCGGAGGACATGGCGGCGGATGCGCTTCATCGGGGCGGGGGAATTACGTGGTCGGGCCGCACGATTTCGCAAGATCGCGTTTGCCAGTCCGGCCTGCTGGGACTAGGGAAGGCCCCATGACTCTGCTGACCGAGACCTCCCCCGTGATGGAGAAGACCCGCGAACTCTGTGCCGCCATCGCTGCAGACGGGCACTTCGCCAAGCTCCAGAAGGACGTGGAGCGTTTCCTGGACGACGATGCCGCACGCCTGATGTATCAGACGGTGCACGAGCGCGGCGAAGAACTTCATCACAAGCAACACGCCGGCGTGAAGCTGGCTCCGACCGAAATCCGCGAATTCGAAGCCGCGCGCGACGAATTGATGCGGAACGAGGTGGCTAGCGCTTTCCTGGATGCCCAAGGCGAGCTGGAGTCCCTGCAACGCACAATCGGCAAGTATGTGAACATGACCCTCGAACTCGGTCGCGTGCCGACTGACAAGGACATTGCTGAAGCGGAGAAGGGTGGATGCTGCGGTGGTGGCGGATGCGGTTGCTAAGCCTACGAAGCTCCAAAGGTTTTTAAACGAGGAAGCCCCGGTCGCAGGACCGGGGCTTCTTCTTTGTGTGAGCTAGGATTCCAACCTTAGCGGGGCGGCGGGTTGAAGCGGGCCACCACCTGCGGCGGCAGGTTCTGGGCGTTCGAGTTCAGCCACTGTCGCGCGGCATTTTCGTCGCGTCGCATCCAGCCACCGAGATAGCGCTGGTAAACGCCGATCTGTGCGCGCTGGTCGCTGAGGTTCGAGACAAACTCAAGCGAGGTCTGGGGCGACCTGCGGAAACTTTCCTCGATGAAGATCTGGCGTGCACCATCGAGATCGGGGTCATTGCCGAGACTTGCCAACCACTTTGCGGCGGCCTCCGGATCTTGGCGGGCGTAGCGCCGCGCAGGTCCCTCGGCAGCTTCCGATCTCACATTCGGTGGCAGGCTTTCCACCCAATCCAGCGCTGCGGTGAGATCGCGTGCAGCCCAGCGGTCGCCCACGGTTTCAGAGACGTCGCGCCGCAGGTCGACATTTGTCATGCCGTTGTTCCACTGGGCAGCTTGGGCAGGATCCGCCTCGGCGAGATCACGCGCCATGTTGCGCGAAACCCGGTTGCGGGTTTCCTCATCGCCCATTCCGGAGATCCACGCCGCGGCGTAGTCGAAGCCGTACTGCATCACGTAGGGGCGCATGGCGTCGAGTGCCTGTTCCCGGGTGCGGCCTTCGAGCTGGGCCAGGAAATCGCGGGCGAGTTCCGGATCGGTCGCTGCGATGCCGCGGGTGGCACCGAGCAGCCAGTTGTTAACGTCGCCCTCGTCTTGGGCAGTCTGAGCCCATGCGAAGGCGGCCTGGGGATCATTCGCCGCCCATGTCGCCACGGTGGTTTCGCGCTCCCAGTCCTCCGCGCCTTTCTCTTGGAGGAAGCCGAGGGCGGAGTGTGGATCGCGCTCTGCCCATGCTTGAAGAATCAGCGACCTCTCGGAACCACGGAGATTCACGCCGGGCATGTTTCGGAACTCCTCATAGACCGAGGCGAACTGCTCGGTCGGCAGGCGATCGAGGAATGCGAGCAGCTTCTGGGTGCGGTCGAGGCGGCTGGTCGTCTCGAAGATCGCCTTGAGATCCGTTTCCACCGGGCGGCTGGCGGTACCGCGACCTTCTTCGGCGCGCTTGCGCTGGACGCGCTCGGCGAGGGTCATTCCGCCCTCCCCGTGATGCGCTCCGTCGCGGGCGGAGAGGGGCGAGCGTGTTCCGTCCGCAGCATCATTCCCGGAGGAGCTGATCCTTCCAATCATTACGCCGGCACCCAAAGCCAAGGCGACACCGCTGGCGCTCCAAACCCACTGGGATTGCTTCGGATTCATGGGATAAACTAAACGTTCCGAAATGCCCGATGTTTCGAGAAATCGGGTCGGGAGACGCAATTGTTTGAAGCGAACTGCCGCCGAGCACCTGTTCTAGCGCGTTTCCCCTTGGAACTCAGCAATCTTGGAAGAGAGCTCTTTGATCACAGCGGCATGGGCTGGATCCCGGACGAGGTTCCGTGTCTCGCCCGGATCGTTAGCGGAATCGAGTAGCACGGCACTGTCTCCGGGATACTCGGTGTAGCGCCATTTCTCCGTCCGGATGGAGATGCCGGTGGCTTCTTTACCATCCTCGCTCCAGATCGTGAATGCCGGATGCTCCCAAGCCGAATTCGGTTCCTTGAGCAGCGGGGACAGGTCCCGGCCTTCGATGCCGGTCGGAGTTGGCAATCCGCAAAGCGCGGAGAGGGTGGGAAAGAGGTCGATCGATTCGACCACGCGCTCGCAACGGGCTCCAGCGGGGCTGATTCCGGGGGCGCGGACAATCATGGGGACCCGTGCCCCAGCCTCGAAGAGCGAGCCGGCCTTCGACCACTTGCCTTTCTCCCCGAGCTGGTAGCCATGGTCGCTCCAGAAGACGACGATCGTGTTCTGCGAGAGGCCCGTGCGATCCAGTTCGTCGAGGACTCGTCCCGCATTCCAGTCGCTCCATGACATGGCGGCATGGTAGGCGTGAATCATCTGGCGTGCTTCTGCCTCGCTGGCATCGCGGCCGATGAAAAGATCGGCATTGGTCTTCCGGATGGAAGATTGCGGGAAGCCCTCGGGAACGATCGGGTGTGGAGCGAAGTCCTGCGGCAAGGGAAAGTCCTCGCTACGCCACTTATCGTAGAAGACGCGGGGGGCAGTGGGCGGGCTGTGAGGCTGGACAAAGCCGCAGGCGAGGAAGAAGGGCTTCTCATGCTGCTTCCGGAGAAAGGCGATGGCCCGGTCTGCTACGGCATTCTCGGGATGCCCGTCGCCGTTTCCTTCCAATACGATGCGGCGGTCGCTGCGTTTGTCTTTTGATAGCGTCTCGTCGCCGGGTTGCGGCCATTGGGTCTGTTTCGGGCGCTTCTCGATCTTGAGGTCCTGCATCGCGCTATCGGTCCAAGAAAGGGGATCGTCGATTCCGCCATGGAAGATCTTACCGCTGCTGGCTGCGACATAGCCGTGCTGCTTGAACCATTGAGGCAGGGTGATCCACCCGGGATGGGCCCCGCGGAACTCGTCACGGTTTCCGAGAACGCCGGTCGATTTCGGATAGCGTCCGGTGAGCATGGATACCCGGGAGGGATTGCAGAGCGGGAATTGGCAGTAGGCTTTGCTGAAGAGGACGCCGGACTTGGCGAGGCGGTCGAGGTTCGGGGTCTTGGCCAAGATGTTACCTTGGCAGCCGAGAGCGGCCTTCATGTCATCCGCCAGAATGAAGAGCACGTTGGGACGCGTGGGCTCCGCTGCCGCGATCTGAACGGATAGGAAGGCAAGAAGAGCGACTTTCATCGCTTGAGGCTCGGGCCTTTGTGCCGAGCTCGCCAGCACCCGAATGTGGTAGTGAAATCCCTAGTTGAGGGATCTGCGGGAGCTCACCTCAAGACCACCCTGACGCTTGTGGGTCAGCACGAACTCCTCGCGTGTGGTGTCGTGCTTGTCGGCGGATCCATATTCGATCGTGACGGTCACGATGCCTGCCTCGTTGACCACATTCGCGAGGCGGAAAACCGGTTCGCGGCGGAGTCGCAGGAAACAGAAGAGGGGAACGTGCTGATGGTTTGCGTTCCAGAGCCACTGGGCGGGCAGGAAATCCGGGACTTGGGCCAAGGCCGAGAAAATCGCCCGCACCCGGCGCTCGCCGTGCCGCGCGGCGAGGCGTGATGCGGTCTTGCGGGCGAGAACCCCTTCCCACCATGCGGCCAAGGGATTCTCCCGTGCCTCCACGACCTCCTCGATCAGATTGCGGGCATGGAAAGCCATTGCCACGTGCAGTTGTTCCCGGGTCATGAGCCCGGCCTCGAAGTCATCGAAGAGCTGAGGTGGAGTACGGAGCATCGGAAGCAGAAGGAAGACCCGCCCGACTATGACGCAGCACGACCATTCCGCCACCGGGAAGTTCGGGGCTTCGGCCCGTGCGCTAGAAGCCGTCCTCGCTCAGGCCCTTGCCCATCTCCTGGATATCGTCCCAGAGCTTCTTGCCGATGGGATCGCCGGCCTTCTCGAAGGCCTGTTTCAGATCGCCCCGCTGCTCCGTGATCCGGTAGAGACCGGCGATCAACCTGGCCCGCGTTTCGCCATCGCTGCGCGGGTAGAGATCGAGGGCTTGGTCGACCACCTTGTCCGCCGGGACCGTGGCCGGAGCCGAGCGTTCAAGGAAGGTTTTGACGCCTTCCACCGATGCCATGGAATACCGGTCGCAGCCTGTTAGAAGGCCAGGAGTGGCAGGAGAGCCTTCATCGGGGAATCATCCCACCGGCAGCTTTGCCCGCATGGCCGCAGCGACTTCTTGGAAGGCAGCAGAAACCGGATGCTCGGCCGCCGGAATGAGGGCCACGGGTGTTCCTGCATCGCCCCTCTCGCGGGTCTGGGGATCGATCGGGATCTGGGCCAGCAGGGGCACGTTCAGGATGGCTGCCTCTCGGACGCCGCCGCCTTCGCCGAAGAGATAGTAGCGCTGGCCGTGGTCGCATTCGAACCACGCCATGTTCTCGATCAGACCGAGGATCGGCACATTCACTTTTGCGAACATCGAAACCGCCTTGCGCGCATCGATCAGGGCCATCTCCTGCGGGGTGGTCACGATCACCGCTCCATCCACCGCGACGGTTTGAACGATGGTGAGCTGGATATCCCCGGTACCGGGCGGAAGATCGAGGACGAGATAATCGAGCTCGCCCCATTCCACCTGGCGGAGGAACTGCTGCGTATAGCGGGTGGCCATCGGGCCACGGACGATAACGGGCGAGCGGTCTTCGAGCAGGAAGCCCATCGACATCAGCTTCAGCCCATAGGCCTCGATCGGAATGATCTCGTCCCGTTCGTTGGCCATCGGGCGTTCGTGGCTGCCGAACAGTTGTGCGACGGAAGGGCCGTAGAGGTCGCAATCGCAGAGGCCGACCTTGGCGCCGCTCTTGGCGAGCGCGACCGCGAGATTGGCAGCGACGGTGGATTTGCCCACGCCGCCCTTGCCGGAAGCCACGGCGATGATGCGCTTCACTCCCGGGATCGACGACTTTCCTTGGAGCGCCTCCGAGGAAGCCCCTTGGGCTCCCTGCGGGTCCTTCACCGTGATTTCCACCTTCACGCTGCCCACGTCCGGCAGGTGGTCGAGAGCCGCATGGCAGTCCTTGAAGATCTGCTCGGGAATTTTCGGATCCTTCGTCGCCACTTCGAGTTGGACGTAGAGGCTGCCGTTTTCGTGACGGACCTCCTTCACCAGGCCGAAGGAGACGATGTCCCGGGAGAAGCCGGGGTAGCGGACATTGCGGAGGGCTTCCTTGATGAATTCGGGACTCACGGCGGCGGAAGCAATGGCGGGATCTGCCGCGCTGTCAACCCGGGGTACACAGGAGATCCCTCGTAAAAGTGAAGCTTTGAACAGTGCACGGTTGAAAATCCCCCCAGCTCTGTTTGCATCCTGACGCCCTTCCGGCCGGGAGATGTTTTTTCCATGAGCGAAACCAGACGAAATGCCTTCGGGTTACTGTGCGATTTCATCACGCCGCGCATTCCTCTGCCGCTTGTGAAGCGGTTCTTGGATGGTTTCAACCGCAGCTTGGAATTGAGGAACTGGTCGCAGTTTCACGTCCGCCCCTACAATTTCGCCTGTCCCATCGTCGATCCGACGGAAGTCGATCCGGGCAAGCTCAAGGCGCGGGGTGCTTTGGGCGACACGCTTCTGGATTATGGCAAGATCGAACCGCTGGTGCGGGTCATCCAGCCCTATGCGAAGGAGATCCATCACTTCCCCGTGGAGCCGGACGGCAAGTCGCCGTATTGGTTCAAGAACAACGCCTACGACGCCTACGATGCGACCATCCTCCACGGGCTGATCCGCCATCTCAAGCCGAAGCGGGTGGTGGAGGCCGGTTCGGGCTTCAGCTCGATGGTCATGACCACGGCGGCGAACATGAATGCGGCGGAAGGTCATCCCGTGGAGATCCTCCACATCGAGCCCTATCCTTCCGAGCGCCTGCTGAATTATCCCTTGGCCGGAAAGTTGCTGAAGGAGAAGATTGAGGATCTGGACACGAGTCTCTTCCGGAGTTTCTCGGCAAACGACATCCTCTTCATCGATTCCACCCACGTGCTGAAGACCCAGAGTGATCTGGTTTACGTCTTCAACTACGTCTTACCTCTTCTGCCGTCCGGGGTTTACGTCCATTTCCACGACGTGTTCACGCCCTACGATGCGGACGAGCACATGCTGTTCGAGATGCAGTGGTCGTGGAACGAACAGTATGCCTTGGAGGCAATCCTGCTGAATTCGGATCGTTTCGAAGTCATCGTTCCGTCCTTTGCTCTGGTGAAGGAAAATCCGGAGCTGATGAAGCAGTTCGTGCCTTGGGAGACCGCGATTCCGAAGGGCTTCTGGATTCGAACCCGTTAAGGGGATCCTGAGAGTTCACCTTGAATGAGGATCTGATCCCCGCTCCGGATCAGTGCGCCCGGTGACAGAAGCTCGCCGTTCCGGATGATCTCCAAGCTTTCCCATGGACCCTTCCATCGGTGGATGAAGGCCAATTCGGCCAGAAGGCCGCCCGTCGTGGTGGCTAGTGAGACATAGCTACGTTCTCCCGGAATGCCGCAGAGGTGGATCGTCTTGGGTGAGACACCGGCTCGCAGTTTGCTGAAGGCCTCTTCCAGATCCAGCGGGGAGTTCACATTGTCGAGTGCCGCTGGATGCCTGAGCCGCAGCTTGTGGGGATCGAGGCCGGCCAGGAAGTGCCTGGCTCCATACTCGTGCTGCTCCAATCGATCCGCCAAGGGTAGAAGGGCTCGCGATTCAAAGATCGTGCAGAGCGGCTCGGGTTTGTCATCCAGCCGGTTTGCATAGCAGGTGGCGGCATTTCTTGGAGAACGAGCGGCGAGCAAATCCTCCAAAGTCACGCGGTTCATCAGGAAAAGATCTCCCCCGAGAAGGAGAACAGGCTCCTGCGGGTAACGTCGATGAAAGGCATCGAGTGCAGACAAGGGGCCTGCATCCGCGAAGTGATCCTCAATGACGGGAAGACCGATCACGGGCCGGGCTCCCCGACGCTGCGAGAGCATGGGCTCCAAGCCGGCCTCCCGTACCAGTTGGGCCAACCAGTCGATCTGCCGCTGCCCGTCAGGTCTTTCGATGAGCAGCTTGTCGCGGCCCATGCGCCTGCTTCTTCCGCCGGTCAGGATCAGCCCGATCATGAGAGAGCGTCAGGGCTGGGGCGGCGGAGTGGCGGCACCGGCCGGGATCAGGGCCAGTGCCAGGAAGGCACAGATGGCGAGGGAGACGCCAATGTAGACAGGCAAAGACATCGTCTCCTTCAGGTAGAGGAGCCCGATCACGTTGCCGATGATGATGGAGCCTGCACCAAAGAGGGCGACCGTGCGGCCGAGTTCCATCGTGGAGTAGATGTAAAGCTGGCCGAAGACGGCAATCTGCCGGATGAAAGTGTAGATCAGGAACCACCAGGTGAAGAAGGAGGCCAGAGTGAAGCCCTGCGACTTCATGTGGGTCCGCCCCATCACGTCGGAGATGGAGAAAAGGATCTGGGACCCTATGATGATGAAGGCGGGAGATTTCAGGAAGGCCACGGCATGGTGATGGGCGAGGGGACGGTGGGGGTCAAGCGCGGCCTTGACGCGGGCCCGGCGACGCGTTCCGCTCCGCCGGTATGGAGAGCGAGGCCCGGATCGAGATCCGCCGCTTGAGGGTGAAGACCTTCATCGGCGTGCCGGATGAAGAGCGGGCGGATGCCCAGGAACTACGGGTGAGTCTTTTGATCGAGCCACGCGTGGGCTTTGCCGCGATGGAGGATGAGATCGACCGCACAATCGACTACGCGGTGCTTGCCGCCGGCATCCAAGAACTCGCTTTGGCCCGACCGAGGAAGTTGATTGAGACCTTGGCTTCCGACATTGCCGTCCTCGTGTTGGAGAATCCGCAGGCTGCGAGCGTGGAGGTCGTCTTGGAGAAGTTCATCCTCCCCCAAACCGATTGTGTGGCGGTGCGCCTGAAGGCTTCCAAGGATGCCTAGCGGGCGAAGATCCGCTCGAAGTGCGGCTGAAAGGCACTGGCGAACTCATCCACGGATACGGGACGTTTCGCCTCTTGGGCGACGCAGCTCATCACGACCCCGTCGATCCCGCAAGGTGTGATGGCGAAGAAGGGCAGAAGCGACTCGGCTGTGATGTTGATCGCGAAGCCGTGCATGGAGATCCACTTGCGCACCCCCACGCCGATCGAGGCCAGCTTGCGATTCTCCACCCAGACTCCGGTGAGCCCTTCGCGGCGACCGGCATCAATCCCGAGATCCCTGCACGTGAGAATGAGAGACTCCTCGATGTTGCGGAGATGGGCGTGAAGATCCCGATTCCGCTCCCGCAGGTCGAGAATGGGATACCCGACCAACTGGCCCGGGCCATGATAGGTAGCTTGGCCGCCGCGGTTGGTTTCAAAGACAGGGGCGGGCAGGGAAGCCATGTTGCCCAGCGAGGATTGATCGCGCAGGCGCCCGATGGTGTAGACAGGGGCGTGTTCGAGCAGGAGCAAGGTCTCGCTTCCGCTTCCATCAAGGATGGAGTCCACCGCGGCATTCTGCTGCTTGAGGCCGTCTTCATAGCTAATGCCTTTACCGAGATGGAGCGTATTCATAGCGGACATGGTTCAAACTTGGCGTCGCTCCAGCATCTTCGCCTTCAGCGGATCGGATGCCTGCAAATGAGCCAGCCCGATGGCTAAAGCATCCGCTGCATCGTGAGGAGGAGTCTCGGCGAGTCCTAAGAGGGCTCGCACCATGAAGGCCACTTGTTGCTTGTCCGCCTTGCCCTTGCCGACCACCGCCATCTTCACCTTCATCGGCGCGTACTCATACACGCATAAACCGGCATCCGCCGCTGCGATCAGGGCCGCGGCTCGGGCCGCCCCCATCGAGATCGCCGTGCGGTGGGATTGCACGTAGATGATTCCTTCCACCGCCACCTCGTCGGGCTGGTGCTTCTCGATGACATTCCGCAAATGCATCCGCACCGCCGATAGAGCGGCAGATTGAGGCAGCCGATCCGGGATGGAGATAACATCGTAAGCGAGTACCTTTGCTTCGCGACCGATTCCCTCCAACACGGCGTAGCCCGTGTTGCGGACAGCAGGGTCGATGGAGAGGACGCGCATCCTGAGAAGGCTGTGGGTCTCACCGAAGGGTGACCGGAATTATCTCCGCTTCTTCTTGCCGCCCGTCGGCTTCTTCCGGATCGACTTGGCCGGGGAATCATCCAGCAGGGCGGTGTAGATGTAGTCGAAACCTTCCAGCTTCTTGCGCTTGATCTTCTGGTCGATGAAGACTTCCACCGACTTCGCGAACTCCAGCTCGTCCGCCGTGAGGATTGTGAAGGCATCGCCTTCCGCTTCCGCACGACCGGTACGACCGATGCGGTGCACGTAGTCCTCGGCATTTTCCGGGACGCGGTAGTTGATCACGTGCGAGACGCCGGAGATGTCGATGCCGCGGGCTGCAACGTCCGTTGCCACCAGCACCTCGTATTCGCCGCTCTTGAAGCCGGCCAAAGCCTTCATGCGATCCACCTGACTGATGTCGGAGTGCATCGCTGCGACTTTCTCGTGGCCTTCGCGCTTCAGCAGGGCGCAGACTTGGTCCGCCTCCTTGCGGGTGCGGGTGAAGACCATCACCGAGTGGTAGTCGGTCTGGTTCAGCAGCGCGATCAGAAGCTCGTCGCGCTGGTCCATCGAGACCGGGTAGAAGGCATGCGTGACGGTGGAGGCCACGGCTCGGCGCGCGATCTCCACGCTCACCGGATTGATGAGACACCACTGGGCGAAGGTCTGGATCGCCGCCGGCATGGTGGCCGAGAAGAACAGCGTCTGGCGGCCGTCCCAAGGGCAGAGGTTCACGATCTTGCGAACCTGCGGGAGGAAGCCCATGTCGAGCATGCGGTCCACTTCATCGAGGATCAGAATCTTCACCTCGTTGAAGCGCATGGTGGCGCGGTAGAAATGGTCGACCAATCGCCCGGGAGTGGCGACGACGATGTCGGCACCGTTCTGGAGAGCCTTGAGCTGATCGCCGAAGCCCACGCCGCCAAAGAGCAGCGCGACTTTCAGGCCGGTGTGCTTGCCGTATTTCTCGAATTGCTCCGCCACCTGGTGGGCGAGCTCGCGAGTCGGCTCCAGCACCAGGATCTGTGGCTTGCCCAGCGGCTTGATCTTGCTAAGGGCGGGCAAGGCGAATGCTGCGGTCTTGCCGGTGCCGGTTTGGGACGCACCGATCACGTCCTGTCCATTGAGGATCAATGGAATGGCCTGCGCCTGGATGGGCGTCGGGTTTTGATAGCCGGACTCCGTGACGGCTTCGAGGACGGCTTCGGAGAGGCCTAGAGTGTCAAATCCCATGTGCGGGGGAGGCGTAGGGCTCGCAAGCCCCATGGTCAAGGTATCACTTGCCTTTGATCTCACTCAGGTTCCGGCGGGAGCGGCGGGCGAGTGGATTAGCAGACACTCTTCCAGCAGGGGTTGCAGTTCCTTGAGCAGGGGGTGGCCTTGGACGAAGGGCTGACGGTAGCGGGTTTCGATCCGCTTCAAGGCGAAGTCGAGGTCGGCCTTCACGATGTCGTTCACCTCGCCACGGACTACGGCCACCATGTAGCAGAAGCGCCCGGCCCTGACGAAGGTGCGACGCCCCTCTCCCAACTCGAATCCGAGTTGGAGGGCCCCGGTCTCATCCCGCATCCGCAGGGCCAGTTGGCGGGAGAAAGGTCCCACTCGCCGGGGATTCGAGTGCCGGACCGGGTCGGAGCTGGCGTAGGAAACGAGCGAAAGCCGGTCGCGGTCTAGCAGGTAGACCTCCTCCACGTGGAAGCGACGGATCTTTTCCGCCAGCACTTCTTCGTAGCTGCGGCTGCTGAAGAGCGCCTGCATGCGCCACAGCATGCGGTGGCCGAAGTCCGGGTCTTGGAAGGGACCACTCTGGTGCTCGGAGAGAGCACGGCGGAAGGTGGCCCGCAGGATCGCCTCGAAGGAGGCGTCGTCGTGCAGGGAAAGGCCTTGGCCGCCACCGGCAGCCGCCAGGAGAGGGGCGAGCGCCGCGGTGAGATCGGCATCGGTGAAGTCCGTCTGCTCGCCTGTCCCGGGCGTGGTCGCTGCCGGTGCCGGGGCTAGATCCTCTTCCGGCTGCTTGGCGGGTTTCTCCGGCTCCGGCCCGGAAGCAGGCGGTGGATTGGTGGGCTGGGTTCCCAGCATGGGGAGGGAGAAGGGGACACGGCGGCTCGTGGGCTCGTCCGAGGGGATCGGGAATTCTCCGAGAGGGAGCTGGCTGCCGCGACCCTCCGTCTGCATCGACGAGGAGGGGAAGGGGAGGGGTAGCGGGGGGAAGATCGCGGTCATCGGATTCCTCCGCTTGGGGTTGCGTGCTGGGCTGCGGCGTCCGCAATGGCGCGGGCGGCTTCCGCCAGTTGGGCGAAGGAAGCCTGCATCCTGCTCACCCGCGCGTCGTCGGTGGATTCGAGCCGTGAGTTCACCCAAGCCTTGGTCTGCTCCAGTTCCGAGCGCATTTCGGAAATCAGATGCGTCTCGCGCTGCTGTAAATACTGCCGGAAGCCTTGATTCCAGCTTTCCAGCCAACGGGTGACGCGCTGCTCCAGTTCGGCTTGGGCTTCCAGCCCCGAAGCCTCGCGACCGCGCGCGGCCGCTTGAATCTGACCCGCCAGACGGTGGGTTTCTTCCACCCGGCGCGCCTTCTCCGCATCGATCTCATCGCGCAACTCCTGCAATTTCAGGTCGTGACGCTGCTCATAGTTTGCGAGCCGGATCTCGAAAACGTCATCGGGTGCCTGCGTCGGCATCGGGCGCAAATTCGCCTCGAGCCGCTCCAGGCGGCGTTCCACGCTATCCATCTGGCGGCCCACGAGAATCTCGCGGATCCGTTCGACTTGGCGCGACGGATTAATGTCGGGGGGGGCGGGGGGCATGTGGGGGGACTTGCTCCGTGGGTGGGGCCGGACGGGGTGATCCGGATGGAGAAAGTTATTGAAACAGCAGCAGAGGCTATGCCGCAGAAAGGGTGGATGTAAATGCGAAGATTGTTAGTTCGGTTTTCTTAACTATCCGGACGACGAAAATTCCCATGGTGCAGGCGGGGTGCGCGAACTCCGTGAAAGACACCCGGGTGCGGTTGTGGTAAGGGGAGGCCGATGTCCGACCAAGACTACGACAAGGAGCGCGACCAAGTGCTCGCCGCCGCCTACGAAAAGACGCGCAAGAGCTTGATCGCGCGGTTGGACAATTGGGAGGACCAAAAGACCTGGGACGAGTTCTACCAGACCTACTGGCGCTTGATCTACGCCGTGGCCATCAAGGCGGGCCTGCGGCCGGACGAGGCCCACGACTGCGTCCAGGAGACCGTTCTTTCGATCGCCAAGCAGTCGAAGAAGAAGCTCTACGATCCCGAACAGGGCTCCTTCAAGACCTGGCTGATGAACATGACCCGCTGGCGGATCAACGACCAGTTCCGCAAGCGCAAGAAGGACACCGCCATGGCCGGCGGCGAATGGGAGGACGACCGCAAGACCGCCGTGATCGACCGTTTCGAGGACCCGAAGGGTGACCTGCTGGCCCGCCTGTGGGATGTGGAGTGGAAGAAGAACGTGGCCGACGCCGCGCTCGCGCGGGTGAAGGCGCAGGTTTCACCGAAGCAGTATCAGATTTTCGACTGCTACGTGGTCCGTCAGTGGGATGCCAAAAAGGTGCAGGATCACTTGAATGTCAGCATGGCACAGGTTTACCTCGCCAAGCATCGCGTGGGAGCCGTCCTGAAGAAGGAACTCGCGCGCTTGGAAGAGGAAGTCGATGAATAGAGCTCGCCCCGATCCGATCATCCCCGACCACGAGGTTCTGCGGAAAATCGGTGGTGGTGCGTACGGCGAGGTGTGGCTTGCCCGCGGCGTGACGGGCGCGCTCCGCGCCGTGAAGGTGCTGTGGCGCGACGATTTCGAGGACGAGCGCAGTTTCGAGCGGGAGTTCGAGGGGATCCTGAAGTTCGAGCCGATCTCGCGGGATCACCCGGGGCTCGTGAACATCCTCCATGTCGGGCGCAGCCCGGACGGGAAGGCTTTCTATTATTATGTGATGGAGCTCGGCGACGACGTGATCGCCGGTCGCGACATCAACCCGGTGGAGTACGAGGCACGGACCCTGCGCAGCGACACCAAGCGTACTCCCGGTAGCAAGCTCGATACCGGCTTCGTCATCGACGTGGGCGTGCGTCTCGCCGAGGCGTTGCGGCACCTTCACGACAACGGTCTGGCTCACCGCGACGTGAAGCCGGCGAACGTGATCTTCGTCGCCGGTCGGGCGAAGCTCGCGGACATCGGCTTGGTGGCAGCACGCGGGCAGAGAACCTTTGTGGGCACGGAAGGCTTCGTGCCGCCGGAGGGTCCGGGCTCCGCGCAGGCGGATGTCTACAGCCTCGGCAAGGTCCTCTACGAGATCGCCACCGGCAAGGACCGGATGGAGTTTCCGGAACTGCCCGATGAATTGCCTCCCGGTTCGGAGCGCAAGCGCTGGCTCGCGCTCAACCAGATCATCTGCGATACCTGCGAACCCCATCTCTCGAAACGCCGTCTTTCGACGGCAGGAGATCTCGCTGAAGCCCTGCGCCGCCTCCAGGAAGGGAAGCGTCGTCGCCGCCGCCGTCCTGTCGGTGCCTTCATGGCCCTGGTGCTTTGTGCCGCGGTGGTAATCTATGGCGGCTGGGATCATCTCCAGACCCTGCTGCCCCCGCGCCTTCCCGATAAGCCGGAACTGCAGCCGGTGAAGATCAAAGTGAGCAGCACCCCGGCTGGTGCGACCGTGATCGACGAGTCGACCGGCGAGACGATCGGCTCCACGCCCACCGAGTTGATCGAGTCCCACGTCGGAGAGCGCATTCGCTTCAGCCTGAAGATGCTCGGCTACGAACCCTGTCCGATCGACATGGTGGTGCCGGAGTCCGCAGCGGGTGGGACCTTGTTCCTGAGCCCCGAGCTGAAAGTCTACGCACCGCCAGCGATCAACGAGCCCTGGACCGACCAACTCGGCCAGCGCTACATGCCCTTGAATGAGGGCCACGAAGCAGTGAGACCCGTGGGCGAAACGGAATGGCGCCGCTTCGCCGAGGGCAAGCCGGATGCCTACGCGGAGTTCGTCGAGATCACGGAAGGCGATACGAAGCGCAAAGTCGCTCTAACAAGTCATGGCGATGCGCGGGAGTTTTGCTTCTGGCTGGCCACGGAGGGGATCAAGCAGGGCTATCTCTCCGAAGATCACCAGGCGGAGCCGCACATGGTCGAAGGCTTCCAAGCGGAGGGGATCAGCGAGAAGGCCCGGAATGAAGGACTCAAGCCCTTCCGGCCCTATGTCAGCAAGATACCCTTCGGCACCCTGAGCGTGCGGGCCGAACCTTCCGGTGCCGAAGTGATCGTGAAGGTAGGCGATGTCGAAGTCCGACGGAGCGAGGTCAGCGGCATGGTGGAGCTCAGCGGGATCAAGCCCGGGGAGATGGAAGTCAGCGTCTGGATGGAAGGCTACAAGCGGAGCGTCCAGAAACTCACGCTCAAGCCGAACGAGACTCGCGACCTGTTCTTCAAGCTCGAGCTCAATCACAGCGTGGTCATGGACCGGCCGTGGACCAACAGTCTGGAGATGAGCTTCGTGCCGGTGATGCCCGGCGATTTGCAGGCCTGCATCTGGGAGACGCGGGTGAAGGACTTCAGCGCTTTCCTGCGGGCCGCCCATCCCGAAATCTATCAGGTAGAGAAGCCGGGAGATCATCCGGTGGTCCATGTGAAGCGCAGCGATGCGATGGAGTTCTGCGCTTGGCTTACCAAGGTCGAACGGGAACAGGAGCGGCTTACCGATGCCCACGAATATCGCCTGCCGACCGACTACGAGTGGAGCTTCATGGCCGGCTTGAAGAGCGAGCTGAAGGTCTCGACCCCCGATCGCCGCGAACAGCAGATGCTACAGATCTTCCCGTGGGGTGTCGCATGGCCGCCGATCGCGAACGGGGCGAACCTCGGCAACTTCGCAGGCTCTGAGGCGGCGACCAATCCCGGCATGAGTCCGGAGCGCGTGATCTTCGGCTACAGCGATGGCTTCGCTACGACTTCCCCCGTTGGCTCCTTCCCGCCGAACGCCATCGGTCTCTACGATATCTCCGGCAACGTGCTGGAGTGGGTGCAGGAGGATTACATTCCGAACAACGGCTTCGGCGTCATGCGTGGCGGTAGTTGGAAGAGTTGGCGCCAGCAGGATCTTTACACGGGCTTCCGCTACACGCTCACTCCGGATTTGCCGGACGATGCCTGCGGCTTCCGCATCGTGCTTGCCAAGGTTCCGCCGAAAGAAGACACCGGTCCTGCTGAATCCGCGATAGACGAAGATGGTTGAGATCAAGATCGATTACCAAGGGGACCTCCACTGCCAGGCGGTCCACGGGCCCTCCGGAACCGTGCTCGAAACCGATGCCCCGGTGGACAACAACGGCCGCGGCGAATCGTTCTCGCCGACCGATCTGGTCGCCACCGCACTGGGGGTCTGCATGGCCACCGTCATGGGCATTGTCTCGAAGCGGAAGGAGATCGATCTGGAAGGCATGAAGGTGGATGTGAAGAAGCACATGTCCACCGATACGCCACGGCGCATCTCGAAGCTGGAGGTGGATATCCACATGCCGCTCTCCGGTGATCATCCCGAGCGCAAGATGTTAGAGGCGACCGGTAACGGTTGCCCGGTGCACCAGAGCCTGCATCCGGATGTGATCCAGGAGATCCGTTGGCACTGGCAATAGCCGCGTGCCGCTTAACGGCTCGAAGGAATACTACACTGTGCAGGGGCTGTTATAAACCAGCCCGTTGTCCTCGCGGCGGCATGCCCCTAACATGCCGCCAAGTTCTTTGAGAACGAAACCGTCAGCCGAGTGCACCGGACGCGTTGTCCGGAGCAACGGGGGAACCAATCCCGACCGTGATTTGCAGGCCCGTGGCCTGTGGTCCGGTCTTCGGGGCATACGGTGCCTGCGGCACCGGGAGCACGTGGTGGCTCCAGCCCGACAGCTAACCTCGTAGGCATCACCGCGGGGCGCGGATCGTTCGCTTGTCTCTCCAGAAACAAGGGACAGGCCGAAGCCGCCGCCGCTTCGCCAGTTCCAGAAAAATCGCCGGCCCCCGCCTTCCCGCAGGCGGGCGGGACCGGCTTCGAAAGAAAGAAAAGGAGAACAACATGATTGCTGACATCCTGTTCAGCGTGGGGATCGTCGTGGCCGGTATTCTGGTCATCGCGATCGGGGTCTATCTCTTCCTGGGCGTGCGCTACATACCGCACCGCCGGGTGGGGATCATCGAAAAGCTGTGGTCCGCCAGCGGTTCGCTGACGGAGGGCCGGATCATCGCCTTGAATGGCGAGGCCGGTTATCAGGCCAAGGTGCTGCGAGGTGGCCTCTACTTTGGCTATCCCTTCTGGAAGTTCAATATCCACAAGGTGCCTCTGGTAACGGTGGCGGAAGGCCGTATCGGCTACGTCTATGCCCGTGATGGACAGCCCTTGTTGCCGATTCAGACGCTGGGGCACATCGTCGATTGCAACGGCTTCCAGGACGCGGTCGGATTCCTTGAACACGGAGGCCAACGCGGTCGCCAGCGGGGCATCCTGCGCGAGGGTGTCTATGCCATCAATACGGCCGTGTTCATGGTAATCACCGAAACCGGCGTGCACACCGGCCCGATCTCCACCGAGGAGAGCCGCATGGCCCAGTTCTGGCGCGAGGAGCTTCAGAACCAGAACGGCTTCACGCCCGTGATCGTGGGCGATCCGAAAGGCAAGCAGAACGAACCGCCGAAGCCGAATGGTCTGGCCGAGTCCGACAACGTCGGCGTGGTCACGATTCACGATGGCCCCTCACTTGAAGCGGGTGATGTGATTGCTCCCGAGGTCCGCGATGGCCAAGGCGGCTCCGGCCACAATTACTTTCAGGATCCCGAGGTTTTCCTGAAGCTTGGTGGTCGTCGCGGCAAGCAGCTCCAGGTGCTGACGGACGGCACCTATTTCATCAACCGCTGGTTTGCCACGGTGGAACTCAAGCCGAAGACCCTGATCCCAATCGGCTACGTGGGCGTGGTGATCGGCTATTTCGGGGGCGATGGGACGGACGTGACCGGCGCGAATTTCCGCTACGGCGAACAAGTGGAAAGCGGTCGCCGCGGGGTATGGAAGCAAGCCCTCACCCCTGGCAAGTATGCGCTCAATCCCTATGCCCTGAAGGTCGAGCTGGTGCCTACGGTGAACTTCGTACTTCGCTGGATCAGCGGGCAGACGGAGACCCACAAGTATGACGAGAACCTCGCGAGCATCCCGATCATCACCGCGGACGGCTACGAGCCCCTGCTGCCGCTCAGCCTGGTGCTGCACATCGATTACCAGAAGGCACCGCGCGTGGTGCAGCGCTTCGGCGATGTGAACCGCCTGATCAGCCAAACCCTCGACCCGATCCTTACCGCTTACTTCCGGGATGTGGCCCAGAGCAGTAATATGCTCGACCTGCTGACCCAGCGCGAGGAGATCCAGCGCCTCGCTACCGAGGAACTCGGCCGCCGCTTCGAGGGCTACGACATCAACTGCGTGGCCGTGCTGATCGGCCGACCGGAGAGCGTTCATCGCAGGGATGGGGAAGACCCCATCGACGCCCTCTTCGATCAACTGCGCCAGCGTCGTTTGGCCGAGGAACAGAAGGAAACCTTCGCCAAGCAGCAGGAAGCTGCCGCCCGTCTGAAGGAGCTGAATCAAGCTCAAGCAGAAGCCGCGCGCCAGACCCACCTGACCGAAACCCAGATCGAGATTCAAGTCGCGGCGAACCGTGGCTCGGCCCAACTCGCGGAAGCCGAGCGCCTCGCCAAGCGCGAGATCGCCATGGCGGAGGGCCAAGCCCGCGTGGCCGAGCTCGTGGGCCAGGGTGAAGCCGCGCGCATCCGCCAGATCGCGGAGGCCGAGGCCGGGAAGATCGCCCGGGTGGGTGAGGCGGAAGCCGAGGTCAGCCGCCAGAAGGTGGCGGCCTACGGTGATAACCGTCTCTATGCGCTGAACCTCGTGGCCAGTGAGTTGGCCCACAGCCAGCAACCGCTGGTCCCGGAGAAGCTCGTGATGCTCGGCGGGGAGGGGCGCGATGCCGCCCAAGCCGGAGTTTTTCAGGCCATGATGGGATTGCTGACCGCTTGGGACAATCTGAAGGACACCACGGAGGTCGAGACGGTGCCGATCGATCCTTCCAAAGCGGCGTGAGGTCTACCCGATGGAGGAGAGGCGGCGGGTGTCGGTCGCCTCTCTTCCTGTCCGGCGATTCTGCCCCATCCTCCGGCGATTGTGCCCCTTGAATCACTTTCCGGAACCGCCGAACGATGGGATGCCATGATGAAAACCCAAATCTCCGGCAGCCTTATTGCCGTCTTTTGTTGTGCGGCGCTCCATGCCGCGCCGAAGTCCATCACTCTCAACTCAAGCTCCTATCCCGCGGGAAGCCCGATCACCGCGACCTTCAACGGCGGGCCGGGGAACGATGACGACTGGATCGGGATCTTTCCGGCGAGCATCACGAATCCTTCCACCGGAACCTACCTCGACTGGCGTTACACGAACGGGACCCAGACGGCGGGCGGTAACCTCAAGAGTGGCAGCATCACCTTCGCCAATCCCACGCTGGCACCGGGCAACTACAAGGTCTGGTTCCTGGCTGACAACGGATACTCCAAGATCGCCGGACCAGCGCAATTCAGCGTGACCCCTGCGGGTGGACCGGGACGACCGCAATGGGTGGTGCCATCCTTCATCCAGCGTCATGCCGTCGCGGGCCAAGCCTACAGCGGCAAGGTCCATGCCTACGCTTACGATCCGGATCTCGGGGATGTGCTTTCGTTCTCGAAGATCTCCGGCCCGGCATGGCTCCAAGTCGGGGCCTCGGGAGCGATTTCCGGTACGCCGGCCGGATCCGACGCAGGGCAGGCTTCCTTCGTGCTGCGGGCGACCGATCTGTTAGGCAATAACCGGGATGTCACGATGACGATTCCGGTGTTCCAATCGGGCCAGGAGCAAATCTCCAGCGTCCGCGTGATGTCTTACAATCTCTGGCACGGCTGGGGCCAGGTAGATCAGGGCATGACCAAAGGACTCCGCTCGATCATCGAGGCGGATGTGGATATCATCGGCACTCAGGAAACGGTGGGTTCGGGTGGCTACTGCGTGCAGACCATCGCGAACGAACTAGGCTGGTTCTACAGCCCTACCGGCTCGGGCGATAGCGGCATTGCAAGCCGCTACCCGATCACCGCCACCTACACCGCGGGCAATGGAATTGCGAAGGGCGCCCGAATCCGGCTTTGTAGCCAGCCCCTGCGCGAGGTCGTGATCTTCAATACCCATCTGGACTACCTGCGCTACGGTCCATACGAGGCGAAGCGAGCGGGGTCCACCAACGCCAGCGTGCTGGCGGAAGAACTGGCCTCGCAGCGCGACGAGCAGATCGCGGCCGTGCTCAGCGGAATGTCCAGCCACCTTTCCTCCGCGGATAGCGTGCCGGTCTTCCTCACCGGAGATCTCAATTGCCCCTCCCATCTCGATTGGACCGCGGCCAATTCCGCCGCGCACTACGGCAAGGTGGTGCAATGGCCGGTCACGGTGGCGGTGGCAAATGCGGGCATGACCGACTCGTTCCGTCAGTTGTTCCCGAATCCGGCCCAGACTCCGGCGATCACTTGGTCCCCGCTCTACAGCAGCCCGAACGAGCCGCAGGACCGGATCGACTTCGTCTTCCACAAGGGCGCGCCAGTCACTCCCGCGAGTGCGGAGATCTTCACCAATGGCGTGCAGAGCAACGGCTACGTCTATGGTGACGATATCAGCGGCGCGCGCGGCAATACCTGGCCGAGCGACCACGCCGCGGTGGTCGTGGACTTCAATCTCGCCTGGCCCTGAGACGATCCGGAGCTGGCGGCTTACTTCACCGCCAGCTTCACCCGCTCGAGCACCTCGGCGTAGGCTTCCATGACCCCGCCGAGATCGCGGCGGAAGCGGTCCTTGTCCATCTTCTCGCCGGTCTTGAGATCCCAGAGGCGGCAGCCGTCCGGGCTGATTTCATCGGCGAGGACGATGGTCTTCGGATTGATGGCAAGGCGGCCGAACTCCAGCTTGAAGTCGACGAGCTTGAGCCCGCATTCGGCGAAGAACTTGCCGAGGATGGAGTTCACCTTGAGCGCGGATTCGCGGAGGAAGGCGAGTTCTTCCGGTGCCGCCAGCTTGAGCTCCCGGATGTAGTCGTCGTTGATGAGGGGATCGCCGAGTTCATCGCTCTTGATGCAGAACTCGATGATCGGCTGGGAGAAGGGGACGCCTTCTTCCATGCCGGTGCGCTTGCAGAAGCTGCCGGCGGAGAGATTGCGGATGATCACCTCAACCATCAGGATATCGACCTTGTGGACTTCCACGTTGGTGTCGTCGATCTGGCGGACGAAGTGGGTCGGCACGCCTTCCTTCTCAAGGAAGCCGTAGATCAGCGTGCTGATCGCGTTGTTGAGCCGCCCCTTGTCCTCGAACTGCGCCTTCTTCTCGCCGTTGAAGGCGGTGGCATCGTTCTTGAACTCCATGCGCAACACGTTCGGGTCTTCCGTGGCCCAAAGTCGCTTCGCCTTTCCCTCGTAGAGCGGTTCCATTCCGGAGAGGTACGGAGGCCCGGCGCGGGGGTCAAGCGGACGCGCTGGGGATTGGATAATTTCTCGTCACCAGCCGAAAACTCCCGCTCTACCCGGGAGGGGCTGGCAGCGATGGGGCTCCTGAGAGGCCGGTCGTTCCGGGAAGTCGGAAGTTCAATTTCCGCTAACTTCTTTCTGGGTCTGTCCAAGGGTGGTCGTTAACGTGGCTTCATGAAGGGTCGCGGCGCTTTATCGCTTATCTCCACGGTATTGATGTTATGTTCCTGCGACGAGCTTCTCAAGAGCTCGTCGAAACGGGGATCGATCGCGGACGAGGTGAAAATCACTTCCGCATCCAAGCAGGAAATTGTCGCCGCCTTCGAGGCCATTGGTAGTGCTGCCAATGAGCACAACCGGGTGCTGCTTCAAAACATCAGCGGTTCCGGCCCGGTCAACGGCCCTGCCTACAGCGCGGGTATGGCCCATCTTGATCGCTCGGCCCGCCAGCACAGCGGCGTGGCGAAGCAGGTCATCGATGCCATCGCCAACACATGGGTGTATGAGAAGACGCTCTTCGTCCCCTTTGATACGAGCCGGGGACAGGCCGCCGGGATGCAAAATTGGTCTGCCGATCAAGCCCTGCAACGGCGCGGCTACGTCCAGATCATGGAGCAAGAGCTTGCGACCTACGATCAAGCGGTGGCCTATCTCGAACGTGGCGAGAAACCCCTGCTGCGACAGAATTTCGAGAAATACCGGGTGCCCAAGGATGTTGCCGAGGAATTCATCCGGCTGCGCGATCTCTATGGCACGGAGATCGCCGGATATGAACTCGGGATGTTCCGGGAGCATAGGGAGGCGCTCCAGAGTTACCGCGACGCCATGACGGCGGCCAATCCCACCCAAGCGAACGAGTACATCGCGCAGGGGAACAAGCATCAGCAGCTATCCGATCAATTCAAGAGCAAGATGATCGCGGCGCTCCGCAGCCAGCTCGGCGCGGAGGGCTTGCTTTGAGCGGCTCCCGCCCGGGTTTCCCGGCGATTACTCGCCGCTCGAGAAGTCGGCGTTCGTGACCGTGTTTTTCCCGCCGGCGTTGCCGTCCGCCCGGTTGGTGGCGTAAGCGGGCTCGCTCAGGCCCCGCTCAAGGGCGAGTCCGGGACCATGGTTCTTCTGCAAGCTGTTGTTCTCTATAGTCACCCGCGTGGCGGCGAAGCGGACTGCGATGCCACCGAGAAGGTTCTCGCGGCACTGGTTGCCATGAATCCGGCCCGAACCGGCTGAGGACACCACGATCCCGTATTCACGGTTCGCGCGGAGGTCGCTGTTGGCCACCACCACGTTCTCCGCGGTGGTTTCCACCAGAATGCCATTCGCGCTGTTGTCGCGCGCCACGCATTCGTGGATGGCTCCCGCACCGCCTTCCCAGAGATCGAAGCCGTGGCCGAAGTTCCCGACCGACTCGCATTGGGTGAACTCGATCCGGCTCCCGGCCCCGCGGACGGCCACGCCGTCCCAGCCGTTGTTCTCGAAGACGCAGCGGGTGGCTGCCACCTGTCCGGCCTCCACGACCGCCAAGCCGTGCCCGGAGGAATCCGCGATCCGGCAGTCATTCATCGTGACCTCCGCCCCGCGGACCATCAGCGCGGAGAAGCGATCCTCGCCGGAATCGAAGCCGCGATGGCGGAAGGTGATCCCGCTGATCCGCGAACCGCTGGATTGCCGGCCGAAGGTCGCCGTGGTGCTGGTGGCCGCCTCAACTTCGAGGATCGTCTTCTCACGCCCCGCGCCTTCCAAGGTAACCGCCTTGTCCACCACGATGGGCCCGGCCCAGACGCCCTCGGCCACCACGATACGGTCGCGATCGCGCGCGGAGGCGAGTGCTTCGCTGAGCGAAGAGTAATCTCCCGGTACCTGCAGGGTGCGGGTATAAGACGCCATCTTCTGGTAAAGCGCGTCGATCTCGGGATCGCCGGGCGCTAGGGCCACGGCCTCGCGGAGCCACTCCAAGGCATCCCGATCAAAGCGTCCTTGGTCGCGCACCTTGGCAGCGGCGAAGAGTTCCTTGGCCCGCAGGCGGTCCTTCGCGTCCTTCTCGCGTCCGGCTGCGATTTCCCCGAGCAGTTGCTTGGCCTGGACATCGCCCGGGAAAGCTTCGGAGAGTTCCTTGGCCCGGGATTCCGCTTCGTCCCAGCGCCGCTTCTGGATCGCGGTGCTGGCGGCATTCACCAGCGTCTCCCGCGCCTGCGTGCTGCGCGCCAGTTCGACCTTTTCCAAAAGATCCGCGACTTCCTTTTGGTTCGGATACTTCTCCAGCACCTTGCGGGCGGCATTCGCGGCGTCTTCCAACCGACCCAGCTCAAAGGCGGCGATGGCTTCGCCGGACCAGTAGCCTACGAACTGGCGCTGCTCTTCCTCCATGCCGGCCTCGATGCTGCGGCGACCGAGCACGGCGGGCTTGGAGCCGGGAGCGAGTTCCTCGATCTCCTTGTAAACGGCATCCGCCTCCGGCCACTGGCGGGAGTCGATCATCTTGGCTCCGAGGCCTTCCAGAAAGGCGACGCGCTCCATGATGTGGAGGTGGTGGCGCTCCTCGTTCTGCTGGTAGAGATACCATGCGGAACCTCCGCCGAGCACCAGCAGTGCGAAAACTGCACGCCCGACTCCGCTGCGGCGACGGGTGAGGACAGGCTCCGGGTCTTCCGACGGCAGTTCGCGGACCGGTGCTTCGGGCAGGGGCTGGGTCTTCGCTGCTGGCCGTGCCGTGACTTCGGGAGCGGGGGCTGTCGTCGGAGGCTCCGGCAAAGGTAAGTCCGGAATCTCCCCGGCCCGCTTGGGCTCCTCCACCTGCACGCCGGTGGCGGCGGACATCCATTCCTGGCGCTTCTTCGCCTCCCGATCCCTCTCCGCTTGCTCTTCGAGCACGGCGAGCGCGCGTTCGAACTCGATCAAGCCGTCTTGATAGCGCAGGGCGATGGTATCGTTCGGTGCCGTGCGTACGAGCTCCGCGATCCGATTGCGCGCGGCTTCAAGCTCGGCCAAACGGGGGGAGATATCTTCGTCTGCAGACAGTCCGAGCGTGCGCCGTGCTTCCTCCAAAGTCATGCCGGGACGCGTGTATCAGCAGGGGGCCATATGGGGAAGGGGACATTACGGAAAATCCCCTAACAGTCGCCGGGAGTTTTTTGGAAATCCGGCCGCTCGTTCGAGCTTCGGTCCGCGATCGCAGGGCGGTTGTCGCAGCGTTTCTCGCAGCAGCAATGATTTGTGGTGCGAGACCGCTTCAAAAACTTTCCGTGAGCGGATCGATCCCTCTCAGAAGCGCTGGACGATCGGCATCCGCCGGCCCATTCCGAACGCTTTCGAGGTTACCCGTAGGCCGGGGGCGGCTTGTTGGCGCTTCCACTCGTTCAGGTCGACTCTCCGCTGGATCCAGCGCACGATGCTTTCTTCGTAGCCGTGCTCCACGATCTCTTCCGCGGAGAGGTGGCGTTCGACATAGAGTTCCAGAATGCCATCAAGCACCTCATAGGGTGGCAGCGTGTCCTGATCCTTTTGGTCAGGGCGCAGTTCCGCGCTCGGCGGCTTGTCGATCGTGTTCCAAGGGATGATCTCGCGCTCGCGGTTGATCCAGCGGGAGAGCTCGTAGACGCGCATCTTCGGGAGATCCGAGATTACGGCGAGGCCGCCGCACATGTCCCCGTAGATCGTGCAATAGCCCACGGCGAGCTCGCTTTTGTTGCCGGTGGTGAGCAGCAGGTGGCCGAATTTGTTCGAGAGTGACATGAGATAAAGGCCGCGAATGCGCGCCTGCATGTTCTCTTCCGTCACGTCTTCCTTGGTTCCAGCGAAGAGAGGTGCCATGGCCTCCTTGACCGAGGTGAAGGTGTCCTTGATCGGCACGATATCGCATCGGATCCCGAGCGTTTCGGCCAAGGCGACCGAATCGTCCACGCTGCCGCCGGATGAGAAGGGGCTCGGCATGGTGAGCCCATGCACATTCTCCGCGCCCAAGGCATCGGCGGCCAGAACGGCGGTCAGGGCCGAATCAATGCCGCCGCTCAGCCCCAGACAGACGCTGCGGAATCCGCACTTGGTCACATAGTCCCGGAGGCCCAGCACAAGGGCATCATACAGTTGTCCGGCAGCGACGGGTTGTGGCAAGTCCGCTTCACCGGCGGGCAGGGAATCAAGATCCACCGTCACGCAGCTTTCGCTGAAGCCCGGCATCTGCACGGCGATCCGGCCATCCGCGGAAGCGACGAGGGAATGGCCATCGAAGACAAGCTGGTCATTCGCGCCCACCGCGTTGGCATAGATCACCGGGACGCCCGCTTCCTTGGCGACCTCCGCCATCATCTCGCGGCGTAGCTCGGGCTTGCCGAGATGGAAGGGGGAGGCGGAGAGGTTGAGCAGGAAATCCACTCCCTTTCCGCACAGCTCGCGAACGGGATCACGATCGTAGAGCGGGCGATGCAGGAACTCCTCGGTCCAGATATCCTCGCAGATCGTCACGCCGAGGCACAGCCCATTCCAGAGGATGGGCTCGCAGGATTCGCCGGGTTCGAAGTAGCGGCGCTCGTCGAAGACATCGTAGGTCGGTAGCAGGGTCTTCCAGATCTTTGCACGGATCTCGCCTTTGTGGAGGAAGGCGGCGGCATTGCGGAAGGGCTTGCCCGGTTTGCCACTGTCATTGTGGTCCACATACCCGACGAGGAGCGGGATCTCCTTCACCTCGCCTGCCAGATAGTCGAGTGCTTGCAGACACTTCGGGACGAATTGGGATTTGAAGACCAGATCGCGCGGCGGGTAGCCGACCAAGGATAGCTCCGGCGTCACGACGATGTCGGCGCCTTGCTCCAAGCATTCGCGATAAGCGTGGAGCAGCCGCTTCACATTGCCGGGGAAATCCCCGATCACTCCATTCACCTGCGCAATGCCAACCTTCATCCGCGGCGAAGCAATCATGCCGCCGGACCTTTCGGAAAGCCCGAACTCGATTCTTGCCCCAGCGCTTCGCGGGGAGAAATAGAAAGGCGCGAATCGCAAGTCCCCCCGGAATCACAATTCGCGCCTTTTCTTTGACCTGAGAAAACCTTGGCAGGTTGATTGGCCGAAATCCCCCCGGATCGAGAACCAATCGTAAATCCTGTAGATCTTACTTCAGGTTGGCAGCGGCACCGAAGCGCTGCTGCATATGGAAGAAGTTGTCAGATAATCAGGCTTTGGAAAGGATTAAGTGGGGTGAAAAATCGCCATTTGTTCCCAAAATCGGAAGTTTTGCGCAGTTTTACGCCAAGCGGAGGCTCATGAGCTCTTCGCGAACTCCAAGGTTAGTCGCTTGCTTTTCCAGAAGCGGGTGAGGGCCTCTTGGATTTTAAAAGAGTCTTCCGGAACGAGCAGGGCGGGAGCTCCGTCATTTTCCAGATGCTTGCGAAGAGCCGCCATGCGGAGTTGACCGCCGTGAATCTGGTAGTGAGCAAGCAGCAGGGCGGTGGCGTAGGCTTGGTAGCGGTCCTCCGGAGCCATGCCCTCAACATATCGCAGCCATCCGCGGCCACGGATCGCTGCGATATCTGCCACGGGCACCAAGGGGATGCTGGGGTCGTCGGGACTCAGACGGCTGCGAAGGTGATCTCGGACTGCATGGTCGATGTCCGCGAAAGAGAACCGCCCGCCGCCTTGATGGACACATGCGAAGTATTCGGCGATCCCCTCGATCAGCCATTGGGGCAGCCGCGGATTCACACGATGCATGCAGAGATGCACGAGCTCATGGACCAGGATGTCCTCGTCGTAATGAGGCGGCAGGAGTCTCTTCTCGGGCCCCTCCGTAAAGAAATCGCCCCGCAGTAAAACCTCCGCTTGAGATGCCACGTAGAAGCCCGCGGTGCCATGGAATCCTCCGGCCCGGACGTAGTCGGCAGCATCGGCATGGATCGAGATGCGGGAGCGTTGGCCGCGGGGTGGGGCGAAGAAAGGCAGCGGGTGAGCTTTCAGCACGGTGGCCGTGGTATCCGCCACTTGAGCGAGTGAAGCCAGGTCGTTCGGCCTGATCTCAAGATCGGAATCGATTCGGAAAAAGCGGGTGTGCCAGACCTTGCGCCCGGCCTCTTCGGGCTGGGCCTCAGTCACCGCAGCTTGGGGTTCCACCCGCGGGGGCAGGGGATCGGCCACCGCATGAGCGATCAGCAGCAGACACGGGAATAAGCGCACGAGGAGCTATTCCTACACCGCGTGCGCAGAATCGTGAATCCGGAATTCCCGTTTGCCCCGGAGCCTGACGCTGGTAACCACAGGACGTGGAACCCGAATGGCTCTCAGTCCTGATCACCCAAGCCGGAGAACGCAGCGACCCGTGGGTGCTGCTGGAGGGCCAAGCCAGCGTGGAGGCGGCTCTGGCCGGATGGTGGGAGGTGCCCGGGGTGCTGGTAGCGGAGGACCATCCGTGGGAGGCTCCGGTCTGGTCGGGCATGGAATTGCTCCGCAAACGCCGTGGGGAGATCGATGAACTCTCCGATGCTGGAATTCACGGCGGAGTCCTTGGCTTGGGGAAGATTCCGGGGGAAACCGGGGAGGTCGCAGCCTTCCTGAAGAGTCTGCCTGCCGAAGCTCTGCTGGTGGTGTGCACGCGTCCGGGTGATCCGGAAGCGAGCGGAGGAATCCTGCGCGGTGCAGACGCGTTCGATGCCGCCGGAGTCTTGTTCGGAGTCGAGGGCAAGTCGCCATTCGAGCCGGAGGTGATCCGGGCGGCTGGAGAATCGGTCTTCAAACTCGCCGTGCGAATAGCGGATGGAGGCCTGATCCTGCGTTGCTTGCTTGCTACCGGATTCCAGTTGATCGGACTCGATGAGGAAGCAGGCTCCAGGAAACCCGGGGATCTTCCGGATCTGGCAGCGCGCCGGGCCCTGATCATCGGGGATGAAGCGGAAGGCTTGGGCAAGTTCTGGCGATCCGCCTGTAACTTCCGCGTTAGTGGGGATGTCGATGAAGTGCTCAGCCATCTGGCGCTCTAACAGCTCGATCATGCCGTGACGAAAAAGCCCGCATGTCTTTCGACACGCGGGCTTGTCGAATTGAGTGCACCGAAGGCTTCAGAGCAGACCGGCCACGAGCTTCTCGAGCTTCACGATATCTGCCGCGAAGGCGCGGATGCCTTGAGCGGTCTTCTCGGTGGCCATGGCGTCCTCGTTCAGCGCGAAGCGGAAGGACTTCTCGTCGAAGCTGACCTTGGTGAGATCGGCGGCAGCGGAAGCTTCCGGGGAAAGACGGCGCTCGACCGCTTCCGTGGAAGCCTGGAGTTCGCCGAGCAGGCCCGGGCTGATGGTGAGCAGGTCGCAGCCGGCAAGCGCGAGGATTTCGCCCTTGTTGCGGAAGGATGCACCCATCACCTCGGTCTTGTAACCGAACTTCTTGTAGTAGGTGTAGATCTGCTTCACCGAGATCACGCCCGGATCTTCGTCACCCTCGTAGGTCTTGCCGGTGGAGGCCTTGTACCAGTCGAGGATACGGCCCACGAAGGGCGAGATCAGCTGCACGCCGGCCTCGGCACAAGCGACAGCTTGGGCGAAGGAGAAGAGCAGGGTGAGATTGCAATGGATGCCTTCTTTCTCGAGGATCTCGGCGGCCTTGATGCCTTCCCAGGTGGAGGCGATCTTGATTAGCACGCGGTCCTTCGAGATGCCTTCCTTCTCGTAAGCGGCGATAAGCTGATGAGCCTTCGCGACGGTGGCTTCGGTATCAAAGGAGAGGCGGGCGTCGACTTCGGTCGAGACACGGCCCGGAACGATCTTGAGGATCTCAAGGCCGAAAAGGATGAGGATGCGGTCGAGCACGGCATCGATCTGCTCTTGGCCGGAAAGCGAGCCGCCCTTGAATTCGGCCACGGCCTTGTCGACGAGGTGTTTGTAGGCCGGTTTTTCGGAAGCTTGGAGGATGAGCGACGGGTTCGTGGTCGCGTCCTGAGGCTGGTAGGCCTTCATCGACTCGAAATCGCCGGTGTCGGCGACGACGGTGGTGAACTGCTTGAGTTGGTCGAGTTGCGTGGCGCTCATGGCGGGGGCGGGGTAGGGCCGAATGAGGGAAATGGCGAGGGTAAAAAGTGTCCGCAGCGGGGAATCATACCATCGTGGCGGATTCGTCAAAAGCCCCTCATGGCCTTAAGAAACGTGTTTCATTCCAAGCGCTTGCCGCTGGCCGGATCGATCACGATGGGCCAACCGTCATAAGGCTTGTTGTCAGGTGCCGCCTTCGCAGGAGATGCCCAGTAAGGCCAGTTCTCGATCTTCACGTGACCGCTGGAAGGTTCCCAGGTGGTGATGGTGTAGCCCGGAGCGCGATCGTAGAGATGTGAAGGCTCCCGGGAATCGTCATGCGGATTCGCCACGGCGTGGATGGTGATGGCGTTGCCAAAGCCATCTGAGAACTCGCCGGTGTATTTCGGCGCGCCGTCCCTACGGTGTTTGCCCTCTTCAAGTGGCATCCAGCGTCGCGGCCAGATGTTCGCGATGGCAGGCGAACAGACCCACCAAGGTCCGTCGTTCCATCCGCTCACTCCGTACTGGCCCGTGCTTCCCAGATGCTGGTCGCCGGTGAGATGGACCGCATGGGCTTCGGCAAGCAGCTTGAGGGCTTTCAGACGAGGGGCTTGGGGCCAAGCGTTGGTGTCGAAGTCCGGCTTCGGTTCATCATTCTGGGCATAGCCTCCGGCAGGATAGATCTTGAGATTCGGCACCTCGCTATCGTCCTCCACGGTTTTTGGTAAGGTTTGCGGAGCGCAGAAGGGGGTCTGCGAGAGTGCGATGCGGAACTTCGCATCCTTCGCCGGAGACTTCGCCCAGCGTGCGAGATAGTTCTCCTGTCGGATCCCGAGAAGGTCTGAATCCGCCGCGACCGAATCGGTCTTCGGATTCCACTCCGCATCCGTGCTCCAACCGTTCTTGATCTGGGCCTGCGGAAAGAGCGGGGCTGGCGCGGACTTGAACTGGCGGTCGGCCAGAATCACGAAGTCCAACGGGCCCCAAGCGTGACGCGTGAAGTAAACCGAGATGCCGCTGCGGCAGGGTGCCGGGTCACCCGGATCGGGCAGGTTTCCCGTCTGGGTGCGGTGCACCGAATTTACGAACTCGGGGGACATCTTGTAGCCGCCGGAGTCTTGGGCCGGTCCCGAATATCCATGAGAGACCTCCGCGGCCTTTCCTCCCGCACCCCAGAGATTGCCGTGGAAGACATCGTGATCATCCGGGAGCGTGATCGAAGGGCGATCGCGGAGCAAATCACGCCACGTCCAGCCATGCAGGGCATACTTGCGGAGATAGCAGACGATGGCGCGGTCGTTCGGGCGCTGGTCGTAGAGCAGACCGTAGCCGCCGATCTCCTCGTAGATCTGATCCCCGAGAAAGGCCAGCAGGTCGGGCTCCTGGGCCCCGACATTTGTCACGAGATCGTGGTGTGGGAAACCGACCGCGTCGTTGCAGGATAGGGATGCCACCTTCACCGGACGACCTCTTGGCGTAGCGCGCACGATACCCTTGTAAACATCCCCCGCCAAAGTGACTTGGAAAGGGTGGTCCTTGGTGGGGTCGACCTTGAGCAGTCGAAAGCGGAGCGTGCGCGAAGCGGCGTCCAGATTCGCTTTCTGCGGATCCCTGCCTTCCAAGGTCAGCTCTCCTTCCAGTTTCTCGTTACGGGCGAAGGGCGCTGCCTGTGCGAGCAGGCAGAGCGTTCCATCGTTATCAAAGGTATAAGTGGTCCAGAGGACGGGTCCGAATGCTTGCTCGGGACGGAGCTCGAATTTCTCGCCCGCAAGAACCAGCTTCGAGAGAGCGAAGCGCCCTTCTCCATCCCGTTGCTGCGAGATCGGAGGGATCTGCGCCGGGCGTGCAGTAGTGAGATCCACTTTCGGCGGCGCTTGGGTCGAACTCGTCAGGGAGATCATGCCTTGCAGCCAACTCCGCTCGGCAGTGGCCTTCGCGACCGACAACACTTTGCCTGATTCATCCAGCGCGGTCAGTTGGAGTTCGTAAGTACCGCTTGCCTGGGGTTCGCCCTTCAACTCCAAGGTAATGCCGCGCAAGGGCAGAGGCAGGGCGGTGGCCTTGCCTCCGGGATTCCCGATGAAGGGGCGGCCCTTGAAATCGATACCCGCACCGAAGCCGGTTCCGGAAACCGCGGTTTCCCGGTAGTCGCCGGACGGGCTTTGCAGTCCGGCTTGGAAGCCCACGAAACCATCCCCGAAGAGTTCAAAGGAGATTTGTTCGAGGTTTACCTTGGCGCTAAAGGGTTCCGACTTGGAGCCCATCTCCGCGGTGAGCAGCACGATGTTCCTGTTGCCGCCGGAGAAGGTGTTTTCAAAGCGACCTTGGGAGAGGTTCCAGTCTTCGGCAGGGTTGGACCAGAAGTCCTTGCCGGGCCATGGACGGGTGGCATTTCCGGCGATATCCGGGACAAAGGGCTCGGCCGCGTGAGAGATCACGACGGCAGCAAGAAAGGGGAGGAGAAAACGGAGGATCACGACCGGGGTGCTATGTATTCATAAGAGCCGGTCCGTGAGTTGTTTTGGGGAGGCCAAGGAGCGGGTTCAGCGTCCGCTCTCCATCTCCGTTTTCGATTTCCGCTGGTATTGCTCGTCGCGGAGCTTGCGGAGGTATTCGAGGTAGCGGCGTTGGGCGTCGGCTTCAGGACCGGCGGCTCCGCCTTCCTGACCATACTTTTTCCAAGGGCCGTAAGGCACCTGAGAGGCTTCCACGAAGCGCCAGTGGCACTTCTGGCCCGATTGCAGGTCGAGGTAGTCCCGGACCGAGGGAGAGATGTCGATGCCGGCGGCTTTGTTGGAAGTGTTCTTCGGCGGTTTGCCTTGGAAAACGTACTCCCAATCGTCCGTGACCCACGGACCGCAGTCTTCCCATTGGGCGTAGCAACTGCGCTTGCCGTTATAGATCTGGATCCAGCGGCCCTTCAGCACGGTCTTGCCCGGATCCGGCTTCATGCGGGCGAACCACGGGATGACCTTGCAGGCCTCCGGCTTGTGGGCGGCCCATCCGGCCACGTCGTTATAGGGCAGGGCGACGTAGAAGGGATTCAGCCGCGGGGTGAAATTCTTGGGGCGGAACTCGCCGCTGCGATGGTCGGCAATGCGGGAGCCGGGGTCCGGATTGTCGTAACCGCCGAAGTTCTCCGCCCACTTCTGGTCCCAGGAGGACTTGTGATTCGGGGTCGGATTGTTCTGGGTAGGCATCTCGCCGACCCAGAAAACCGTGGCGGTGATATTCTGCCGCCATGGGTAGAGGATCCCTTTGGCGGGACCGCTCGGTCGGGTCGGTGCGACGTTGCGGTTCGTGGTGGTGGGGATCACCACACGCGGCAGGGCCGCATTCGTCGTGGTCGCGGTTTGAGCTGCGGACGGCGACGAAAAGGAGAACAAGACGAGCAAAACGGGAAGAGACGACCACGCCACACCACCGGACTTGGGCCGGGCGGGTGAGCTTTCTGAGCGGGGGGTCTCGAATCTTCCCATCTTTCGTTTGCTTTTTAAAATCGCCGGAGGACGGTATCTCCGAGAAATCTTTCGTCCGGTCCGGGGTAGTCCAAGGTATGATGGAGTCCCCGCGATTCCCGGCGTCGTATCGCGCAGTCGACCACCAGAGAAGCGACTGCGACGAGGTTGCGCAACTCTAGAATGTCCGCGGTTACGCGGTGTCCCCAGTAGAACTCGCGGACCTCTTTTTTCAAATTACGCAAACGCGTGGCCGCACGGCGGAGGCGATTATCCGTCCGCACGATCGAAACGTAGTCCCACATCAGGCGGCGGAGCTCGTCCCAATTGTGGTAAATGACCACCAACTCGTCCGGCACGGCGACGTCGCCATGGTGCCAGCCGGGGATATCCACGAATTCCGGGCCGTTCTTCTCCACCCCGTAGTGGTGAAGGATATCCTCCAAGGCTCGTCGGGCAGTGACGTTTCCTTCGAGCAAGGAGTTGGATGCCAGTCGGTTGGCGCCGTGGAGTCCGGTGCAGGCAACCTCGCCCACGGCGTAGAGTCCGCGGATCGAAGTCTTGCCGTTCACGTCCGTGACCACCCCGCCACACTGGTAGTGGGCTGCGGGGACGACGGGAATCGGCTGCTTCTCGCAATCGAGGCCGAAGGCCAGCAGCTTTTCGTGGATGAAAGGAAAGCGCTCCCGCATGAAGCCCGGGGGCTTGTGCGTCACATCGAGGTAAACGCAGGGTGCGCCGGTGCGCTTGATCTCCCGGTCGATCGCCCGGGCGACGATGTCGCGGGGGGCGAGTGAGCCCCGCGGGTCCGCCTTTTTGGTGAAATCCTCACCCCGGGAGTTGATCAGGATCGCGCCCTCACCACGGACCGCCTCGCTCACCAGGAAGGAGCGGGCCTCGGCGCCCACCGCCGCGGGATTGTAGAAGCAGGTGGGGTGGAACTGGATGAACTCCATGTTCGCCACGTTGGCCCCGGCCCGCCATGCCATGGCCACCCCGTCGCCGGTGGAGGAGTCCGGATTTGTGGTGTAGAGGTAGACCTTGCCGCAGCCGCCGGTCGCCAGCATCACGCGATCCGATCGGAAAATCTTCACCTCGCCGGTTTTGGTCTCAAGCACGTAGGCCCCCAGCACGCGGTCCTCCGTGACCATGCCCAGCTTGCCGGTTGTGATCAGGTCGATGGCGAAGTGGTGCTCCAGCAGCGTGAGATTCGGCGTGCGGCGGGCGACTTCTACCAAGGACTCGGCGATCTCCCGCCCGGTGGTGTCGCGCGCATGGAGGATGCGGCGTTTCGAGTGGCCGCCTTCCTTGCCCAGTTGATAGTGACCGTTCTCGCGATCGAAATTCACGCCGTGACCGACGAGGTCGTCGATCGTGGCCGCTCCTTCCGTGATGATGGTGCGGACAACCTCCTCGTTACAGAGCCCGGCCCCGGCATCCAGGGTATCGGCGATGTGGAGTTCGACTGAGTCTCCCTCGTCCCGGAGTCCTTCCGGAAGCACCGAAGCGATGCCTCCCTGCGCCCAAGCGGTGTTCGAGTCGTAGGCCGTGCCTTTCATCAGCACGATCACGGAGCCGTGGGCTGCCGCCCGGATCGCAAAGGAGAGACCGGCGATGCCCGCGCCGATCACCAGAAAGTCGCACGTCATGGAGGCGGGGAGGATGGCGACATGAAACGTGACGAAAAGGGCAAAAACCGTCAGGGCATCATTGGCCTACAGTGAGACTCCCGACGCAAATCGTGCTTCTACGGTCCCTCCCCTGTAATAGGGTTGGTTGTGATCACGATGCGGTATGGCATTTGGAGATGGATCAACAATCTCGGCAGGTTGCTCATCGCGATCTCTTTTGCAGGAATAATCTTTCTGACTCAGGAGAGGCTTCAGACGGTTGCGGAGGTTTTGTTTTGGGTCTCGGCCGCGTTGGGAGTCGGGTTCAACGTCGGCGTCGCGATTCTTCGAGCACGGGGAAGGCTGCGATTTGTGTACTCGGAAGCAGATCGCTTCAGCTACAGCCGCAATGCGGAGAGTCTGCATTCCGAGTTGGCGAAGAACCGCGAGAGGAAAGGCCGTTGACCCGGGGCTAATATTCTTAGGGCAGCAGCCCCACATGATCGATAAGCCGGACGTCCCCATAAAACACCGCCGTTGCTAGAACTGCTGGCTTTCTGATCTGTCCCACGGGCTGGAGGGTCTCGGCGTCCACCAGCTCCAGGTAATCGATCCGGAGGGACGGGGATTCTTCCAAATGCTTCCGTGCGGCCGCGAGGAAGGGGGCGGCGGCGCGTTCGCCGAATTGAAGCAGCGAGCGGGCGCCTTCCAGCGCGCGGCGGATGCGCGGGGCATCGTTGCGGTGCTCCGGGCTCAGGCGGACATTGCGGGAGGACATGGCGAGGCCGTCCGACTCCCGGACGGTGGGGTAGCCGATCATCTCCACCGGCACATCGAGATCCCGGACCATGCGCCGCAGGATGGCGAGCTGCTGGACGTCCTTCTCGCCGAAGACTGCGGCATCCGGCTGGAAGAGATTGAAGAGCTTCAGCACCACCGTGCAGACCCCGTCGAAGTGGCCGGGCCGGGTGGCCCCGCAGAGGTGGGTCGAAAGCAAGGACTCGGTGACCGTGATCGAGCGGTCCGGGAAATACATCGATCCGGCTTCCGGGGTGAAGACCAGGTCCACGCCCGCTTGGCGGCATTTTTCGAGGTCGTCCTCCAGTGGCTTCGGGTAGGCCGCCAGATCGCCGGGCCGGTCGAACTGGATCGGATTCACGAAGATCGAGACCGCCACTGTGCCGGAATCCCCGGCCGCCTCCCGGGCACGGCGGACGAGGGCGAGGTGCCCCTCGTGCAGGGCTCCCATGGTCGGGACGAGGACAAGCGGGCGGGGCAGGGAGGCGATTTCGCGGCGGAGATCCGGGGCGGTGGCTGCGGTGCGCATGACGGCGGAAGATGCTGCGCCGGACCTGTCACCGCAAGGGCCGGATGGGGCGTTGACGCTCCGGGAATTTCGGTTCAACGTCCTTTCAATCCCAAGGGGAACCTCCATTCATGACCATCATTCGCCGTATCACCGCCCTCGTAGCCGCCACCGCCCTGTGCGGAGCCGCCGCGGCTCAGGAAGGCAAGCTGAAGATCGCCACGGTCGACATGCAGCAGCTTTTCAAGGAATACCATCGCACCAACGAGGCGCAAAAGGAGATCAACGTCGAGCGCGCCAAGATCCAGAAGGACAACAACGAACGCCTTGACCGCATCCGCCAGCTCGACACCGAGCTGCAGACGATGCGCAAGCAGTTCGAGGACCCCTCGATCGCGGACTCCAAGAAGCAAACCGTTTTCAACGAGTGGAACGTGAAGCAGCAGGAGGGCATCGCCCTCGACCGTGAGCGCCGCGAGTTCCTCCAGCGCCGCAACCAAGGCCTCAACGAGAAGATGGTCCAGCGCATGAAGGGCATCCTTGAAGAGATCCGCAAGCTGGTGGAAGAAAAGGCCAAGGGTGAAGACTTTGACTACGTCTTCGACAAGTCCGGCCTCAGCACCTCGCAGGTTCCCTTCTTCCTCTACACCAAGGACGCAACGGACATCACCGCCGTGCTGCTCAAGGAGCTGAACAAGGACGCTCCGGCCGAAAGCAAGCCGACCGAAGGCGAAGCTCCCGCTCCCGAGCCAGCTCCGGCACCGGGCGAGTGATTCCAGCTCTACTCTGGTGGCCCTGACTCTTTCCGAGCTCGCCCGTTTGGTCGATGGAGACATCGTCCGCGGCGAGCTCGATCTTTTGGTGGATGGCATTGCTTCACTGGATGAAGCGGGAGCCTCCGAGTTGTCCTTCCTCGGCAACGAGAAGTATCGCGCCCTGTATCTGGTGACGCGGGCGGGCGCGGTGATCGTGCCGCGCGGAGTGGAGGAAGGGCCCGAAGGCTGCGCCTTGATTGCCGCGGAGAATCCGTCCTTCGCCTTCGGGCTGGCGGTGAAACACTTCGTCGCTTCGGTGGAGCGGACCTTCACGCCGGGGATTCATCCCAAGGCAGTGGTGGACGATTCCGCGAAGCTGGATCCGGCCAAGGTTCGGATCCATGCCGGTGCCGTGATCATGGCGGGTGCCGAGATCGGCGAGGGCTCGGAGATCGGGCCGAATTCCGTGGTTGGCGAGAATGCCAAGGTAGGCCGCGATTGCCTGCTCTACGCCAACGTTTCCGTGCGGGAGCGCTGCCTCGTGGGCGATCGGGTGATCATCCAACCCGGCGCGGTGATCGGTTCAGACGGCTACGGCTATGAACTCGTCGAGGGCCGCCATGTGAAGGTCGATCAAGTCGGGATCGTGGAGATCCAGAATGATGTCGAAGTGGGTGCGAACACCACCATCGACCGAGCTCGCTTCGGTCGCACGGTGATTGGCGAGGGAACGAAGATCGATAACCTCGTGCAGATCGCGCACAACGTGCAGATCGGGAAGCACTGCCTTGTCGTGTCCCAAGCCGGAATCGCCGGCAGCGCTCGCGTCCAGAACTACGTGGTGGTGGCCGCGCAGGCCGGGGTGGGGGGGCATGTCACGATCGGCGCAAAGTCCGTGTTGGCTGGAAGAGCCGGTGCGACCGCAGATCTGGAAGGCGGGCAGACCTACAGTGGAATGCCGGCACGCCCCTTCATGGAAGAACAGCGCTCGCGGGCCCTGATTCGCCAGTTACCGAAGTTGGTGGAGCGGGTAAAGGCCTTGGAGAAGAAGACGGCTCCGGAGTGAAGTGGAGTTCTGGCTATTCGGAGGGCGGTTAGTCATCGCTACAAAAACGGCAGGGATGAGGGGGCAAGAGGCCGGGGCTGGCCCTGATGGCGAGGGAATCTCGGCTGCGCAATCAGATGTCTGGTGGGTGAGCAGCACTTGGTGCAGCACTCTTCGATGGAGAGAATAGTCGAAAAAGCGCACGCAATTTTCACAAAAGGGAGGTGGACCGCGTTCATATCTTTCTGTTGTCTTTGTAGGATAGGTTGGATCATAGGCTCACGGGCTGGACCCCGGCGTCCTTTGCCGCCTACCCCTCTCGATGAAAACCCTCCTTTCCCTTTTTGCCGGGTCTCTAGGAATCGTCTTGGCCAATGAGGCTACCCCGATTGTGCCTGAAGGTGTGGCGCCTTCCGACTGGGCGGGTATTCGGGCTGCCTATGAAGCGGCCCGGCATGCTCCGAAACCTCTGGAGAGCGGTCGTATGGTCGCTCGTAATCCGGGGCAGCAGTGGTCCACGGAATTCGATGGCAGGGGCTTCACCATCACGCCGGATCACGGGGCATGGAGCTGGGGGCTGGAACTGACCCGCTACGGCGAGCTGGAACTGCCGCCAGAGGTTTCGCCGCTCCGATCCGACGGAAAACGGATCATCTGCCAGCGGGATGAGAACCTCAGCGAGTGGTTCATCAACGACAGCCGCGGCCTTGAGCAAGGATGGGATATCAAGAAGCGTCCGGAGCGGACCAATCTGTCGGAGCCGCTGCGGCTTCAGTTAGCAAGCCGCGGGAATGTCCATCCGCAGGTCTCCGCGCGGGGGGACAGTGTTTTCTTCCAAGATGGGGAGGGCGAGAGCGCCTTGACTTACGGCGGGCTTAAGGCGTGGGATGCGGACGGCAAGAAGCTGGAGGTAAGTTTCGAGCAAACCGGTGGGAGAGAGATCCACATCTTGGTGGATGACCTGAGCGCTCGTTACCCGATCACCATCGATCCGGTCGCCCGGCAGGCCTATCTGAAAGCGAGTAACACCGGTCCGGGTGATAGTTTCGGGTCCGCGGTGGCCATCTCGGGCGACACGGTGGTTGTGGGTGCTCCCGATGAGGGTAGCGGAGCCACCGGGGTGAATGGAGACCAGGCGAATGGTGATGCTCCCGAGTCGGGCGCTGCCTACGTCTTTACCCGCAGCAGCAGCGGGTGGACCCAGCAGGCCTATCTGAAGGCTAGCAACACCGGTCCGGAGGATGAATTCGGGTCCGCGGTGGCCATCTCGGGCGATACGATCGTGATCGGTGCCTGTCGCGAGGATAGCAATGCCTCCGGCGTGAATGGCGATCAGAGCAACAGCAGCTTTTCCGACGCCGGTGCCGCCTACGTCTTTCACCGCGAGGGCAGCACCTGGAGTCAGCAGGCTTATCTCAAGGCCGGCGCTAGCGGCGCGATCAACTACTTCGGGCGTTCCGTGGGGATTTCAGGCGATACCGTCGTGGTGGGAGCTCCCCAGCGGCAGTATGCCTATGTTTTCACCCGCACCGGTGCGGAGTGGACGCAGCAAGCGGCGCTCCAAGCGAGCAATCCCGATCCCGGGGACGAATTCGGATATAGCGTTGCCATCTCCGGGGACACGGTGGCCGTCGGAGCGTGGCACGAACGCAACCCGGGCAATACCGCCGTGAACGCCGGGGCTGTCTACGTTTTCACCCGCGGCGGCACGACTTGGAACCAGCAGGCATATCTTAGCAGGGGATACCAGCATCAGCTCTTCGGCTGTGCCGTGGCGCTCTCCGGCGACACGCTGGTGGTGGGAGCGATGGCTGAGGACCAGAACAACACCGTGGCCGGTAGCGCCAGCATCTATGTCCGCAGCGGAACGACATGGGCTCCGCAGGGAGCCGCTCTCCAGGCGGATATCCCGACAGGAGCCGACGCGTTCGGCGCTTCCGTGGCAATCTCCGGGGACGCAGTGGTGGTCGGGACTTTGCGGACCGGAACCGCTCATCTTTTCACCCGCAGCGGTGGCACGTGGACGCGGCAGCCCAAGCTGGCCACCAGTTATCCGGGAGAGAGCGATGCCTTCGCCTCCGCGGTAGCGATCTCCGGCGATACGGTCGTAATCGGGGCCAGAGATGAGAGCAGCAATGCGACCGGCGTGAACGGAGACCCGGAGAATAACAGCTCCGGTGGCTCCGGAGCTGCCTACATTATCAATCTCAACCCGCCACCTCCTAGCATCGCCGCGGTGACAGGTGGGATCAATCTTCAAAGCGGTTCGATGATGTCGTTGGGGCCTATCCACCTCGGTGGTGCCATCGAGATCGCCTTTAATCTTCTCAATAATGGCGGGTCACCCCTGATCCTGACTGGTGAGCCCAAGGCCTACATGACAAGCGGCAGTGACTTCACCGTGACTGCCCAGCCTGCCAGCCCCCTTGCCGGTTCCGGAGGCAGTTCCTCCTTCAAGGTGCGCTTTAGCCCCACCGGCCCGGGCCCCAAGTCCGCATATCTTTATATCCCCACCAACCGGGTGGATGAGAGCCTCTTCGTCCTCTCTCTGACGGGAACCGGTGTGGCCTTCGCTCCCGACAGCGATGGCGACGGATTGAGCGACGCTTGGGAGATCAACATGGCAGCGCTGGGATTCAATTGGCAGGTGAATCAGCCCGGCTTGGTGAAGACTTACCTGAACAACACGGCCGCTGCAGGCCTCATGAAGGTCCAGGCCCTTGGTGTGGAGAAGACGTCGGTCGCCAGAGATGCAGCTAACGGCCGGGTCAAGCTCACCACGCGGTGGAAGAAATCGATGAACCTTGTCGACTTCCTCGAGTTCCCCGCTCCCGTCGGATCATCCGTATCGGTCAACCCTGCCGGCGATATCGAGTTCGAGTTCTCGTATCCGGACGACGCCACATTGATCAGGATCGAACCCGACTGAAACCCGGACCTCAGACTTCCTCGATCACCACCTCTCTCATCCGCGATGAAATCCCTGATTTCCCTCCTCGTCCTCGCTTTGACCGGTCTTGTAGCAGCCGCACCCTTGGGGGCTGGCAAGGTGCCCGAAGGCCTGTCCCCCGCCGATTGGTCCGCGATCCGTGCCGCCCATGAGGCCGCGCAGCATGCGCCGCAACGCGCGGACGACGGTTGCCTGCGTGTCCGCAATCCCGGTCAGCAGTGGCACACGGAGTTCGATGGCAAGGGCTTCACGGTCACGCCGGATGACGGTGCGTGGACCTGGGGTCTTGATCTAACAGGATATGGGGATCTTGGCTTCTCCACCTCGACCGCTCCATCGCAACTCACTCACGAGGGGGGACGGATCTCCTGCCAGCGGGACGGGAACCTGACCGAGTGGTTCATCAACGACAGCCGCGGTCTGGAGCAGGGGTGGGATATCCGGGTTCGTCCCGAGCGAGCCGATCCGGGCGCCGCGCTGCAACTGCACCTGAGCACCCGCGGTAGCGTCCTGCCGCGGGTGAACGAAAGCGGAGATTGCGTTTCCTTCCACCACGAGCACGGCGGTAGCGCGCTCAGCTACGGTGGCCTCAAGGCTTGGGATGCCGAGGGCAAGAAACTTCCCGTGCGTTTCGAGCAGGGAGAGGGGAGGCGCTTCCGCATTGCGGTGGAGGACCAAGGGGCGCGCTATCCCATCACGATCGATCCCATCGCCCAACAGGCTTACTTGAAGGCTAACCACCGGGCTTATTGGTTTGGTGATTCCGTGGCAATCTCCGGCAACACGGTGGTAATTGGCGCTTCCATCGACGGTTATCAGACCGGCTCGAACAGCGGCACCGCATTTGTCTTCACCCGCAGCGGTGGAGTCTGGACCCAGCAGGCCCGTCTGAAAGGCAGCAATACCGAAAGCGGCGATCTGTTCGGCCGGTCGGTAGCGATCTCCGGCGACACTCTGGTGGTCGGGGCGATCGGCGAGGATAGCAGTTCCGGAGGCGTGGGCGGAAACCAAGCCGACAACTCGCTCTCCAGTTCAGGGGCCGCTTACGTCTTCACCCGCAGCGGCACGACTTGGACCCAACAGGCTTATATCAAGGGCGTCCTTCACTACGCCACGGGAGTCAGTTACAACTTCGGAAACTCCGTGGCTATCGAGGGGGATCTGTTAGCGGTGGGTGCTCCCGGCGCCGGTGCCGTGAAGGAGAGAGGTGCGGTTTGTACCTATATCCGCAGCGGCGGGATTTGGACGGAGCAGTCTCTCATCGAGGCTCACTCTGCGCCTCAGTTCTCCTACTTCGGCCAGTCTGTGGCCATCTCAAACGGCACCTTGGTCGTTGGAGCCTCCCGCCAGGGAGTAGTCTATGTATACACCCACAATGGGGCGGCATGGGGCCAGCAAGCTTACCTTAAAGTCGCCGACTTTGACGGAGCCGGTGCCTCCGTTGGGATCTCCGGTGATACGCTTGTCACCGGAGCGAGGAGTGCCGGAGCTGCCTATGTGTTTACCCGTAGCGGGACCTCTTGGACGCAGCAGGCTTCGCTCCGGGCCGGTAGTTTGGGCGGAGGCTTCGGCTCCTCCGTGGGTATCTCGGGCGATACGGTGGTCGTAGGAGCCGACGGCGACAGTAGTAATGCCACCGGAGTGAATGGTAACCCGAACGCCACCGGAGCCGAGTACTCCGGTGCGGCTTGGGTCTTCCATCGCAATGGAACGACTTGGACGCGACAGGCTTATTTGAAGGCCAGCAACACGGGGGCGGGGGATGGCTTTGGCGAAGTGGTGGCGATCGGAGGTGATACGGTGGTCATAGGGGCTAAGTACGAAGACAGCTCTGCCACCGGTGTGAATGGCAACCAAAGCAACAATGATGCCCAGACTTCCGGAGCGGTGTATGTGATGCATCTCAATCCCGCGCCCTTCGAGATCGCCATCGAGGAGAACTGGATCAATATATCTCTCGGAGGAACCAAGTCATTCGGACCCGTCGTCGCGGGGGGCAGCAGCGAGGTCACGCTTGATTTGATCAGCCGAGGTACTAACGACCTGATTCTGACCGGTGACCCGAAGATCACCCTCACCGGCAGCAGCGACTTTACCGTGACCGCCCAGCCGAGCAGTCCGGTGATCGGCTACGGCGGCAGGACGACTTTCAAAGTACGCTTCACCCCGACGGGGACAGGACCGAAGGCGGCCTCCCTGTCCATGCCCACCAGCGACGGCGGCAGTCCGTTGGTCCTCAATCTTAGCGGCACCGCCTTGTCTTTCACCACCGACACGGACGGAGACGGAATGAGCGATGCCGCGGAGTTTAACATGGCCGCGCTCAACTTCGACTGGCAGGTGAATCAAAGCGCGTTGGTCGATACCTACCTCGCAAATGCAAACAAGCTGGGCTTCTTCACCCCGGCGCAGGTCGCGGCCTTCGAGGCGGAAGGAAAACTGATTGCCAAAGATCCTGTGAGCGGCCGCTACAAGATTACGATGGATTGGAAGAAATCCACGGATCTCAGCGAGTTCATCGATCTCCCGGCGTCCGTGGGGTCTTCGGTGTCGTTCACCGCTTCCCGTGGCATCCAATTTGAGTTCGCATCTCCGGAAGACGCGGCGTTCTTCTGGTTCGAGCAGGACTAGAGCTGGGGCACGGTGCCGGTTACAATGAACCGGCACCTTGTCCCTACCACTTCGGGATAGCTAACCGGCAGGATCAAGCGTAGCTGCGGATCGAGAGGTGCACGGCCTCGAAGGCGAGCGGCTCCTTGTGGAGTTCCGGCTCGGCACCTTCGCCCTTGTACTCCCAAGCGGAGACGTGGCAGAATTTGTCGTCGTGGCGCTTGGCCTCGCCTGGCTGGGTCTTGCCTGCCTGGACTTCGGGGTCGGCCTCGGTGAACTGGTGTTCGACGCGGAAGTGACCGCCGCAGGACTCCTCGCGGTCGCGGGCGTCGTAGCACATCATCTCGGCAAACTCGAGGAAGTCGGCGACGCGGCCGGCCTTCTCCAGTTCCATGTTGGTGATGTTGCCGGAGCCGGGGACGCGGACATTCTGCCAGAACTCCTCGCGGATCTTCGGGATCTCCGCGATGGCTTCGGTGAGACCTTCGCGGGAACGGGCCATGCCGCACTTGTCCCACATGATCTCGCCGAGCTGCTTGTGGAAGCTGTCCACGGTGCGCTTGCCGTTGATGTTGAGCAGGCGGTTGGTGCGGGCCGTGACTTCTTCCTCCACCTTTTTGAATTCCGGGTGATCGGTTTTCACCGTGCCGGGCTTCTGGGTGGCGAGATAGATCGCGATGGTGGAGGGGATGACGAAGTAGCCATCGGCAAGGCCCTGCATGAGTGCGGAGGCGCCGAGACGGTTCGCACCGTGGTCGGAGAAGTTCGCCTCGCCCAGCACGTGCAGGCCGGGGACGTTCGACATCAGGTTGTAGTCCACCCAGAGGCCGCCCATGGTGTAGTGCACCGCGGGGTAGATCATCATCGGCTGCTTGTAGGGATCCTCGCCGGCGATCTTCTCATACATCTGGAAGAGGTTGCCGTAACGGGCGCGGATGGTGGGCTCGCCGAGGCGGGCGGTGGCATCGCGGAAATCAAGGTAAACGCCCAGCCCGGTCTTGGCCACGCCGCGGCCGTCATCGCAGGCTTCCTTCGCGGCACGCGAGGAGATGTCGCGCGGGGCGAGGTTGCCGAAGGACGGATACTTGCGCTCGAGGTAGTAATCGCGGGCGTCCTCCGGCACGTCGGCGGGCTTGAGCTCGCCCTTGCGGATCTTCTCGGCGATGGCGCGCTCCTTCGGTGCCCAGACGCGGCCGTCATTGCGGAGCGACTCCGACATCAGGGTAAGCTTCGACTGGTAGTCGCCGCTGACCGGGATGCAGGTCGGGTGAATCTGGGTGTAGCAGGGATTGGCGAAGTAGGCCCCGCGACGTGCGGCGCGCCACGTGGAGGTCACGTTGCAACCCATCGCGTTGGTCGAAAGGAAGAACACGTTGCCGTAGCCGCCGGTGGCCATGATCACGGCATCGCCCGCGTGGGACTCGATCTTGCCTGTGGTCATGTCGCGGACGACGATGCCCTTGGCATGGCCTTCCACGAGCACGAGATCGAGCATCTCGGTGCGGGGATACATCTTCACGCCACCCTTGTGGATCTCCTTCTCCAGAGCTTGGTAGCAACCGATGAGGAGCTGCTGGCCGGTCTGGCCGCGGGCGTAGAAAGTGCGGGAGACTTGAGCGCCGCCGAAGGAACGGTTATCTAACAGACCGCCGTATTCGCGGGCGAAAGGAACACCCTGCGCCACGCACTGGTCGATGATATTGACCGAGACCTCGGCGAGGCGGCGGACGTTCGCTTCGCGGGCGCGGAAGTCACCACCCTTCACGGTGTCGTAGAAGAGGCGATCCACGGAGTCGCCGTCGTTCTGGTAGTTCTTCGCGGCATTGATGCCACCCTGCGCGGCGATCGAGTGGGCGCGGCGCGGGCTATCCTGGTAGCAGAAGCACTTCACCTGATAGCCGAGCTCGGCGAGAGTCGCGGCAGCAGCACCGCCGGCAAGACCGGAGCCCACGACGAGGATCGTGTATTTCCGTTTGTTCGCCGGGTTGATCAGCTTGGAGTTGAACTTGTGGTTGGACCACTTCTGGTCCATCGGCCCGGAAGGAATCTTGCTATCAAGAGACATGACGAAAGGGAGAAAGAGTTAGCGACCGTAGCCGAAGACGAGAATGGAGATCGGGATCGAGATGAAGCCGACCCAGATCAGGACCGCGTAGCCCTTTGAAATCGCCGTGACGACTGGAGCGGATTTTTTAGAGCGCAGGCCGAGGGTCTGGAACATCGAGCCGACGCCGTGGCTCAGGTGCGAGCAGAGCATTGTCATCGCGATCAGGTAGAAGAGCACCACCAGCGGATTGCTGAAGCCGTCGATCACCATCTGCCAGGCGTCGAAACGTTGTTCGCCGAACTTGTCGCGATCGACGTAGCGATCCGCCGGGAAAGTCACCCGCACCGTGAAGTGGAGCAGGTGGAAGATCACGAAGGCCAGGATGGTCAGGCCGGAGAAAATCATGCCCTTGGCCGACTTCGTGGTCTGGATCGTGGTCGGGTGAGCGTAGGCTTGGCGGGAGGCGCGGTTCTCGCGGGTGAGCGAGATGGTGGCGGCGACGTGCAGGACCACGACGACCAGCAGGCCGATCCGGGCGATCCAGACGCCTGCCCCGTGGAGCAACTCGTGCAGCATCTGCGCGTAATCGTTGAAGGCTTCCCGTCCGACGAAGACGAGCAGGTTACCCGAGAGGTGGCCGGCGAGGAAGCCCACGAGGGCCAAGCCGGTCAGGGCGACGATCAGTTTTCGCCCGATGGAAGACTTCCAGACACGGGAAACGATTGGAAATGAAGTAACGGCAGCGGCACTCATGGGGCGGCGATAATCGGATCAGCGCGCGGGAGAATTAGAACCCGGCCCGCGGGCATGCAAGGGGAGACTCCCCCACATGCAGGATCTGGCGTGAAAAAAGCAAATCCGGCGGATTAAAACGGCTTGGCAAGAGCGAGGTAGGCGGCGGTGGCGCCCAGAGCCAGACAGATGCCCACCAAGGCGCCCGCCGGCAGCACCTTGCGCTTGGCGAAGGCGGGTGCGGCTCCGATGAAAAGCCAGATCACCAGCTTCACCTGCCACCAATGCTGATCCATCGGCGGCTTCTTCAGCATCGCGAAGCCCATTAGCAGGAGCACAAGAAGGGAGATCCCGTGCAGGGCTCCGGCCAGTTTGCGGTGCTTGTCGTCCGCAGCGGCGATGATCGCCCCGATACCCGCGAATGCTCCGAGGGCACCCACGATGTGGAGCGTTTTGAGGAGGAAAGGATCCATGACCCCCGAATCTCTCCCGCGGCCCTCTCACCGGGCAAGTCAAACCTCCCCGGAGCAGCAACTCAGGTGGCGGGTGAGGCCCCCCGATCGGCTCAGACGCTCGCCTCGAGCTTCGGAATCGCCGCCAGCAGCTTCTTGGTGTAGGCGTTTTGCGGATTGGCGAAGAGCGCCTCGGCTTCACCTTCCTCCACGATCTTGCCCTTGTACATCACCACGATGCGATCGGCCAGATAGCGGACCACGCCGAGATCGTGCGTGATGAAAATCATGGTTAGGCCCAGCTCGGCGCGCAGCTTTTTGAGCAGATTCAGGATCTGGGACTGGATCGAGACGTCCAGCGCGGAAACCGGCTCGTCCGCGATCACCAGCTTCGGTTCCGGGGCGAGGGCTCGGGCGATGGCAATGCGCTGGCGCTGGCCGCCGGAGAATTCGTGCGGGTACTTCTTCTGGAAGCGCGGATCGAGGCCCACGGTTTCCATCAGCCGGGTTACCCGGGCGGTCAAGTCGGCACCCTTGACGCCGGGGTGGCGCTGCTTGATCGCTTCCGCAAGGGTCGAAAAGACCGTCATGCGCGGATTCAGGGAGGCGTAAGGGTCTTGGAAGATCATCTGGAAATCCAAGCGGCGCTTGCGGACTTCCGAGCTGCTCAGTTGGCCTAGAAACTCGCCGTTCAGCATGATGGATCCAGCGGTGGGCCGGATCAGCTGCATGATCGTGCGGGAGAGCGTGGACTTGCCGCACCCGGATTCCCCGACCAAACCGAGGATCTCGCCCTTCTCGATGAAAAGGCTCACGCCATCGACCGCCTTGATGGTCTCCACCGCCGGAGCGAAGACGGAACCGGCACGCTTCTTGAAGTGAGTCTGGAGATCGCGGATTTCGAGGTAGGCCACGGGCCTGTTCAAAGCATGACACAGTCCGGGCGGCACGGAAAAAGTGGAGGGAGCCCGGAAAATGCCTGTTTTGTCTCGCCAAATGCCGCAACGGCGAATGACCTAATAGGAAAGTAGGGTGACTTGGCCCATGCCCTGCTAAAGTGAGTTTCACCCCAAGACTGCACATGTTTGAAGCCTACGAGGCAGACGGATTTTTCGATGAGATGTTCGCCGGGAACGGCGAGGTGAGATCGCACTACCGGGCGTTGCTCAGCCGCTTCTCCGCTTTCCCCCCTGAAGATTTCGAGGCGCGCCGGGCCTCCTGCGACCAGCACTTCCTCCGGCAGGGCGTGACCTTCAACGTCTACCACGACGACCGCGGCACCGAGCGCATCTTCCCTTTCGACCCCGTCCCGCGGGTTATCCCGGCGGATGAGTGGGATCATCTGGAGGCAGGCCTCACGCAGCGGATCATCGCGCTGAATCTTTTCCTGCACGATATCTACCACGAGCAGCACATCCTGCGCGATGGAATCATCCCGCGCTTCTACATCGAGGAAGCGAAGCACTACCGCCCGGAGTTCCGGGGGATGAAGGTGCCGAAGGACATCTACATCCACATCTGCGGCAGCGACCTGATCCGTGGTGGGGATGGGACATACTACGTGCTGGAGGATAACGGCCGTTGCCCTTCGGGCGCTTCCTATCTCCTGGAGAACCGGAACGCCTTGAAGCGCGCTTTCCCGAGCTTGTTCGAATCGCTGGGTGTCCGCTCCGTGGATGCTTATCCGCGCGAGCTTCTGGAGATGCTGCACCACGTCTCCCCGCACCGCGAGGGCGAGCCGGTTTGTGTGCTGCTCACGCCGGGATGCTACAATAGCGCCTACTTCGAGCACTGTTATCTGGCCCGCGAGATGGGTATCGAGATCGTGGAAGGCCGCGATCTGGTGGTGATGGATGACTTCGTCTACATGCGTACGACCAAGGGTCTGGTGCGGGTGGACGTGATCTACCGCCGTATCGATGACGATTTCCTGGACCCGACGGTGTTCCGGAAGGACTCGGTGCTCGGCGTGCCGGGGATCATGCGTGCCTATCAGGCGGGCAATGTCGCCTTGGCCAATGCGGTCGGGACCGGTGTGGCGGACGACAAGGTGATCTACTACTTCGTGCCGAAGATCATTGAGTACTACCTCGGCCAGGATCCGATCCTGCCGAACGTGCCGACTTACCTCGCTTCCGAGGAGAGCGATCGCAAATACATCCTGGAGAACCTGAAGGACTTGGTAGTGAAGGCGGCCAATGAATCCGGCGGCTACGGCATGCTGATGGGACCCTCAGCGAGCAGCGAGGAAATCGCCAAGTTTAAGGACAAGATCATCGAGGATCCTCGGAATTTTATCGCCCAGCCGGTGGTATCCTTGTCCCGTTCGCCTACTTGGTGCGAGGGGAACATGGAAGGCCGCCACATCGACCTGCGTCCCTACATTATCTACGGCAACGACGTGAAGATCGTGCCTGGCGGCCTGACCCGCGTCGCCCTGCGCAAAGGCTCGCTGGTGGTCAATTCTTCCCAAGGCGGCGGCAGCAAGGATACCTGGGTTTTGAAATAATTTTCCGACATGCTCTCCCGCGTTGCCAATAGCCTCTACTGGATGGTCCGCTACATCGAGCGGGCCGATAACCTCGCCCGTCTAATCGAAGTCAACGGCCAGTTGCTTCTCGATCACGAACGTCTCGATAGCGAGCGCCTGCGCGCTTTCTGGAAGCCGATCATCCTCAGCACGGGGGACGAGACGCTCTTCTCCGATCTCTACAGCGAGGCGGGGAGCGCGGAGGTGATCCGCTTTCTGACGGACGACCGGAAGAATCCGAGCAGCATCGTCTCGTCCATCGCGCAGGCCCGCGAGAACGCCCGGATGGTGCGCGACCAGCTCTCTGAAGAACTTTGGGAAGAGTTGAACTCGCTCTACCTCTTCATCAATTCGCGTGATGGCGAGCTACTGCTTTCCGCGGACCCGACCCGTTACTACGAAACGATCCGGCGCGCCACCTTCACCTTCCACGGCATCGCGGCGGCTTCGATCGCACGCAACGAGGCTTGGGAGTTCATGGATCTCGGACGGCATCTGGAGCGTGCGGACAAGACCACCCGCTTTCTCGATATCACCAGCTTCTTGCCGGAGGAGGAAGTTCCGGCGAATGGCACCGCCACCTTCCACTGGACGGCGATCCTGCGCTCCTGCGGGGCTCTCGGGGCCTTCCGGGCTTCGCATCAGGGTGAACCGGATCCGGACAGCGTGGTGGATTTCCTGATTTTCTCGCGGGAGTTCCCGCGCTCGGTGCGCTTTTGTGTCGACCGGATCGACCGCAACCTGCACCGCATTTCCGGGGCGCCGCGCGGTACCTATTCCAATGATGCCGAACGGGTTGCGGGCCGTTTGTTGTCCGAGCTTTCCTACGGCTCCACCGAGGAGGTGCTGGAGAGCGGTCTGCACCAGTTCCTCGACCAGACGCAGGAGAAGTTCAATTCGATCGGGGAGGAGTTGTTCCGCACCTACGTGCTGTTGCAGGACGCCAACAATGCCCGCCCGCCAATCCCGGCGGCGAATATGTCCGCGGTTGTTGCTTGGCAAATGGCCCAGCAGCAGCAGTGATCCGCGGCAACCCGAGATCCCGCTTTTGACCTTATCAGCCCCTGAATTGGTCGCGCGCCGTGCGCCGACTCCCGGACCGATGGCACAGCCTCCGCAGCCAGGCCCTGTTTTCAAAGTTCTCCACCGCACCGTGTTCGATTACGACGCGCCGGTGCGGGACAGCATCAACACGCTGCATTTGGAGCCGCGCACCTTTCCTTTCCAGCGCACCCTTTCCGCCGTGGTGAAGGTGCTGCCCGCCACCCGCGTACGGCGCTTCCATGATCTCTTCGAGAACGTGACTCATCACTTCGAGGTCCCCGGCGATCACAGGAGGCTGGAGATCGAGAGCCGCATCCGCATTCAAAACCTTCCGCTGGTGGTGCCGGAGTCAGACCAGAAAGCGCTTCTCCACGAGTATCGCGGCGATGACATTCCAGAACGCACCTGGGCTTACCTCCAGGACAGCCCCTTCGTTTCGCGGAATCCGTATGTCTGGCGTCAGGCGCTCGATATCACCAGCGGGATCGGCCCGGTCTTCGAGCAAGCCGTGGCGATCATGCATTGGATCCACGCGAACTTCCGCTATCAAGCTGGCACCACGAATGTGAGCACGCGCATCGAGGAAGCCTTCGCGCTTCGCCGCGGTGTCTGTCAGGATTTCACGCATGTGATGCTGGGGCTCTGCCGCGCGGTCGGGATTCCGGCGCGCTATGCTTCCGGCTACCTCTACAACGGCCCGCGCGATTCGCTTGTCGGTGCGCAGGCCTCGCATGCATGGCCGGAGGTCTTCTTCCCGAGCGTCGGCTGGATCGGCTTCGATCCCACCAACGAGACCTTGGCGGATGAACGCTACATCAAGATCGCGGTCGGCCGCGATTACGACGATGTGGCACCGGTGAAGGGCAGCTACCACGGCAATGGCCACGGCAAGATGTCCGTCTCCGTGGAGGTGGAGAAGGTGGATTAGTCGGTGCTTCGTGCCTTCCTCAGGGTACTGGCACCAGCTTCACGCCTCGCAGGTTCATCAGGCCGATGCCCTTGATGGAGAGCGGGCGCACATGCAGCGACATTAGCCCTGCCTGCCCCACGGTCACGGTTCCGACCTTGATCTCTTGGAAGTCGCGCCAGTGGGCAGTCGCGGCCAAACGGTGATTCAGGGTCTGGTCGAGCAATCGGATCTCCACTTCGCCACCGGCATCCGGTGCGATGGCAGCGTCCAGATAGACATCGAATTTCCCCGGGATCTTCTCGGCCTTGTCGCCGACCATCCGGGTCGTCCACGGAACGCGAAGCACGAAAGGAAACCAGACACTCTCGCCGGTATCCGACCAGAATCCGATGTGGCTCTCCTCCAGCCTGATCGGATTGGTGGCCGTCACGGAGGGCGCGAGGATCGCTTGGCTGGCGGACAGGGCGATGGATCGGTCCGCCGCCTGACGCGGGTAGGGAGATGAATCGAAGACCGGCGGACCGTTCAAACGGATGGCCACGATCGGCAGGGGATCAGTCGGGTCGGGCGGCGTGGCGGGCAGCCGGATTACCGGTGGTCCTCCCTGTGTTTGGTCGAGCGGCAGGAAGCCGCCTCCCAACAGCGTGGCCGAGCTGCACTGGGTTTGAAGGCCCTCCACCGAGAGCAGCCCGCCCTCGGGCCATTCGCTCAGGTGGCAGTAGAGCGTCGGATCGCGCTCATCCGCGGAGAGCGTGATGCGGCCTTTGAAGGGCGGATAAAGAAGGGGGGACGCGGTGGTGCCATAGATTGCCTCGCCATGGGTCCGGAGCCAGGCACCAACCTCTTTCAGCGTGCGGACTGCGGGATCGGGGATGCGGCCTCGTGCGTCCGGTCCTACATTGAGCAATAGATTCCCACCCTTGCTGGCCACATCGGACAGGAGGCGGATGACGTCGGCAGGGCCCTTCCACGAGTCGTCGTGATAGCTGAAACCGAAGCTTTCGTTCAGCGTGTGGCAGGCCTCGAAGATACGACCGTGATAACCGGCAGGGGGTACATAACGCTCGGGCGTGAAGAAGTCGCCGTTCGGGTTCTCCAGCCCGTTCCAGAAGCGGTTGTTGAAGATCGCGGCGGGTTGGTGGGTCCGCCAGATGTCGAGGATCGAGCGGGTTCCCCAATGGGCCCCTTCATTCCCGGCGGAGGAGTAGTCCACCCACAGGATTCCGAGCGGGCCGTAGCCCGATGCGAGTTCGGCCAGATGCTGGTGCAGGTAGCGGCGGTAGCGTGCGGGATCGGGGTACTGCCAATCGATCAGCGAGTAGTAGGCTCCGGGCACCAGACCTTCGCGGCGGAAGCTATCCGTATACTCGCGGAAGAGATCGCGACCGGGCGGTGAGATGTTGGTGCTGCCGGTGGCTGGATTGTGGGCGGAATACTCAGCCTTGCTGTTGAAAAGAGTGTAGCCCTCGTGGTGCTTTGCCGTGAAGACCGCGTAGCGCATGCCGGCCTCCTTCGCAAGTTCGGCCCAAGCATCGGTGCAGCCGGGCTCGGGATTGAAGAGCGGCTTGAGCAGGCGACCGTATTCCGGTTCGGGCACCGAGGCCCAGGTGCGGATCCGCTCGGTCTGCGGTTGCTCGTAGAGCCTGCCGATCGTCCGGTCGGGCGGCCAATAGCCACCCGCCCCCGAATACAGACCGAGGTGAATGAACATGCCGAAGCGGGCCTCGCGGAACCACTTCACGCGCTGCTCGTGATCGGCCCGCCATTCATCACTCCCGGCGTAGGGTAGCATCTCCGGATCGCCCTTGCTCGCGTCCTCGGCGAAGCACCATGTAACCCCAAGCAGCGCGAGGATCGCAGCCCGCGTAGTCCTCACAGTAAGACGCTGCGCGCGCAGTCCGGGAACCGGTTCGGATGACATTGCGGAATGCTAGCGAAAGCAGGCGGAACGAAACCAAAAAAATCCGGCACCGCCGCCAGGCAGCGATGCCGGACTCCAACGGATGATCAGGGAATATCGACCCTCAGTCGGGCGAAGAGGGAGGTTTCACCCGAGGGCAGGGGAATCCTCACTCGGACCCGATCGATCCCCTGACCGTGGAAATCGTTGTCGTTGCTGATGGTCACCCCGGCCGTGCCGTTCTGGGCGATGGCCCAGCCACTGAGGTCCGAGCCATATTCGACAAAGGGTGTCGATGCTGCCGACTCGTCGGTGCGGCGGAATGTGAATTCGAAGTGGGTGGCATCCTTGGTGGCGGTGGGCAGCAGCGATGTCGAGTTGGAGCCCGGTCCGCTTGGATCGCCGCCGAGCACGAACTCGATGCCGTTGGCAATGCCATCGTTGTCGGAGTCCGCGGCTGAGCCCGCGCCGGAGATGCCGTTTGTAGTCTCCCAAGTTTGATAGGGCGTGGTAGTGGGGCCGCTGGTCACGGTCAGGCTGCCGATGCCGCTGAAACGTCCGCTGGCATGAGCGGCGGCATAGACTCCGGCGGCTTGCTGGACGCCATTGATGAAAAGCGCCGCGACGGTATCCGTTCCGCCGTAGCCCATGTCGAGCACCGCGGCGCTGCCCAGGTTCACCGTGGAAGCATCCGCAAGACCTGTTGCCGTGAGGGACAGGGTGCCTTCCGCCACGGTGGTGTTCCCCTGGTAGGCATGGTTGCCGGACAGTAGAAGTGTCCCGGTGCCATCTTTGTTCAGCGCGCCTGTGCCGCTTGCAGAACCGCTCAAGGTGATCGTAGCACCGCCATCGGCATGGATGGTGGTGGATGGCGCGCTCAAGGTCACGGTGGACTCGATGCTCGCGCTACCATCGACACCGGAGGCGGTGGTGCTGATGCGTCCGCCGTTCATCACGATCGGCTTGGTGCAGGTCACCGGAGCGAAGTAGTTGCTGAAGCCGAGTGTGCCGGAGTTCACCGTGATCGAACCGGGATTGGTGTTATCCACGGTGGCACCGGCTTCGAAGGAGAGGAGACCTCCATTCACCTCGATGTCCTTCACGGACACCGTGCCCAGCACCATGCTGATGTGATTGTTTCCGATCTTGGTCAGCTTGAAGTTGCCCGTCACGGAGGAACCGCTGCCGCGGACATCCCAACGGTTGGGGCCGCCGATACTTGAATCGCTCGCCAGGATGAGTTGCCTCACCCCGTCGAGCTGGCCCGCCGCAGCGGTGTTGATGATCGCGCCCTCGCCGTTGATCCCGCTGCCGTTGATCGTGACCGGTTCGTTCCCCACGCCTGCGGTGAAGACATCGAGCGTGGCACCCGCGGCGACGGTGGTTCCGGCGCTATCGCTTCCAAGGCTGGAAGAGTTGGCGGAAGCGATCACCCCGCTGGTCAAGGTCACCGGTCCGCTGAAGCTGCTGGATCCGCCGAGCACCAGACGGCCGTCGCCGGTTTTCTGAATGCTGGCATCTCCGGTGATGGCGTTGGGCATGGTCAAGCTGCCGCTGCGGTTCACCAGCAGGTTGCCGTTGAGCGTGGTGTTCCCGGTGCCCAGCGAGCCGGTCGTTCCTCCGTCACCGACCACGATATTGGAGCCGTCCACGTAGATCGAGCCGCTGTGGGTGTTGGCATTCGTGAAGGTGACGGTGCCTCCGCCGGTAATTTCAAGCGCTGCGGAGCCGGCGATGCCGGCACCACTGAAGCTATAGTTTTGCCCGCCGGTGATATAGACAGTGGAAGGAGTGACTGCGACGCCCACGCTTACGTTCTTATTCGTGGCCGTCTCATCGAAGCGCACGGCGTCGCCCGGGAAGAATTGCGTCGCGGTGCTGCCGCCGGTGAACTTCCAATTCGAGTTGCCTTGGATGTTCCAAGTGCTGCTGCCGGTGCCGGTCCAGGTGATGTCGCCCGGCTCGGAGGCGGTCACTACCAGATCGATGGTGGAATCCACGGTATTGTTCACCAAGGTGCCGGTGATGCGCCCCGGAAGCGGTGCGAGCTGCAAGCCGGTGAAGCCGAGCCCACCGATACTGCCGGTATAGTAGATCAAAGGATAGCTGCCGACCGGGATCTCGCCTTCCTGGGAAATGTTGATGATGTGCTTCGGTGCGGTTCCGGCTGCCACCGAGAGACCGTCCGTTTGGGTAAGGACCGCGGAGTCCTGCACCGCGCCACCGAGACGGAAGATGGACTCCTCGTCGGTTGAGAGACCCGCGGATTGGAACGTGGCTCCCACCCCGGTTTCCACGAAGGAGGATGGCACGATGCCACTCTGCAAAGCGGTGAGGATGTCCTCGACCGCTTCGTCGGAGGTGAAGCTGACCACACGGGCTTCATCCAGATGCCCGTCGAAGTAGGAGCCGCCACCCGGTGCCACGGACATGTGGGGAGAGGCATGCACGGCGGCCCCGCTGAAAGTCCCGTTGGCCACGCCGTTCACGTAGAAAGTCGTCACGCCCCCCTTGCGAATCAGGGCCAGGTGCACCCAGGTATCGGGCTGGAAGGAACCGGGCACGCCTCCCGGCGGTGCGATCCAGTTCACGTTGTGCGCGCTGGAGGACCAGCCGTTGCCTTCGAGCGAGAGCTTGTGCGAGCCGCCCGTGTTGCCGAGCGTGAAGATGTCGCCTTGATGGTCGCCGTCGTTCGAGGACGCACGGGCGAAGACCCCGAAGGCGAAGTTGTCCGTCGGCAGGGAGGAATACATGTTGCCGGAGTACCAGCCTTCGTTGCCGCTCGCGGAGGTATCGAGGTAGGCGGTCGATCCCGTGGCGTTCGGGTGGAAGGAGGCGCTTCCGGTGACGGCGGAGCCGCCGTTGATGTCGTCCGAGAAGTGGCGGTTGTTGCCGGTGGCGTCCTGCGGCTTGTTGCTGGCTCCGAGGCTTCCTGCTTCGCCGAGGTGATACTCGGCGTAGGGATAGATCGCGGCGTTCGCTGCGGTGGCCAGCAGCGAGGCGAAGATGGCGGTGGATACGATGGGGCGGGTTTTCATGGGTTTCGGGAATCGGCGGGACGGAGGCCGGGGGAGAGTCATGGCCCGGAAATCGGCAGCGCCCCGGGTTGTGCCGGGACGCCACCGTGACCTCCTGGAAATCAGTACAAGCGACCGCGGCGCGAAATCGCGGCGGCCGGGCGTGCGGAACAGCGCGCCGGAGAGAGAAGGGGAGAGGAGTCTGGGCTTGGATTCATGATCTTGGGTGGATCAAGCGCTCCCGGGTTTCAGGAACGCTTACATCCAAGACCATGTTGGCGACTTCCGTCAGTCGCATGCTTGGGTGACAGGATGTGTGTCCCTGTCACCTACGATGTCCCAAGTACTTCACCACCGCTTCCGTGCGGGTGTGTACGTGCAGCTTCTCATAGATCCGGCGCAGGTGGGTGCGCACCGTGTCCAAACTGATACCGAGGGTTCCGGCGATCTCCTTGTAGAGCGCACCATTGGCTAACAGACCGAGGATCTCCTGTTCGCGGGGCGAGAGTCTTGCACCCTCCGGTTCCGGTGGGCTGGGAGCCCGGAAGGAGTCCACGACCTTCCGGGCGATGCTGGGCGACATCGGCGAGCCGCCGCTGCGGATCTGCCGCACGGCTTCGCAGAGTTCTTCGCCCGCCGCCCGCTTCAAGAGGTAGCCGGAGGCTCCGGCCTTGAGCGCGTCGAAGATCAGGTCGCTCTCCTCGTACATTGTGAGCACGAGGATCGGCAGGTCCTTGAAGCGCGGCTTCAAGGTGGAAATCAGCTCCACCCCATCCATTCCGGGGAGCCGGATGTCCACGACGAGGATGTCCGGAAGCTTCGCGGGAAGGGCGTTGAGCGCCTCCTCCGCGGAGGGATAGGCGGCAAGCACCTGCATGTCCGGCTGGCTGTCGAACAATGCTTGCAGTTCCTCGGCAAGCGGCAGGTTGTCTTCTACTAGGCTGATCGTACAAGGTTTCATGCTCCGGCGGTCCATGGGACCGAAAGGGTGACGCGGGTTCCTCCCGCAGGTGAGGGGGCGATCACGCAGGTCCCGCCGATTTCGGCCAAGCGCCCACGCATGTTTGAGAGGCCGTCGCCATCGTCGGGCACGCTAACATCGGGCTTGATCCCTTTGCCGTCGTCGCTCAGGTCCAGCTCGATGGCGTCGCCCTTCGAGTGCAGGCTGATGGTTACGCGGCTGGCACCGGCATGTTTCACCACGTTCTGGAGCGCTTCCTTCACCGCCATCAGCAGCGGATGGCGGATGGCAAAGGGCAGGATGGATTCACGGTTCGAGGGCGGCGATTCAAAATGGCAGGAGAGACCGGCATCTGCGAGATAGCCGGTCGCATGATTGCAGAGGTAATCCGAGAGGCTGCCGAGGGTGTCGTGGCGTGGGTTCACCGCCCACACGATCTGGTCGAGCGCGCCGACGGTGCCGCGCGCCTCCCCGGCGAGTTTCGTGAGAAGCGAGGGATCGTGCCCGGGCGAGCGCTTCAGCCGGTCCGCGAGCAAGGCCATGTGGGTGAGACGGGCACCGATGTCATCGTGCATGTCCCGTGCGATGCGGAGCCGGTCCTGCTCAATGGCACGCGCCGCCTGGGCGAGCTGCAGCTTGTGGCGGAGCCGCCGCACCGAGGCCCACCACGCCAGGCCCGCCGCCAGTAGGAATCCTCCCAGCGCGAGCGCACCCATCCGGATCGGGCTCCGCCACCACGGGGTAGGGATGGTGAAGACATGCGATTGGATCTGCCGGCTCCAGCGTCCGTCGGTGTGGCGCGCTTGGAATTCGATCGGGTAAACGCCGGGATTCTCGCAGGAGATTGTGGCAAGCTCTCCGGCTCCGCACTCGAGCCATGCCGAGTTCGTCGCAGCCTGACGCCAGCGGAAGACCAGCAGTTCCGGGGCGACATCGTCTTTCCCCGCCGCAAAGTTGAAGTCGAGTCGTTTCGTGCCCGGCGGCAAGCTCTCCGACTGCCCGATCTCCTGGCTGTCCGCACTGATCCCGGCAATGCGCGGGTGAAGCTGCGGATAGACCTCCAGTTCTCCCACCTGCGGGCGGCAGATCGCATCGATGGGGTTCACGATGCGGACGAAGCGTCCGGAGAAACTTTCACCGGTGCCATCCTCCGCCTGAATGATATCCCGGCCTCCCGGCGGAACATGCGAGCCATCCTGCCGCATGCGGGCACGCCATCGAATCTCTCCGGGTTGGCCGCTGCCATCATCGGCCAGCACCTGCAGCTCATAGTCGCCGAGTCGCTCCGGTGCCGTGCCGTCGAGCCGGCTGCGCAGCACGATGTAGTCGAGCGAACGGGTGCTGCCTAGATCCACCTCGAAGTGGAAATCCCGCGCCGGTTGCCAGTCCGCCGGGTGGGAGAAGGACGCCGCGAACCCGTCCGTGAGGAAATGCGGATACAGTCCGTCGTAGACGGCGCCCGATGCCCTTACCGGTCGGCCCAGTGCGACATTCGACGAGCGCAGCGGATCCGCCTGGATCTGGAACTCGTTGATCACGCAGTTCCCGTTCCGGCTGCGGCCGATCACGCGCTGGCCGCTGATGTGGCTCGCCTCGACCTGTAGGAAACGGAGGCGGAAACCAGTCACCCCGGTGAGCGCCGCAGGGGCGCGCACGGTCAGCACCGTTTGGTCGAGCCCCTCCGACATGTAGATCCAGTCGCCCTCCGAGCGGATCAGCCCCGGATTCCGCGGAAAGGAATCGGTGAGCACTTGGCTCGGCTTGAGCGGCTTCCAGTTGCCTTGGCGGCTCGGCTTGTCGTCCGAAGTGACCGCAAGCTCCAGTTGGGCCGGGTAGGCCCCCTTCTCCTTGGAGATGTGCCAGGTAGTGAACTGGAATACCTGCGCGAAGAGCGGCTTCTCCGTGGCGAAGACGATCACCTGCTCCTGAAATTGTGCCCGGTCCATGTCCAGGCCATTGCCCGCGTTCACATCGCCATCCAGAAGCTCGGACAGAGGGTGGCCGAAGTTCATCTGCGTCGATTCCACGACACGGAGCGGCAGCAGCGGGGCAGCCTGAAGGCCGCCGGCCAGGAGCAGGCCGAGGATGGGTTTCCGGAACAGCATCGCCTTTCCAGACGGGAGCTTACGCCGGAAAGCCCCGCCTGTCTCGTAAGCCTGACAGCCCGCGAGGAACCTGCAAGAGTCGCATGAAGATGCGACGGTCCGATCAGGGCGTCACCGTCAGGCGGAGGTAAACGGCTGCCGGAGCCGGTCCCTCCGGGAATGTGAGCACAGCCTCGATGGTTTCCGGATCTTCCATCTCGGGCGAAACGGTGCGGGTGGCAATGCTCCCGGTGCGCTTGCCATCGCTCGCTCCGGAATCGTGCCAGCCGGCCAGATCGGTCGACCACTGCACCTTGGCATTCACGTCGGTCGCGCTTTTCGAACGGGGGAATCGCGCGGTGAAGCTGCCCTCACCGACGGAGACTGCCTGAACCGTCGCATGCTCCGGGGGGCTACCGAAATAGTACTCCAAGATGTTCGGGCTGCCGTCGCCATCGTCATCGGCTTCCGGGTTGCTCATGCCGCCGGCACGGAGGAAGGCCTGCAGCGGGCGATCCTTGATGGTGCCCGTGGCAGACACCGCCGCGGACAGCTCATGGAAGTCGCCATCGATCAAAGTCAGGATCACGGTCTCATCTCCCTCTGCCGCAGAGTCTTCCAAAATCTGGATGGTCACGACCGCCGAGCCCTGACCGGCCGGGATCTGGACGAAGCCCGGAGGCGCGGTGAAGTCGAGTCCCGCCTGAGCCGTGCCGGAGGTCGAGTAGGCAACCGTCAACGTGGTATCGGTGGATCCCGTCCGGCTTACCGTGAAGCTCATGCTGCGATCTTCGCCATACTCGCCTCCGATCGCGTCCGTGCCCTCGATGCTCACTTCGGTCGGCACCGCCGCGGAAGCTGCGTAAGGAATGGCCACGAAGCGCATGTCGATCTTCTGGAAGTTCCCCGCAAGCTGCGGCAGATCCTGGCTGAAGATCCGGAAGGCATTTCCGCTGGCCGAGTAGCTTACCAGATTGTCCGGCGCGGCGGAGGAGTCGCTTGCATCCGGCGTCAGGAACAGCGCGCAGTTGGATGGATTGAATTGGGTGCCATTGCCGAAGGTGAGGTCGCAGTGGGTGGAGGTATCCACCAGCGTCGCTCCCACCGTGGCCAATTGTCCGTTCAGCGCGGTCACCGTGCCATTGGCGCGGATGCGGCCGCTCAGAACTCCCGGGGTGGAGGAGGGGATGTAAAGGAAGTTGAAGGCGCCGTTCTGCTCCTCGGAGGAGTTGTCGCGTGTCTGCACGAACCATTGGCCCTGCCCCTTGCGGATGGAGAGCACGTTGTCCCCGTCGGTTCCGCCATTGCCGGTGGCGAAGGCCATGAAGTTGCCCGAGGTCGAGAGGCCCGAGATCACATAAAGCCCGTCGCCGCTGCGCACAACGCTTGTGCCGGAGGGCAGGTTGCCGCTCAGGATATCGCCATTCGCGGAGATCGAAGCTCCGGTCCATCCGCCGGAGTAGGGCAGGTAGGCCACAGCCGTGCGCTCGTTCTCTTCCGCCGTCGCGGGATTGGCGTCGGCCGCGTTGTCGTTGGTGTTGTCGAGCACGCTCACCCATGCCTTCCCGCTGGCGCTGGCGTAGGGCAGGGAAATGTTGTCCCGCGCCTCGCCCGCACCGGCCGGAGTCGCTAGCGTGACACCGGCCGCGTAGTTGGCAGCGGTCCCGTTGATCTTGAGCTCGATGTCACCCGCGTTGCTGCCGGGTGCGGTGAAGTTACGCGGGGCAGGCGTTCCCGCCTCCACTTGCCAAGCGGGGATGATGACCGCGGAGGACGCCGTCGCCGCGGTAGGAGCAGCAGGCTCGGTCGTCACCAGCACGGAGACAGGGGCGGCCACTCCGGTGTTGCCTTCGTTGTCGATCGCCTTCGCGATGATCGTGTAGTTGCCGGTCGAGACGCCATTCCAGTTCACGGAATAGGGTGCGGTGTCATCCTGGCCGATCAAGGTGGTCCCGCGGTAGAACTCCACGCGGCTGATGCTGCCATCGATGTCCGAGGCATCGGCCTCAAGCACGATGCTCGCCGGGGCCGAGGCGACCGTGCCATTGGCCGGGGATGTGATCTCGACACGCGGCTCGAAGTCCACCCCATCGGTGATGAAGCTCTGTACCGGAGTGCTCACGGACGCGATGCCATCGCTCACCGTGGCATACCACTCGTAGCGGGTGCCGGGTTCCAAACCGCTCCAGACAAGGGATGCTTGGCCCGGGGTCGTGGAAATCTGGCCGATCTGGCTGAAGGGGCCCATGCCGTTCTTCAGATCGATATCAATGGAGAACTGGCTGTCCCCGTCGGTCTCGTATTGGTCGAGCGTGGGCGAGTAAGTCTGCACGTCCACGCGATTCAGCGAGGGGCGGAACTTCATGATCCGCAGCCAGCCGTCGCCGCCATTGCTGCGGCCCTGGTAGTCGGCCAGGAGCGAATGGACCGTCCGGCCCTGGAAGGTGTCGGTGCGGCGGCCTTCACCATGGATGTGGCCGCCGTGCATCAGGATCAGGTTCGGGTTGTCCTTCAGGGCTTCGTAGATCGCGGAACCCTGGGTGCTGAAGTTGGCCGGATTGCCGGTGTTCACCATGTGGTGGGTGATCACGATGCCGCGGCGCTGCGGGTGCGCTTTCAGCAAGGCATCCGCCCAGTCGAGATCGACGGTGTCCGGCGTCGTGTCGTACTCGAAGCTGATCACGATGAAGTCCATCCCGCCTGCGGTGAAGAGCGTGTAGTTGTTATCGGCTTTGGTCGGTTCGGAGGTGCCGCCGTAGTAGGACTTGTCGTGGAAGTGATTGATGCCGGTCTCCGGGTGCACGCCGAAGTAGCGGTTGAACCATTCGGTGGTCCCTTCGGCATCCCCGATGGGGTACTGGTCGTGGTTCCCCACCGCCATGATGTAGGGCACGCCTTCTGCCAGGAAAGTCGTGGCTGGATTCTCCAGACGATACATCGCGTTCGAGGCATTCGCCCACTCCTCGGCGGCGGTCGCCGGGTTGTCGCCGCGCTGGGTGATATCGCCCAAGTGCAGCACGAAGCCGATATTCTCCGCTTCACGCTCCGCCACGATCCAGTCGGTCTGCGCGGAGAAGATCGCGGCGCGGTTGCCGCCGGTGTTCTCGGAGTAGAATTGCGTGTCCGGGAGTGCGACGACGGAGAAAGAGTCCGAGGGCTCCACCGCAGCGACACGGCGTCCGTGGAAGGTCACCTGCAAGTTGCCGCCGTCCACATCCCCGGCATTCACACGCAGCTCGGCATTCACCGGCACCTTGATCGCTTCTTCCGCGGGAGAGACGATCGAAGCGGTGGGCGCGGTATTCGTGCCGGTGGCAGCGAGCGAAAAGAAGGCGAAGCTGAAGGCGTCCTCCGCGGCATTTGCCATGTTCTGGAGAGTGGGAACTTGGGGGGCTGTGCCGTTCAGATCGCGGCTCTCGATGATCCAGCGGTTGTTCGCCGCGTCCCAGCTGGTGGCGATAATGTTGTCGATGTTGTTCGTGCCGCCGCCTTCCGGGCTCACAATCAAGGTGCCGGTCGCTTCGGAATGGCCGGGGATTTGAAGATACCATTGGCCGGTGCCGCCCTTGGTCACGGTGAAGTTTCCGCCTGCTACATCGGTCGAGGCATTGCCATTCACGCGACCCACGGCTGCCAGGTGATTGCTGCCCACCGCGCTCACGGGCAGATAGGCGAATCCGACGCCATCGTTTTCGTAGCTCGCACCGTTGGTGCCGCTGTCGTGGCAGAAGATGTTGAAGCTGCCGTCCGCATTGGCGCGGGAGAGGGCGAAGTTGTCCTCGTTCCGCACGCCGGTCACCAGTAGCACCCCGACCTGCGACGCGTTTGGAACCAGACCGTTGATGTCGAGCGAGTATTGGCCCCCGGGTGTCGCGAGGTCCACGAACTGCGTTCCCAGCGCGATGCCCGGGCTGCCGGTCAGCGTGCTCATCTCGCCGTTGTTCACGCTGTTCGTCACCACGCCGCCGATGAACTCATCATAGGGCAGGTGCGCGTAGGAGGTATCGTAGTTCACCTCGACGCTGTCATCCACCTCGGCCCAATGGATCGCCAGCCAGTATTTGTCGCCTGTACCGTTGATCGCGCTGCTGCTGGTGGCGAAGAAATCTCCGGTCGCCGGACCGCCGGTCGCGCTGTCATTACGGACGCGCTGGGCCAGCGAACTCAGCAAGACGCCGCCGGTGACGTCATTGCTGCTGCCGAAGCTCATGTCATAGTCGCCGCGGTTCGCGCCGCTCTCGAAGTTCCCGCCGCTGGTGCTGCCCGTGCCCTTGGCAATCGAGATGCCCGGCGTGGCATGGCTCAGCGGATTGTTATTGTTGGCAAGCTGCGTGACCCGCAGCGTGCCGAATTCGGCAGCGTGGATCGTGGTGGAAAGGGCGGCCGAGAGAAGAAGCAGGCGTGCGGGGAACGTGAACGTCATGGCGGGAGTCCGCAGAGGCCTAACCGCTCACCATTTCCGTCAAACCTCCATCATGTGAGGAAATCGCGACGTGAAGATTTGGTCACTTGCTACGACGCCGTGCCAAGATTTCGTGACGGAATCTTCAGCTCAGCGGACGCCGGCCTTCTTCTGGTTTTCCGCCTTGCGCGTGCTCAGGACCTGGAAGTGGTGCTGATAGACCACGCCGCGCTTCTTCGCGGAAGGTTGTGCCTCTAACAACGCCAGCGCGGAGTCGCAGGCGTTTGCCGCCTCGCCGAAGCGCTTCGCCTTCTCGAGGATCTCAGCACGCTTGAGGGAGAGCTCGACGGAAGGGCGGAAGCGGGCTTCCAGCGCATCGATGCGGCGCAGGGCGGAGTCGTATCGTTCGAGCCCGATCTCCAGCCCGATCGCCCTTTGTTGGAGGCCGCTCAAGCAGCCCACTTTGCTCAGGCATTGGTCCAGGATCTTCACCGCGCCGGCGGCATCTCCTTTCTCCTCCATCCAGCCGGCACCCATCAGAGCATCGCCGGGATTCGGCTTCGCGGCCAGATCCATGTGCTTGCTCAACGCCATGATCGCTTCCTCCCGCTGGCCACGAGCTTCTTCCGCGCGGGCGCGCACCCGCCAAGCTTCCGCATGGCGCGGATGTGCCTCGGTCAGCACGCTCGCCTTGGACGCCGCCTCCTCGCCCTGCTCCTGATCCAGTAGCAGACGGATATCGAGCAGGCGGACTTCCGGATTCTTCGGCTGGGCTTCCAAGAGCTTGGCGATGATCTCGGCGGCTTCATCGTGCTTCTTGGTCTGCAGAAACAGGTCCGCCTTCCGGATCAGAAGCTCCGGGTCATTCGGCGTTTCCAGCAGGTGCTCTTCGATCTCGTCGAGCGTGTGCCGGGGATCCGGATGGGCGGCGAGCGGGGTGGACAGCAGTGCGGCGAAAAGAAGAACGTGTTTCATGGCCCGGATTCGGAGCAAGAGAAGGCTAGGCTCGGGGCTCCTGCTTGAATCCTCATTGTGTGAAGAAATCGAAACATGAGCGCCCGCAAGCGGGCGGCTGCCGCCGATTGCCCTTGTCATCAGTCCCTTCCCGGAGCGCGCTCATCGTCATGGAAGCCACCGATCTGCGCCGAATCCCGAGCTCCGACCCGCTCCGCGCCTACCGCTACCGGGACGGCCTGTATGCGGCGGACTTGGTGACCGCCGCCTTGGTGCACCTCGATTTCTTCACCTGGCTCGCTGCGAACCCGTCCGATCTGGCGGCCATCTGTCGCCACTTCGGTTTCGCCGGGCGTCCCGCCGATGTGATGATGACCCTCTTCTGCGCGAATGGCTTCGTGACCAGGGAAGGGGATGTCTTCCATCTCTCGGACTCCGGCCGGGACTTCCTGCTCGCCAGCTCACCGTGGTCCCTCGCTCCCTACTATCGCTCGCTCAAGGACCGCCCGGTCACGAAGGACTACCTGAAGGTGCTCAGCACCGGAAAGCCGGCGAACTGGGGTGGCTATGACGAGTCCGCCGATTGGCACCGCGCGATGGAGGATGAGGCCTTCGCCCGGCAATTCACCGCGGCCATGGACTGTCGAGGCGTGCTGATGGGTCCCGCCATGGCGCAGGCGCTGGATCTCTCGCGCTTCTCCCGCCTGCTGGATATCGGAGGTGGCTCCGGCATCTACGCCTGCTCCCTGGTGGCGAATCATCCTAAACTCAGCGCCACGGTCTTCGATCAATTCTCGGTGGAGAAGATCGCCCGCACCCGCATTGCCGAGCTCGGCTACGCGGACCGGGTGGATGTCAGGGCAGGGGACATGCTGAAGGAGGAGCTCCCCGGCGGCTACGATCTCCACCTCTACTCGAACGTCCTGCACGACTGGGATCTTCCGGAGGTCCGCCAGCTTCTGGCTGCCTCGTTCCGGGCCCTCGCGCCCGGTGGCATGCTCCTGATCCACGACGCCTTTATCGATGCGGACAAGTGCGGTCCACTCCCGGTCGCGGAATATTCCGCCCTCCTCATGCACTCCACCCAAGGCAAATGCTATTCCACCGCGGAGTACGAGGTGCTCGCCACGGAGGCGGGATTCCGCGGATTCAGCTTCCGGACGACCGCAGCGGACCGGGGCGTGATGACAGCGGGGAAACCTTAGCCTCATTTGGGGCCGATTCCGTGAAGTTCGTCTTGGTCTCCAAGCAGGCAATCGATGCTGAGGCCGCCGGTGGCCATAGCCTTGGAGGGCGGGAATCTGCTAGCTTGATGTTTAAGGGGGGGCTGGTGCAAATAACTGGCCTCCTGCGGCTTCTCTCTTCAGCCGACGACTTCAAATCATGAAAGCTCCCGGCAAGCGTATCCTCGGGATTGGACTTGCGGTTCTGGTCGCGTTCTTCGTGCTCGTGTTTCTGGCCGTGGTCCTATGGCGGCATCAGCCCGCGCCCCACTTACCGGCTTTTGATTCGGCCTCGCTTTTCCGCCATGACATCGCCTTGGAAGGACTCGTGAAGCAGGAACTGCCTTCCGCCGATCTTGGGCGCTTGCGCTCGGAATTGGAGGCAGCCGACTTTGATAGGGAGCCGATGAAATGGGTGTTCGTCGGGCAATTGGAACTCCGCCAGGATGGGGTAAAGGTCTTGAATATTACCCTGTTCCGTGGATCGGGCGATTTCCTGCCAGTCCAGATCGGCGGGCATTATTACCGGCTTCAGTCTCCGGGGATGCTTGGGGAGCTTCTGAAAACCAAAGATTTGCGGTCGGATTGAGTTCTCCGGGGAATTTTCCAGAGACAAGTTGCCCTCCCGGCGGTTTTACGGGACAAGACTGCCAGCAGAAGACCCCGCCGAATGACCGATTTGTTGATCGACCCCGCCCGCCGCAGCGGCTGCCAAGACTTGGAAAAACTCGGCGAAGTCCTGGAAGGCGCCGTCCAGCGGCAGCGCTCGCCCATCGACGACGTGCTGGATGCCGGAGTGGTGGATGAGGAGGCCTACATGCGGGAACTCGCCGCGGAGCTCGATATGGAGTGGCTGGAGAATATTCCGCAAGCCGAGGCCCCCCTGCCGCTTCGCGAGGCCTGCGGTCCCCGCGTGGCTCTGCGTTACCGCCTCCTGCCCGTGGCCATCACCGGCGGCGAGGGCGAAGTGCCGCACCTGAAGCTCGCCACCTTCGACCCTTTCAATCTCGTCGCTCGCCAGGCCGTCGCCCAGGAGATCGCGATGCCGGTGGAGTGGTGTATGGCTTCCCGCCGCCGCATCCACGAATCCCTGCGCAAGCTCTACGGGGTGGGTGCGGATACCTTCGAGCAGATCCTCGAGGGTCGTGAGCTGGACTACGAGAACCTCGAAGGGCACGACGAGGCGAACGTCATCGACGCCGACGAGGATGAAGAGGCCAGCGTGGTGAAGTTCGTGAACCAGATCATCCGTGAATCGCTCGAGCAGCGGGCCACGGATATCCACGTCGAGCCGCTCGCGAATAACCTGCGGATCCGCTACCGCATTGACGGCAAGCTCTTGGAAGTCACGGTGCCGGAGAACATCAAGGCGCTGCAAAGCTCCGTGATCGCCCGTCTCAAGATCATGTCGCGCCTCGACATCGCCGAGCGCCGCCTGCCGCAGGACGGACGTATCAACCTCCAGTTCGAAGGCCGCACCATCGACGTCCGCGTCGCCACCGTGCCGACGGTCGAGGGCGAAAGCGTCGCCCTGCGTCTCCTTAACCAGGAGAAGTTCAACTTGGACAAGCTGGGCATGGAGCACCACGTGCGCTCTAAGATCGAGGGCCTGCTCCACCTCTCGAACGGCATCATCCTGATCACCGGTCCCACCGGTTCGGGTAAGTCGACCAGCCTCTACTCCTTCCTCAGCGAGATCAACCACCCGGACCGCCGCATCGTCACGATCGAGGATCCGGTGGAAAACAAGCTCTCCGGGGTGATGCAGATCGCGGTGAAGTCCGACATCGGCCTCACCTTCGCCGCCGGTCTCCGCTCGATTCTCCGTGCCGACCCGAACGTGGTGATGATCGGGGAAATCCGTGACCTTGAGACCGCGGAGATTGCCATCCGCGCCTCGCTTACCGGTCACTTGGTGTTCTCCACGCTCCACACCAACGACGCGCTCGGTGGTATCAGCCGTCTGATCGACATGGGCGTGGAGCCTTTCCTGGTCTCCGCCGCTGTCCGTGCCTTCCTCGCCCAGCGCCTCGTCCGTCGCCTCTGCCCGCACTGCAAGGTGCCGCGCGAGTTGACCATGGACGACCGCCGCGACCTCGGCATTCCGATGAATCTGGAAGGCCAGCCCTTCGTGGCGAAAGGTTGCGACCGCTGCCGCAATACCGGTTTCCAAGGCCGCCTCGCGATCTACGAGGTGGTGGTCCTTAGCCAAGCCATGCAGGACATGGTCGCCCATGGTGCGTCCGCCCCGGATATCCGCGCGCAGTCCGTGAAGGAGGGCTTCGTTCCGATGCGCGGTTACGGCTGGATCAAAGTGATGCAGGGCATGACCACGATCGAGGAAGTCATCTCCGTGACCTCGACCGACATCGCGACCGAGTAATTTTCATTCATCTGCCCTCGTGCCAGTCTTCTCTTACAAAGCCCTGAGTTCCTCCGGCGGTGTGCAAACCGGCGAGGTGGATGCTGCTGACCGGCCCGAGGCGTTGCGCGTGCTCGACCGCCGCGGCCTGCAACCGGTGAGCTTGAAGGAGTCCGCGGCTTCCTCCGCCGGTCCGGCCAAGAAGAAGGCGAAGAGCGATGGTGCTGCTGCTCCGGCGAAGCCGTCGTCGAAGGCAGCCGCGAAGGACAAGCTCAAGGAGGGCGATGACAAAACTCCCGATGGTCCGCTCAAGCTGAAGCGCGCGGAGGTAATCATGTTCACCGAGGAACTCTCGGACATGCTCGGTGCCGGCCTGCAGCTAGAGCCCGCGCTCCAGTCGATGGAAGGCCGCCAGGAACTTGGCGGCCTGAAAGCTGTCGCGAGCGGTATCCGCCAGCTCGTGCGCGATGGCATGAACTTCTCCACCGCGCTCAAGCGGGTGAGCCCCAGCTTCGGCCCGCTCTACTGCTCCCTCGCCGCGGCGGGCGAGGCTTCCGGCGCGCTCGATACCATCCTCAAGCGTCAGGCCCATTACCTGAAAACTTTGGCGGAACTCCAAGGCCGCCTGATCCTCGCCTTGATCTATCCGGCCTTCCTCGTGCTGGCGGGTATCGGCGTGGCGGTGGTCTTCGTTACCATTCTCATTCCCCAGCTCACCACCCTCATCGAGAGCACTCCCGGCGGCAAATTGCCGCTGCCGATCCAGCTCATGATGAAGGCCACCGAGCTGATCAAAGCCTACTGGTATGTCATCGCGATCCTGCTGATCGCGGCAGGTCTGTTCTTCAAGGCATGGAAGGACAATCCCGACAACCGCATGACTTGGGACCGCTTCAAGCTGAATGCCCCGATGATCGGCCCCGTGGTCGCCAGCCGCTTCTACGTGCAGTTCCTCGAAACGATGGCGAACCTCGCCGGCAACGGCTTGCCGCTTCTGCGCGCCCTCGAGCTTTCCCGCGATGCCACCCAGAACCTCGCCCTGCGCGCGAACCTGAATACGGTAATCGACCAAGTCGGCGATGGCCGTGCCTTCTCGAAGGCTCTCATCCGCACCGGTGCCTTCCCTCCGCTCTTGATCGACATGGTCTCGGTGGGTGAGCAGACCGGTAAGCTGGATCTCTCCCTCCGCCGGGCCGCGGAGCGTTATGACAAGGAACTCGATAAGAGCCTCTCCCGCATCATGGCGCTGATCATGCCGACCATCCTCATCATCATGGCCAGCCTCATCGGCACCATGGCCTACCTGATGATCACGGCGATCTTCCAGACCATCAAGAACCTCCAGCACTGAAGCGGGGACTTCTTCACAAAGCTGGAACAATCACCTCGGATTCTCTTCATCCGTGCTATCCGCGCCATCCGCGGTTTCGCCCTTCTTCCTCTAACGCTCTTCCAGCGCCTTCCGCACATCCTCCGGGATCTCGTGTGTGTTCATCCACTCTTTGGCGGCCTTCGGATCGGCTTCCTGCCAATCGCTCAACAGCCGCCGGTAGATCGGCTTCCGTCTGGATTCGTCGCGAATGTTCGTGATCTGTTCCAGTGCTACCAGCGGGGCTCCGTTTCTCGGACTCGTCAGCCATAGCTCCAGCCTTTCCTCGTTGTATTCCGGTGTGGAACGCTGCATGGCCTCGAACGATTCCTTCTCCTTGCCCATGATCAGATAGGTTCGCGAGATGCCTTCGTAGGCGGCTTCGCGCAGCTCGGGCTTGTCCAGGGTCTCGATGGATGAGAGCGCAGCGGCCTCGTCGCTCCGGATCCAGTCCGCATACATGTGATTCACCGGGCCCGGGCTCGCAAGGCTCGGGTAGCGCTGCATCCACTCCAGCTTCTCAGCCGTGCGCGATCCCGGGAGGGATTGCAGCATCAGGCCGAGAGCTTGCTGCCGGAGTGCTGCTGGCAGCGCATCGATCCATGCTTGCAACCCGGCCCTGTCCCTCAAACCGAGATCTCGCGGAACGATCGAGTAGAGTGCCACTCCCTGCTGGTCTGGTGGCATGCTTTCGAGCAGGGCCTTCGCCGCAGCCGGATCTCTCCGCATCAGAACACTGACGACTTGATTCTGGAGAACGATCTTCTGCTCGGGCTTGGTTGTCTCGATCCAAGCAAGCGCCGCCTTGGGATCACTCTCCGCCCAAGCGCGGATCAATGGCGGTAGAATCTCCTGCCGTGGCGAATTCACCAACTCGGTGAGGGCTCGCTCCGGCTCCCTCTCCACCCATGCGGATAGTAGCATCAAGCATTCCTTTGATTCTGGACCGAATCCCAGTGTGATCAACGCTTCGGCAGCATCCAGATAATCCGCGCTGCTATAGCGATCGAACAGCTTGGCCAGGTTTCGATATCGCTCCGCCACGTTACCCGTGGCACAAACCTTGAGAAGCTGCTCTCTCGCCTCGCCGATACCCGCATGCACTCGTGCGGCGGTGGCTTCCGGATCCTCTCCCGCGTTGCCGCTTCCTTCGCCTCGGGCCAATGCCGAACCGGGGGACTTTCCCGGCTTTATCGCGGCTTGGTCCGTGGCCACGCCGGCGCCTTCTTCCTGTGTCGAAGATCTTCTAACATGAGGCAGGGCCAGCAAGCAGACCGAGCCTGCCAGCAACGAACCGGTGATCACGAAAGTAAGCGTCGCCGCTTTCATATGCCGGAGGGATCGAGGTTGGTGTTTTCGGACGGCTGCTCGCGTAGCTCTTGTTGCACGGATTCCGGGATGGGATTCCGGCGGATCCATTCTTCCGCTGCCTCCTTATCCTGCTCTTGCCAGTGATGCAGGGCATTCGGCAGCGTCTCCTCCCGGAGACGTGTGTCTTGAATAGCCATCATCCGACCCATCATGCCGGGCGGGTCTACGAGGACAGCGGTGGTGGCGAGCTTCGCCACACCGGTATCGGTTGCCGTCTCCGGATACTTCTCCAGAACCTTGAATGCCTTCGCTGGGTCGGTCATCGAGACGGTGAAGCAGACCTGCATCACCGCCTGCTGCCGGATCGCCCCCGGTTGAAGCTTGTTTAGCCCCAAGATCGCGCCATCGGGCATCTGCTGCGCCCAACCCTGATAGACCTCGGCGATCTTGTTGGGCCCTCCGACCGCGGGGTGCCGGAGCAGAAGGTCCACGGCCGCGGGAGGATAGCTATGTGCCACCATCATGACGCCCCGCTCGACCAAGCGTTCGCGTAGCGCCGGCTCCTCGATTTCCTGGAGCAATCTCGGCATCGCATCGGCCTGCTCGTGAAAGCTCCCCCACAGATCGAGCAAGATCCTGATCCTCGTTGCTTGATCCGGAATCTTCTCGATGACGTCGACAGCCCTTTTCACATCCGTGGCCGCGATGCCGCTGAGCACATCACCTAGACATCTGTTGGATTCCTTCCCGATCGGGTTGGCCTTTGCCCAGGCAAGCGCCGCACCGGGATCCTGCTCTGCCCAGCTCTCCAGAACCCGCCCCAGATGGAACATGTTCTTCCCGGCCATCACATGCGCCAGGGCGGCGTGCACATCCACCTTGGTCCACGCGGCCAAGAAGAGGTGGTACTCGTCGACGGAGGTGTATTGGTCCTTGTTACGATCTCCGAGGAACGCCGCCGCCTCGGGGAATTGATTGGGCCGCAATCTGTCGATGAACGAAGTCAGCTCGCGGTAGCGCCTCGCATGACTCTCGATCTCCAGGATCTCCTTCAGCCGTTCCAAGCGTCCCGCCGTGCTGCTCGGCAAACGCGCTTCCCGGCGGCTGCGCTCGGATGCCCCCGCGCCCTCCACTGCAAAGGACGGGATAGCACCGTTGGATGAAGTGTCCGCCCTCGCATCCCTGCCACTCGTGATCACGGAGTAGCTTGCGGACATCAGGAAGATCAGCGAGGCAGCGGCGATGGAGGCTTTCTGCGTGGCATTCATGGCAATCAGGGCGGCGTGAAAAGGGGAGGGGGCCAGCGGTGCGATACCCCGCGTGGCTTCAAAGACTCCCGCAGCCAAGGCCGCCGGCGGGGAGGGGGCGGCATGGGCAGGCAAGCCTGCCGCCAGTGCTGCTGCCGTGGTGACGATGCCGCGCTTGGCCAGTGCGCCGCGCAGCCGCTCCAAGGCCCGCGACGCCCGCTTCCGGGCGACTACCTCGCTCACGCCGAGCTGGCCCGCGATGGAAGCATGCCCCTGATCGCAGAAATACCGCAGCAGCAGTACCTGCCGCTCAGCCTCCGGCAGTTCGTTCACCAATTGGTCCACCAGCGGTGCCAAGGCGGACCACCCGGGCTCTTGCGGCTCGTTCATGGCGGAGGGTGCTAGCTGTTCGCGCTTCTTCCTCCGCTCTTCCGATCTCACCAGATCGATCGCGAGATGGCGGCAGATCCGGTGCAGCCACACCGGCAGTGGGAGATTCGGCGGAATCATGGCGGCACGCTCCGCCAGCCGGATGAAAGTCGTCTGGGCCACGTCACGCGCCAGATCCTCGTTCGCCGTGACCCGCCGCGCCACCCCGTGGACCAGCGGCAGATGCCTCATCACCAGCGCACGGAAGGCCGTCTCATCGCGCCCGGCGATGTAGCGGCTCAGCAGCTGGCGGTCGCTCGCTTCCATGATTCTGCCGGAATCCGGCACCACCGGCGGAATGTGACCGGAAAAAAGCGCGGCGTGAAATCAATCAATCCTCCGGAGCGGTCATTCCGCGTCCTCGGCGAGTCTCTTGTCGATCGCCTCGATCCATTCCCAAGGGCAGCGTTTCCGCTGGTATTTGCGCCACAGGATCTCCCGCAGCTCGGCCCACAGCTCGCGCGGAACGGGGTCCACCGGCTCCCAGTCGGGATCGGTCTTCAGCGTGGTTTGGAAGGTCCACTTGTTCGCATAGCGGGAGGCACGCCAGAAGCGCAGTCCTTCCTCCGTTCGCTCGCGCCACTCGTGCATTTCCATGCGGGAAGCCTGAAGTTTCCGGCCGGGAGTGCCAAGTGCCAATGGGGAGAAGCTCCAAGTTTCAAAGCCCGAGGTAAGCCCATGACGCCATCGGCAAAGCTTTGCCGTAACTTGGAACTTGGAACTTTCAGCTAGGAACCACATGATCCGGGCGTGCGGCGCGGTTTGCAGAGTGATGTATTCAAGATCTTTGCCTACGTGGCAGCGTCCCTTGCCCTCGCCGCTTTGATCTCCCCATGGCTTTTCCAGTTGGGCAAGGGCTTTGCCGAGGTGTTCTCCGAGAAATCTTCCGGCTGGCCGGTGAAGGACTTGGCAGATGCCGCCGCCCGTTCGGATTTCCCCCGTTACTTCAACCGCGCGGTGATGCTTTCCGCCGTGGTGCTGCTTTTCCCCTTTGTCAGTTGGCTGCGCTTGGGCCGCCCGCCGGGTAGCTATCGGGATACCCCTTGGTCCCTGCGCTTGCCGGATCATGCCGTGGTCAGCGACTTGGGCCAGCCGCTGCAGCGGAATCCGCATGGCTGGCTTCAATTCGGCACCGGCTTCGTGCTCGCCGCCGGCCTCCTGCTCTTCTCCGGCTGGGTCATGGTCCAGTCGGGCTGCTTTATCTGGCGGGATGCCCCGGTTTCCACCCGTGGAGTCCCGAACCGCTTCATCGAAACGATCCAATGGCTTAAGGTGGTGGAAAAGGCCATCCCCGCCGCCCTGGTCGTCAGCCTGATCGAGGAGATCCTGTTCCGCGGCATCCTCCTCGGCATTTTCCTCCGCGCGATGCGCCCGCCTGTCGCCATTGCCGTGCTTTCGTTCCTCTTCGCCTTCGTGCATTTCATGGAGCCCCCGCCGGGTGTCGTGATCTCCGATCCGGAATCCTCCGGCGCCGGCTTCTTCCTCCTCGGGAAGATCTTCAGCCAGTTCGCGGACCCCATGCCGATGGTTTCCACCTTCCTCGTGCTCTCGGCAGTAGGTGTGGTACTGGCCTATTCCCGCTATCGCACCGCCTCCCTGTGGCTGCCCGTAGGGCTCCACCTCGGCTGGGTTTTCGGGGAGAAGGTGTTCAAGGCTGCCACTTGGCCGGTCCGCGGTTTGCCCAGTGAACTCCATTGGTTCGTGGGAGAAACCTTGAAAGAGGGGCTTCTGCCGCTCTCGGTGATCGCCGTGACCGGCTTCCTGGTCCACGCGATGACCCGCGAGCGCGAGCAGATCGCCGATTATCGAAGCTGAATCGCCATGGACACCGTCCCGGCCAAGGGCATCCGCCGCCTGTGGAACGGGGCGCTCGACCTCCTTTTTCCGAGCATCTGCCACGTCTGCGGCGATCGCACCCACGGAGAGCGTTCTCTCTGCGATACCTGCTCGGCAGCCATCCCTTCGCTGGAGGCGCCTTTCTGCCTCCGCTGTGCCGAACCTTTCGAAGGCAAGATCGAGATGGATTTCGAGTGCGCGAACTGCCGGAATCTCGACTTCTCCTTCGACTTCGCCCGGCCGGCGATCGCCAATCAGCCGGTGGTTCTGGACATGATCCACCAGCTCAAGTACCAGCGGCGGATCCACCTCGCCCCGGAGCTCGGCCGCTTGGCCGCCCGCTCCTTCGAGGAAGATCCCCGGCTTCTGGAAGCCTTGGACCAGAAGTGGCCGCTGGTGCCGGTTCCCTTGCACCGCCGTCGCAAGCTCTGGCGCCACTTCAACCAAGCCGAGGAGATCGCCCGTCCCGTCTCCCGGCTCACGGGACTACCGCTGCTCCTCGGGCTGAAGCGGCTCCGGGGCACGGAGAGCCAGACCCGCCTCAGCCGGGCCCAGCGTCTCCTGAACCTCCACGGGGCCTTCGGCCTATCCTCCGCAGGGCGCAGGTTTTTTAGAGAGAAGCCCGCCGGAGCCTTGCTCGTGGACGACGTTTTCACCACCGGTGCCACCACCGGCGAATGCGCCCGCATCTTGCGGCGGGAAGGGGTTCAAAAGGTGGTTGTCCTCACCGTAATGCGCGGTTAGCGTCGCCGCCTCACACGACCCATGGGTATCTTCAACAAGCCTCCCCTCCGCCCCGGCCGCGGCCGCGATGACATGCCGGAGGGTCTCTGGGCCAAGTGTCCCGACTGCGGGGCCATGCTGCACAAGCTCGAGCTCAAGCAGCACCTCCAGACCTGCCATCACTGCGGCTATCACTTCCTGATGGATTCCCGCGAGCGCATCGAGCTCCTCGCGGATCCGAATACCTTCCAGGAAACCGAGCAGGGGATGATTTCCGCGAACCCGCTGGGCTTCACCAACTACCGCGAAAAGGTCGGCGGCATGCGCGACAAGACCGGCTTGGATGATGCGGTCGTTACCGGCCGTCTCAGCATCGGCGGTCAGCCCGCCATGATCGCGGTCATGGACTTCAAGTTCTTTGCCGGCTCGATGGGCTCGGTGGTCGGTGAGAAAATCACCCGTGCCGTGGAGCTCGCCATCGCGGAGAAACGCGGCGTGGTGATCATCTCCGCATCCTCCGGTGCCCGTATGCAGGAGGGCATGCTCTCCCTCATGCAGATGGCCAAGACCTGCGGCGCTCTCGCCCGTCTCTCGGAGGCCTGCCTGCCTTACATCTCGGTCATGACCCACCCGACCACGGGCGGGGTCACTGCCTCCTTCGCGACCATCGGCGATATCAATCTCGCGGAACCGAAATGCATGATCGGCTTCGCTGGTCCGCGCGTGGTGAAGGAAACAACCCACCAGAATCTGCCGCCCGGTTTCCAGACTGCGGAGTTCATGCTCGAGCACGGCCTCGTCGATGCCATCGTGCCGCGCCCCAAGCTCCGGGACAAGCTGGCCCAGTTGCTCGGCTATATGATGCCGGTCGCCTGACAGGCGATGGCGTCATTCAAGAGTTCCTTATTCGTCATTCCTCATGACCTATCAGGAATCCATCGACTGGCTTTTCTCCACGCAGCTTTTCGGCATCAAGCTGGGGCTAGAGGGGCCCCGGCGTTTGTTGAAAGAGTATCTCGCCTACCCCGATCACGGCGTGAAGGTGATCCATGTCGCGGGCACGAACGGGAAGGGGAGCACCTGCGCGATGATCGACGCGGTATCCCGTTCCGCAGGCAATCGCACCGGCCTCTTCACTTCGCCCCACCTCATCGATTTCCGTGAGCGTATCCGCGTCTCCGGAAATGAGATTCCGGAGGTCGACTGCGCGGCGATGCTCACCGAGCTCCGGGGCATCTGCGAGGGACTCGATCCGCACCCCACCTTCTTCGAAATCACTCTCGCTCTCGCCATGCGTTGGTTCCGCGAGAGGGATTGCGAGGTCATCGTTCTGGAAACCGGCATGGGCGGCCGCTTGGACGCCACCACGGCGGTTCCCGCGGATGTGTGTGCGATCACTCCGATCGGCCTCGACCACATGCAGTGGCTGGGTGAAACCATCGAACAGATCGCGGCCGAGAAGGCCGGCATCTTCGTGGAGGGCAAGCCTGCCATCTCTGCTCCCCAGGAAGACGGCGTGCGTCGCGTCTTGAAAAAGGAAGCGAATGAGCGGCGCTCACCTCTGAGCTTCATCGAGCTTCCTTTGGAGGGATATCCCATCGCGTTGCCCGGGCTCCACCAACGCTGGAACGCGGCCCTCGCCGTGGAGTGCCTGCATGCCGCAGGGATTCATCTCGACTACGGCACGCTTCATCACGGGCTCTCCACGGTCCGCTGGCCGGGCCGCTTCGAGGTGATCACTTATCGTGACCGCGAGGTCATCTTGGACGGCGCACACAATCCCCAAGGGGCGGAGGTTCTGGTCCGCACTTGGCGCGAGCAATACCGGGATCGGAAGGCGGTGCTCGTCTTCAGCGCTGTGGCAGCGAAGGATGTCAGCGGCATTCTCGCTCTGCTCGCGCCCTTGGCAGCGGAGATTCACCTCTCCCCGGTCGACACACCCCGGGCGCTGCCTACGGAGGAGATCGCCGCCAGCTTGCCCCCGGGCTCACCCGGGCACGAATGTCATCCAAGTTTCGATGCCGCTCTTGGAGCCGCCCTGCGAGCCGATGGTCCGATCCTGATCGCGGGATCTCTCTTCTTGGTCGGCGAGGCCAAGGCCAAGCTGCAAGGCGGCGAGTTCCAAGCCAGTACGCAGTGAAGGAGGGCCGGAGCCCTCCTTCAGACAACGAACTCAATCGAACCGGGCCGCTTAGCGCGGGAAGTCACCCACACCGTAGTTCACGTAGTAGACGGTCGGGATCCGCTTCACGATCTTTACCTTCACGAATTGCAGCCACACGCCGGTGGGCTCGCCTTCCGAGTTCTTGTAGACCGTGGCGAGCGGCGGGGTCGGGGCCTTCCGAGTGGGAAGCCCGACGTAAATGTTGTTCTGATCCGTCGCGGTCTTGAAGGGGATCTTGATTCCCGGGGCGAGCAGCTCGCCCTTCTTGCCGATGGTGAACTTGATCTGTTGGCCTTCGGTGTAAGCCGGGATACCGGCCGGCGGAGCCACCGGCTGGGGCTCGCCGCCTGCCACTTGGGAGGAGGAATCCCGGAAGGTAATGGGCAGGGTGAAGGTCTTCCCGACTTCAAAGCCGCCGATGATAACCGGGGGTTTGGGTGCCCGGGCTTGCGCCATGTTCACGGGAGCGAGGACCGCACAGAATGCGAGGAGGTGGAGGAACAGTGTCTTCATACTTGGGGGTGGCAGGAGATGCCGTGCGTCCGTTAGATAATCCCGCATCCTATAACAAGTCGGAAAATCAATCTGACGGTATAATGCGGATGGATATTTCTAACCACGCCTCTCCGTAAGGATGCATTCTGCAAATCGCTTGGTATCAGGGTATTGGCGGGGTGTTGCTCAGATCTCCTCGCCTATCTCCGGTTAAGCTAACAGGGTCTCCCTTAATTCGGGAACAATCCCATCCCGTAGTTCACGGAGTAGTTATCGGGATTTGGTCGATGCGCTGTTGGGATCGCAGCAGACTAGCAGCCCACGTAATCACAAGCGACAATTCCGGCCGCAACCGACTGTCTGCTCAGTTATGCGACAGCTCCGGAAGAGCAGGGGCACCATAGAGCGGGCAATCGTAATCGAGCGAGGGGCCGCTTGGAGGCACCGGCAGGGTGGCTGGTGCAAGCCAGGTGGGAATGCGCCGCGTGATCTGATCGCGGCGGTCGGTGAGCCGGAGATAAGGACCGGAATCCTTGTGCAACTCGATGATCGCTCCACCTGGAACGGTGTGCTTCCACATCGGGGGCAGGCTGCCCTTTTTCTGGCGGTGACCTTCGAGTCGCAGCGCGGAAAGCGTGGAGAGACGCCGCCAGGTGAGACGGCGATGCTGTTCGCAGAAGTCCAGGATCAGGGACGCCTCACCGGCAGACACGGCGACGGGCATGCCAATCTGCGGCGGTAACTCGCCCACCCGGCGTGTGTTGTTCCAGTGGCGCGCAAGGGCAACAGAAGCCGGCACCAAGGTGGAATTCTGTTCTGCCAGAAGCCGCCGCACCGTGCGAATCCGCGGATAGAGATCGCGCCAGAAACGGGGATCGAGGGAGGCCTGGGCGGCGGCATCCGAAATGGCGGAGAGACGACTGCGTTCGGCCCAAGCGGCCACCAGCAGAAGGCCTTCCACCTCCGGCACCGGGGCCACGTTGCGCTCGGAGATACGTTCGTCGAGACGGCCGAGAGACATCCCGTCGAGACGGCCCGCACCCGCTTCGCGTTCGACGATCGAGAGCACCCGGAGCTCCGCCTGCGTGAAGGCCTCGCGCCGCTCGTAGCTGGTGGCTGGCTCGATCTCGGAGAAAAGATGCAGCAGCACTTCGGCGCGGCGAACGGTTTCCGGTCCCCGGTTGTCCGCAGCGGAAAGTTCAAGCTGGCGGACCTGCACCTCGACCCAGATCGGTAGGACATGGGCACTGATCACGTTGGTGCGTGACGCGATCGTCGCCTTCTGCCAATCCACCTTGTCGACGCGCGGCCCGAGCACGGAGGCCAAGGCCACGGCCACATCACGCGGCCGGTCGAGGTTCGGTGTGGGCGTGCCGTCGGGAGCCTTTTCGGTATCCGCCGCGAGCTCGGTAAGAGTCAGCCGGTCTTCGGCGGAAAGCGTGCGGTTCTCCCTCGGATAGATCTTCCGGAACTCGGACACATGCTCGACTGTGCGCACCATGCGTCCGGCATCGCCGAGCACGGGACCGAGCAGCACGCCGACGAAAAGCAGCGAGGGCATCGCTCCGGCAGTAAGAAGCAGGCCGCCACCGGCGAAGCGGGTCGCCAGGTTCGGTCGCTTCCGCATGACCTCCATCAGGAGTGCCTCGATTTTCTTGTGCCAGCCATCGCTGCCGATGAAGGAGCCATGGCCCTCCTGGCGCAGGCCGCGGAAGATACGGCGCAAGGCTTCGCCTTCGTCGTTCACCTCTCCGGCCCATGGTAGCTTGCGGGCACCGCGCACCACTTGAATCGTGCGCACGTCCCAGATCACACCGCCCAGCATCGCCATCGCGATGTGCTTCAGCACCCGCGACTTCAGAACCATTGCAGCGGCGAAGGCGGAAATCGAAGCGGTGACAGTGAAGAAGGGGCGCAACAGCGGCAGATCGCGGAAAACCAGAAGGTCGATGATCTTGCCGCCGTCCATCGGTAGCACCGGCAGCAGGTGAAGGGCATTCAGCGCCACCGCCATGCCTGCCGCATCCAGCAGCCATAGCGGCGTGTCCGGGCGGAAATAGCCGTGCGCCAGCATCGCCAGGCCGGCGATCAGGCCGGGCAGGGGACCGCCAAGGGCCACCACCAGCTGTTGCCAAGCCGGAGCATGGAGCTTGCGCCCGCGCTCGGTCGCGCCGGTGAACGGGATGAAGAGCGGCGGAATCCCGCGATACCCGAAGAGGCGCATCGGCAGCCAGTGCCCGGCCTCGTGCAAGGCGGAGAGCACCACCACCGTGAGCGCCGTTTGCAGCGGCTGATCCTGCCCGAAGAGGAAGATGAAGAACGCGATCGTTCCGGCGAGCAGCACCAAGCGCCGCACGTGGTCGAGAGGACTGGATCCTACCGCTTGCAGGGCACGGTAGCGGGTGAGGTCCTGCTCGACCGCTTGATTCAGCGAAAGCCCGATGGCCCCTCCGATGCGTTCGGACTCATCCGTCTTCGCCTTTGCTGGAGCCGCCACGTCCCGGCGCGAGGTGGAACCGAGGTAACCGCCACGGAAGAAGTCTCCCAGCATCGGCAGCACCCGGGAAGGAAGACAGGCCAAGCGCAGGCGCAGCACGTCAGGATCCTGGCGAGTCGGTGTGAACTCGCCGCCGGCCACCAATGCCGCATGCCGGGCCTCCTCATCGGCGGCCAACATCTCGGTGAACTTCTCCGTCGCTGGCAGGATCCTCTCCTGCTCACCGCGGATGCGGGCGTAGTGATGCTTCCACTGGGAAGTCACCGTGCCGAAGTAGCGCTGCACGTCCCGCCACCACGAGGGGGGATGGCGCGTGAGACGGCGATCAAGGGTAACGATCAGGGTGCCATCCCGCAGCGGCGTGAAGAGGGAGAGCGATACCCGCGGACCCGCACCGGAGACCGGCACCGTGCGCTCCAGCGTCGCGTAAGTCTTCTCCTCGTCGTTTACCAGAATCCAGCGGTGGGCTTCCGCGAATCCGGCGCTTTCAAGACGGGCGATCTGAACCTGCCGGAAACCGAAGTGACCCAAGCGGTTCAACCATGGCGCCATCCGGCGCTTCACATCGGTCGGGATCACATGCGCTTCGCAGGGGTGCGCCTTCACCCGATAGCGTCGCACGTTCATCAGAGCGATGAAGGCACAGATCAGCGGCAGGCCCGTCGCAAAGACAAGGGCCAGTAGGACGAGACCAAAGGTCATGCCTAGAAATGCTGGGGGCATCCGCGGCCGAGTAAGGTCTGATTTGTAAAAAAATCAAGTTCGTTTTACTTTCATGCAAATGACTTTTTCCGCGAAGGGCGACTTTTTCGCGTAATGTGACAATTTCCTGGGCGGATTTCGTCTCTTGGTTTTGTCCTTATTCGTTGGTTTTAGGTATATTATGATCTGATCGACCGATCTGGCTTTGGAGTAGGGATCAAGCGCGGATGTCCGAAAATCCCCCTCGGTCTACCTGTCCGCATCTCATTGAAGTACTTAAGGTAAATTGATATTCTATGGAGCCGTGGTGCTAGGCCGCTGCCTTGTCCTCAGCTTCAAGGATAAGGGTAGTCTCAGGGTGTTTTTAAAAGAACCCGTCATGTCCCCCGCCTATTTGTACATGATTTCGTAGCCGGATTACAGTGCAATCCCCCAGCCACAAGGTGCTTCTCCCGAAGCTTACCTCCCTACTTCTTCGACAGTTCGGGTGCTCCGAAGAGCGGGCAGTCGTAGTCCAGGCGGGCCTGCGTGACACCCGTCTGAGTCACCCAAGCAGGCAAATTCATCCCTACCTGCCCACGCCGGTCGCTTAACCGCAGGTAGGGACCGGTAGTCTGATCCAGTTCCACAACGGCGCCCCCCGGGAGACTGTGCTTCCATAACGCCGGGAGCCTTCCGTTCTTCAGGCGATGGGCCTCCAATCTCAGCGCGGAGAGGGTTACCAGACGCCTCCAAGCCATCCGGTTGTGATTGTCGCAGAAGCGGGTGATGTAATCGGCTTCGCGGGGACTGATGTGCTCCGCTCCTGCCAGGTTTCCGGGCAGGATTCCCACGCGCCGGCTTTTCTTCCACTCTGCGGCGAGAGCCAGACATACCGGCTTTCTGCCGAGATTACCCAGATTCTCGATCCCTGCTCCGATCAGGCGGTAGGCGTCCTGCCAGACTTCCGAGCCGTCATCTTTCCCGGGGTCGGCCATGTCCACCGGCCCGATCGCACGTTCAAGACAAGCCTCGTTCCAGCCGGAGACCAGCAGCTTGTTCTCCACCTCGGGAAGGGGAGCCTTGTTCAAGAGGCTGATACGTTTGTCCAAGCGGTCCAGCGCGACGGCGTCCAGCTTGCCGGAAGCTCCGAGACGTTCGACTACGGCCAGCGCCCGCAACTCCGCATCGCACAGCAACTCTCGATCCTTCTGCGACATCGCGGGCTCCAGCGAATTCACGGCGTGCAGCAGCGTTTCGGCTCGGACCAGGGCCTCGGCGTGGGCCTCGCTCTTCCAGCTGCTTTCCAGCTTTGAGCAGAGAACTTCCAGCCAGAGGGAGAGTTCGTAGTCGTGGAAATCTTCCTGGTGGTAAGCCAGCCCGGCATGTTGCCAGTTCAGCCGGTCGAGCAGCGGCAGCAGTTTGGCGGAATTCTCCGCAGCAAGTTCGGTCCGCTTCTTGCCGGACCTATCCTCCAGACCCTCGCTCTCGTCCTCATCATGGGTGGCTTCCAGCAGCCGGTCCATCGGACCCGTGTGGGCCGGTTGGATGCCGGCGGTCATGGTGGGGAAATCCTTCTCGTATTCCTCCCCGGCTTCCCCCGTATTCGCCATCGCTCCGAAGAGACCGAACGAAGCGATCGCCAGCGAACCAATCACGAGCGCGAAGGGGAGCACGAAGACCGCACCGTAGAGCCCGCCGCCGAAGATCCGCATCAGGAAGCCGGGACGCTTGCGCATCACTTCGCCCAGTAGCACTTCGATCTGTCGCGGCCATTTCGGATCGCGGAAGAACCCGTTGTTCTCCTCTTCATGGATGCCTTTGAAGATGCGGCGTAGGGTTTCGTCCTCGTCCTCGGCGTCCGACCAGCCGAGACGGCGCCCGCCGCGGACCACCTTGATCATCTTGATGTCCCAAGCCAGTCCCGCGAACATCGTGATCGCGACATAGCGCAGCACCCGCCCGGCGGGCCCGGTGAAGATCGAAGCGGCGAACACCGCGATTGCGGAGCTCAACGTGAAAAGAGGCCTCAGGAAAGGCAGGTCACGGAAGATCAGGAGGTCCACCACCTTGCCGCCGTCGAGTGGCAGGAATGGCAGCAGGTGGAAGGCATTCAGCAGCACCGCCATCGCCCCGATTTCCGGTGCCAGTGGCGGCAGGCTCGGGCTGAAGTATCCGGTCACTAGCACCGCCATGCCTACCATCAGGCCGGGCAGCGGACCTGCCAGGATCACGGTGAGCTGCTGCCATGCAGGTGCATGCAGCTTCCGTCCCCGGTCGACAGGGCTGATGAAAGGGATGAAGAAGCGGCCCATCCCGCGGTAGCCGAAGAGCTTCATCATGATCCAGTGGCCGAAGTCATGGATAGCGATCAGTCCCAATGCTGTTAGAACGGTCGAGACCGGATTGCCCTTGCCGAAAGCGAAGAAGAGCACGGCCACCGTTACCGCTGTAATCAGGATACGGAGGAAGTAGTACTTTCCGTCGGCTTTGCGAGCGGTCCGCGCACGGTAGGACTTCAGGTAGTCCTCCACGATCTGCTCCTTCGTCCGCTTGAACTCCGCGGCCGGTGCTCCTTCTTCGTCCGGATCTTTGCGCTTGGAGACGGAAGCCACGTCGGTGCGGCGTCCCGAGCCGCGGGCATTGAACAGTCCGAGAAAACCTTGGAACGTGAGCTTCGGCAGGGCCGCGATGGACGCACAGGCTGCCGGGCTTTCCCCGGGGATGGCGGTAAACCGGCCGCTTGCCATCAGTGCGTCGAACAAGGCCTGCTCTTCCACAGCGAGACGGCTGCCCAGCGCGGCCGCCTGGGGCATTACCGCCGTCTGACCTTCCATCCGTTGGCGGTGGAACTGGAGCTGGTCCTGCAGGGTTGCGAATTGCCGGTGCGCTTCCTCCCAGTGCTTGGGCAACACCGGCGCGATCGGGCGGTCGGCACTCACGACCACCCGACCGTCAGGTAGGAAGGAGAGCAGCGTGAGTTGCAGCAGGGGGCGACCCTCTCCGGAGACCAAGGCCTTCACCAGCGCCACGCAGCGATCGTTGCCGTGGACCATCCGCCACTGGTAGTGCTCGCGATCGTTTGCATCTCGTCCTGAAACGCAGCTCTGGTTGGTAAAGCCCAGGAACCCGAGGCGTCCTAGCCAAGGCTGCGTGTAGCGCCGCACCTCATCCGCGATCTGAGCGGGCTGGACCTCAGAATGCTGCGGCACCCGCCAGAGCTTCATTCGCACCCTGACCGCGATCAGCCCCAGCACGAAGACCGGAAGCAGAACCATCAAAGCCAAGTAGGCGGCGAGCCACCATCCGGGCAAAATGGCGTCAAACGGGAAAAGGCTTAGGGCGAGCACAAGAGTCTCATACTGAAAACCCTGATTTTTTACAAACGGATATTCAGGAAGTCTTGATTTTCAAAAACTCCGCAACTTGAGACCCGCCTATCGCTTATCTTTTGCGCGCTGATATCTCGATCGCCGCTCCGACTCGTCGGCTGGCTCCTGCTTGGCGGTTACGATTGGCTTCTCATCCGGCACGGTCGGCATCACCGGAGCTTCCGGCTTCGGCGCCTTCACCTTCTTCGGCTTCACGATCTTCTCGCGTTTTTCGAAGCTCGGCAGCGCCGGGATCGGCAGCTTCCAACCGGTCCGGGTCAGCAGGGCTTCGGCGATAAGGAAGACCAACATCGCCAGCGCAATCCACAGACGCAGCGAGACATCCTGCCTCGAGGGCGGGCGCAGCCACGCTTTCGACAGATCGAGCAGCTCCCGGCCACCCGTGAGTGAGGAGACCGTGCGGAGCTCGGCCAGACGTTCCGGCTCGAAGGCCCACTCCACGGAGGATCCCACCGTCAGCGGGCCGAAGGGCAGCGCATGCTCGCCCACTTGGATCGCGCCACGCACGACCGCGCCTTCATCCAGATCCCGGGTCACGGAGAAATGGCCCGGCGCGATGCGTTTCCACGGCACGTCATAGGGCTTCGCCCCGGGACCGCTCTCCATCATACGCAAGAGCGGAGGAGCAGCGGTCAGCTTGGTGGACCACAGCTCCGGGTCGTAGAGCAGGTCGAGCGTCAGTCGTGTGCCATCCAGCCGATGCTTCAGGCCGATTCCCGGTGGCAAATCCATCCCCATCAGCCAGCGCGTCATGGTCTGCACGAAGTCGCCGTACCCCTGCCAATCCCGGATCCCCTGCGAGAACTCGCCGCCCAGCGGGAAGGACACCGCCGCGCTGCGGCCCAAGCCGCGCCGCGCATGCGCTACCAGCGGTGCTACATACTCGTCCTTGCTCACCAGCGAAGTCGTCGCGTCTTCCCGCGCATACGAAAGATTGTAGCCGTCGACCTGCGGCAGCCACTCCAACAGCTTCGGCGAGACCTCCGCCCAGCGCCCGGTTGGCTGCGCACCCACCGGATCTTCCAGGAACGCGGAGCGGGCGATCGTCACCGTCTCCTGCGCGAAGATCTTCGGGATATCCACCGGCCGGTCGGTGAAGAAGACCCGTCCCTCGCCGCGCTTGCCGATATCCTCGATCAGCTTCGCATCGACATCCGCCGGTGTCCCGAGGCCGATCACCGAAACGGTGCAGCCTTCTTTCTTCATCTCTTCCAGCAGGTTCTTGTAGTCCCCCGGCTCTTCCGTGTCGTTCGCGTCGGTGAAGAGGATCACGTGGCGCGTTCCCACCTGAGCGTTTTTCAATTCGTCCCACGCAGCCTTCAAGCCTTCGTAAACGAAGATACCGCCACCCATCGACTGCACCTTGCGCACCCGCGCCTGCAGCGCGGCGTGGTTGCCCTTCACCTGTGTGAGCGGCACCACCTCCTCCGGCTGGCTGTCCACGGCATGCACGCAGATGTAGTCCTGCACGCCGAGCAGACCGATCGCTTCCGCCGCACCGGCATTCGCCAGGTCCATCTTCTTCAGATCCATGCCACCCGCACCCGGACCCACGCTCACCGACATGGAGCCCGAGCGGTCGAGCACGATCGCCAGCGCCACCGCCAGCTTGCGATGCTCGTTCTTCAGCTCCATCGAAACCGGCAGCAGCGTGTCGATCGCCGATTGGAAATAGCCTCCCGAGCCGAAGGACTGCTTGCCGCCCGCCATCAGGAAGCCACCCGCCTGCTCGCGCACGAAGAAGTCGAGCGCGTTCATGAAGGGCAGGGGAACCTCGTAGGCCGGCACGTTGTTGAAGATCACCGCCCGCGCCCCGCTCAGGCGGCCGGGGTTCAGCTCCTGCGGTGTGGCCACGTCCACGGTGAAGTCCAGCGAGGACAGAACCTTTGCCACCGGGTCGTCGGTATACTTGCTGACCAGCAGCACGCGGGGGCCGCCCGCGATCTCGATCCAACGCGCTGCACGGTTGTTGCCGGGATGAGCATCGCTCAGTCCGCTGCCTGAGATCACGCTCACCTCCGCCTCATACTGGAAGGATCCGGAACGCGTCAGCCGGTCCGTGAACTCCGCCCGGCCCACACCGTTCACCAGCTTCACCGTGGTCTCGGTGAGGGTCTGCTTGCCACGGCGCAGGATCAGCTTCACGTCGGCATCGGTCGAACCGCGCACCGTCGCCGCGATCAGGAAGGGTTCGCCCGCCTGCACCCGCTCCGGCAGCTCGATCCGGGACAAGCGGAAGTCATTCAGGGTTTCCTCCCGCACCAAGCGGAAGTCCAGCGGGATACCCCGTGCTTGCAGTTCCTCCACCGCCTCATGCAGCGGTTCCGTGGCGAAGCCATCGGTGAAGATCAGCACCCGGGATGGGCGCTTCTCATTCGCCAGCGCCGTCACGTGGGAAATCGCCAGCCCGGTGCGGGTCAGCTTGCGCGATCCCGTGTAGCTCGCGCCATCGCTGCCGTGCTCCACGATCTCCCCCCCGTAGTCGAAGAGGTGCATCTTGTCGCGGCGGCTTGGCTTGGCCTTCTCCAGCAGCGGTTCCCATTCCAACAGACCCTTGTCCACCAAGTCTTCCGTGGACTCGGATCGGTCGAGCAGAACCCACAGGTCCATCGCGTCCTCGGTCACGTTCACCTTCGGATCCGCCAGCCCGAATGCTGCCAGCAATACCAGGATCAGCCGCAGCGGCGACCACAGGCGCAGGCTCTTCCAGAACCACCCGGCGAAGAGGCAGACGGGGATGATCAGGAACCATTCTGGGGAGCCGAAAGTCATGGGATGAGCCAGTGATAAAAGGGCTTCGGCGCGTTCTCGTCGCGCAGCTTGTGGGTGCCGTTCACGCGGGCGATCTGCCAATTGCCGCCCATCTTCTCCGCGATCTGCACCTCGATCCGGCCGCGGTGCGTGGTGTCGATGAAGCCGGTGCAATTCAGCGGGATCGCCTTGCTGCCCTTCTGCTTGCGGTAGATCGATACATCATCGGCCCGCTGGATCTGTCCCGGTTTGGCTCCCACCAGCCAGTAGCTGGTTGGCTCGCCCGGGCTGAAGAGCGTGCCCTTCCGGGCCACCGTCACCGATTGGTCCTTGTGCCGCCACGCCTTCGTGCTGGCGCAACTGGCGCTCAGGCCGACGAGCACGCACAGGGTAGGGCGGGTCATGAGGGGCAGCATCTTCATGCGGGATTCTCCTGTTGGGGGCTAAGGGGAGCCTGCGATTTCCGGGCCTCCCGCTCACGCGTGAAATGCCATGAAATCAGCAGCGCGGCCAGCAGCACCAGGAACCAGGTACGCCACAGGTGATCTTCCTCGGTATGCCGCTCGACCAGCGCGCTGCTGCCCGTGCCGATCGTGTCCACCGCCGCGCATTGGGAAAAGTCCGCCTCGCGGGTGTCGGCGAAGTAGACACCCGCCTCCAGCAGCGTCGTGTCACCCTGCCGAACTCGCAGGAAGCCGGAATCCAGCGGAGCTTCCAGACGCACGCTGCCAGCCACAGGCTCGTCCTTGGTCTCGATTACCTTGCCCGCCAGGTCCAGCGTCTCGATCAGCAGGTCGGGCGACTCCGCTCCAGTTTTCGCTGCGATCACGAAGGGCTGTGCTGTCTCCAGATTCTCGGTCGCCGGGGCCACCTTCGCGGCTCGCAGCTCCTCCGCGAAACGGTGCAGCATCACGATGAATGCCGGCTGGGTCTCGGCGTTCGAGAGCCGCAGGTCGAAGTTGAAGCAGAGCTGCCGCGAAGCGGGGGTTTCTCCGCTGGCCGGGGTCTCGCGCAGGAAAATCAGCGCCCGGTCACCCTGCCACAGCAGCACGCTGTCGGCGTCGCGACGCTGCAGTTGAATCGTCTCGCGCACCAGCAGGGACTGCCAGTTTAGCCCGTCGATCAGCGTGCTCTTCTCCGCCACGATCCCGCCCTTCAGGTAGGCACCGCCGCGCGTGTCGTCGCGCACGAAAACGATCGCATTGCCGGTGGCCGTCACCGGATCCAGGGGATCGTAGGACAGGATCGTCAGGTCGGCGGAGGCCGTGTCGTTCACCGCTTCCGTGGACTCCAGCGAGCGGAGCAACTTCTTGGAGAGTTCCTCGTAGGCATCGCCCGTGGCGGCGAAGAGGTTCAGCTTCTTCGGCTGGGCCACCACCATTGGCAGCGTGTCGTCGAGCGTGAAGGCATCCGGCGAAAGCACCAGCCGCGCCTTCAAGGCATTCGTCGGGAAGGCCGCCTGCAAGGTGACGATCCCACCCGGTTCCAGGTCGAAGGACTTCGGCTCCGTCTTCTGTCCGTCCGGCAGCTCTAATTGCCAGGTCCGCGAGCTGCTGGACTTGGAGTAGTTCCTCACCAGCGCTTGGAAAACCCGTGCGCCTTCCTTCTCGCCGATGCTCAGACCGGTGAAGCCGACATTGTCCACCGGCTCGCTCACGGAGACGACGCGCGCGTCGAAGGGCGGCGCCTCGATCGGGATGTCCGTGGCGTAAACCACGATGCCGTCGCGTGAAACCAGCGAGCGAGCCAGCCTCAGCGCATGGGCGGGATCGGTCAGACCCGCGCGCGGCTTCCAGTCGTCCAGCGCCGCGGCAAACTCTTCGGGAGAATTTCCGGCATAGAGCCGCGGCTTGCCCGGCGTGCTTTCCAGCAGCGTCAGGTCCAGCACCGCGGCAGGTCCTTGCAAGTCGGGCAGGGAGGCTACCAGCTTCTCCTTCAGTTTGTCCTTCGCCACCGCCATCGAGGCGGACGAATCCAGTACGATCGCCACCCGCTGCGTGCTGCGGGATTTCTGGTAACGCGGCTCCGCCAGTAGCCAGGTCAGCAGCAGCACCCCGAGTAACTGCATCCACAGCGGTACCGAGTTCATCAGCCGGTCGAACTTCCGTCCGCTCGCCGATTCGCGCTGCGTCTTCTCTAACAGGAACAGGGTGGACACCGGCAGCAACACCGACTGCCGTTGCAGGAAATGGATCGCCAGCACCGCGGGAATCCCGAGGAGCGCCCAAAGGCCGGCAGGGTTGGCAAGCGTCAGCACGAGGAGATGGTGGATGGCAGATGGAAGATGGCGGATGGCGGGCTGCCGTGCTGCTCACGATGATGGGCGAAGACCGTCATGCAGCGTGAGACGAAGTCCTCGGGCAGGGGTTCCACGTCGGAGATAATGTCCCATTCCGCCAACAGGTCGGCGACATGTTCCGGAATTCCGCTCGTCGGTTTTTCCGGTGGCAAAGGAAGCCACAGCCTGAACAGGATAGGGAGGGCCTCGTCCAAGTCGATAACCTGTTGATCGAAGGCCGTGACAACGAGGGAAATCCTCTGCTCGGCATCCAGAGTTTCAGGCACGTGAGCTTGGATCACGGACGCATAGTTCCTGCTGTCGGAGCTTCTCAATGTCGAAAGCTCGATCAGGAAAAAGGGCGGGCGGTCCAGATCCATGACCTTCGCATCAGACCACGCTATGATGGATTCAGGCGTCGCGACTCCGAGACGAGCGGCTTCAAACATCCAAGGCGCTTCCTCCAAGGCCTGCGACTCAAGCAGCAGCTGAATTGCTTGATTCAGGGTTGCTTCAGCTTCTTCCTGCGTGTCGCCTTGGCCATTGGCACCCGCGATCTCCGGGCAATACGCCCAAAAGCCGCCCTCCTCGGCGGCCTCGATCACTGCGGTAAACCTCCCCTTCATAACTTGCATGCTATCGACCCTCGGTCTCCGGACAAAACTTGAATCTTAGAGTTTAGAATTTGGATCTTCCCGCCTTCCGCTTGGAACTTCTCACTTGAAACTTCGGCCTAATTCGTCGTCTCCAGCGCTCCGCTTGGCAGGGCTTCCGCGAAGAGCGCCGTCTGGAGATCGGTCTCACAAGCCACCCGCGCCATCCGGCACTGGTGCCGCCGCGCGGCGTTCTTCCACATAGCGAAGTGGTTGGTGTATGCCTCCTTGTAGCGTTTCAGCACGGAGGGCTCGATCCGGTGGTGGTGCCGCGAGTTGCGCTCGGCATCGATGAACTCGTAGTTCCCGGTCCACTCTGGAGCCGCTTCCTTCTGCAGGAAGGGTGCAAGCAGGATCGGGCTGCCCTGCCGCGCCGCCAGCAGGCGGATCGCATGGTCCGGATCGCCGGGGAAAAGCAGGTCGGACACCAGCACCCGGATCGCATTCCCACGAAAGGGGATTCGGGAGAAGTCCGGCGGCATCGCCGCGTCGGAGGGCTTCAACGCCCGCGCCTCCTCCAGCCAGCGGTGCACGCTTATCGTCTCCGGAGGCACCGGTCGCACTGCATCGCCGCGCACCAGATACACCGCGGTCGCGGCACCCGAACGACGCGCCGATTCCACTGCGAAGCAAAAGAGCTCGGCGCTGCGCTCCGCCTTCTCCGTGTCGAAGAACATCGACTCGGAAGCATCCAGCACCACGTCCACCACCGGTCGGACCTCCTCGCGGTAGAGCTTCATCGTATATTGGCCGGTCCTTGCGTAAGCCTGCCAGTTGATGTGGCGCGGATCGTCCCCCGGCACGTAGGTGCGGTGGTCTTGGAAATCGAGCGAGGAACCGACACCCGCCCCTTGGAATTCACCGGCCTGGCCCTTCCACACGCGTGAGCGCAGGGGGAGGCGCAAGCGGCCGGATGCGGCCAGTGCCCGGGAGTGGCAGCGGGAGATCTCGTCGCGGGTCATGGGCTGGTTTCCGGTTTGTTCTCGGCCTCCTCCTCAACCCGCGCGATGGCCGGGAACTGCCGGAAGGCAAAAGTCAGAAGGGTCAGAAGATAAATCCCGTTCGTGATCAATCCGGTGACCAGAACCGGCGAAAGATCGGGCGAAGCGTAACTACCCCCGGAGCTATGGATGGCCGCGTAGTATTCGCTTCGGATCATGTCGGTGATCAGGAACTTCACCGGGGGTAGCCAGCAGAAGAGCCAGAGGAACTCGTCGTTCTCCGTTTTGTCCGCGATCATCCCGAGCCCGATCGTGAGCACGCAAAGCGCCACCACGACGAGGATGAGGAAAGTGAAGGGCTGCCGGACCTTGGATGACAGCAGGCGCAGAAAGACCGCTGAAAGCAGCAGCGTGCCGGTGAAAACCAGGATGGTGATGCTCGTCTGCGCATCCATGTGATACGCCGAGTAGTGCGAATTTGGCGTGATCACCAGCACCACGAATGCGCCCAGAGCCAGAAGCAGGGTGGTGAACATCACGCCGGAAGGCCAACCGGGATAAAGCACCCGACCGGCCACTTTTCCCAGAGCTCCGAATCTCAAAAAGGGCCGGCAGATCGGCGGCAGCAGTTGGAAGGACTCCGTCAACGCGATCGACAATGCAGGGACACAGAAGAGCACCAGCATCACCGTGGCCTGCTCGCGCTGGAAGTCGGCGGCCCATGCCAGGATTCCCGTGAGGACCACGGTAGCCAGCGCCATCAAGCGGCGCGAGGTGCTGTGGTTCTCCGCCATCGGCGCGATCATCGAGGCACCCAGTGCGAGACAGGTCCAAGCGAGGTAGGTGCCGCAGAGCAAGGCCGCCAGCAGTCCCCAGACCTCATCCTTATCCTGCAGGGTGCAGAAATCGATCATCTCGTTCAAGCCATCGTCGAACACGATTCCGAAAATCCCGAAGATCAGCAGCAGCCCCATCCCCAGCGGAAACAGCCCGCGGATGATAATCGGCCCGATCGCCGAAAGCCCTACCGTCACCGCCGTGAACACCGCCGACCCCAGGAACACCAGCACGAGCAACAGCAGCTCGGCGAAGAGGTTCATCCGCCCGAAGAAGTAGCGCAGGATCAGGTACGGCGCGATGGCGGTGAGCAGCAGCGCCGATTGGCTCACGATCGCCACCCACTTGCCCAGCACGATCCGCCACGCACCCAGACGCGTTAGCACCATCAGGTCGATCGTGTTCCCCTTGATCTCGTTGTGCAGCGCTCCGATGCCTCGCAGCGGCTGCACCACCAGCACCGCCAGCGAGAAGAATAGGAAGATCACCGAGCTCACCACCTGTCCCGCCTTCTCCGGCGAGTTTGCTCCCACCGCGCCTAACAGCACTACGGCCAGCAGGGCTTGGAGCGAAAGGAACACAACTACGAAGGTCCTCGCGCGCAGACCCTGCCGCAGCTCCTTCACGAGCATCGGCGAGAGCTTGTCGCTGAAATCGTCGAAGCGACCTCCACGCGGAGGGGCGACGGTGGGCGGTGGCGCAGCGGTGGCAGCGGCAGTGCTCATGGAAAATCAGTTCGGAAGATCCGTGGGGGTGAAGCTCGGCGCTTTCGGCTTGCCGATCTCTGGGAGCGCTCCCTCGCCGCGGTCGATCCGCCCCAGCATGTCGATGAAGGCGTCTTCCAGATTCCGCTGCTCCTTGTGGAATTCCACGATCTTGAGCCCGTCCTTCACCATTCGCGCCAGCACATCCGCCGCCCGGCCCGGCTCGTCCGCCTCGATCCGGATCCGCCCGCCGGCCTTGCGGGATTCCAGGAATTCCACGTTCGGGTTCACCACGCACCAGTCGGCCACTGACTGGGGATCTCCAATCACCTGCACATCGTAAAGGAGGCCGCCATGGGCATCAGTGCCCTGTTTGAGTGTTTCGGCATCGCCATGGTGTACGATCCGGCCGCCGTTAACGAATAGCAGCGAGTCGCACATCTCACCCAGTTCCGAGAGGATATGGGAGGAGATGAAGATCGTCTTCCCCTCCTGCGCCAGCACCCGGATCAAGTGCTTCAGCTCCACCCGTGCCTTCGGGTCCAGACCCGCGGCGGGTTCATCCATGATCAGCACCTGTGGATCATGCAGCAGCGCGCGTCCCAGACACAACCGCTGGGTCATCCCCTTCGAAAGCTTGTTAGAGAAACGCTCCGCCAGCGGGATCAGGTCGGTGAATTCCATCACTTCCTGCACCCGCGTCTTCCGCTCCTTACCGGAGTAGCCGAATGCCCGGGCGTAGAAGTCCAGGTACTCCATCACCGTCATGTGCTCGTAGTTGCCGAAGTGGTCCGGCATCCAACCGATCAATCGTCGCACTTCCTCCGGGTGGTGCACCACGTTGATCCCGCAGATCTCGGCCACTCCCATCGTCGGGTAGTCGAGCGAGGCGAGAATCCGCATCGTCGTCGTCTTACCCGCCCCGTTCGCTCCCACGAACCCGCACACCGATCCGTGCGGGATCTCGAAGCTGATCCCGTTCACCGCCTTGAGCTGGCCGAAGTAACGGTAGAGGTTATGGACTTTGATTGCGGGTGCGGCAGACATCGGGGAAAAGTTCCAAGTAAGAAGTAACAAGTGCCAAGTCGGGGAGACTTCAGGGAAGAGCGACGGGGCCGGTGATGAAGGTCTTCGTCTCCTTCCACTCGATCCCCTTGAACGTATCGATACCCGGCGCTGCGGCACTAACAGCGATGAAATGCCGGTCGCCTCGTTCAAGCGGTGAAAGCTTCGACAGTGCCTCTTTACTCCTCGTCGAGAGCTTCGACTTCGCCTCGTTCACGAAGCTCAGCACCTCGGTGGGTTGCACTTGGCGCGGCTCGAAAGCTTTGCCGCGCTCGATGTTCTCGGCGCACCAGTAAACATCCGAGCTGTCGCGGTAGTAGATTTTCTCGATCGGGAAATCGAAGGTGGAGATCAGCGAGGGCGGGCCGGACGTGCTTCGCAGCTCGATCCGTCCGCGCGTCGGCACGATCGCCCGCACCAGCTGCCCCTGCTCCGAGCGGCTCTGAAACCAATCGCCATCCACCTCCAGCTTGTTGTCCCGCAGGTTCGCCTCATAGCGCATCCCGCCGCCGTTGTTCCGGTCGGTCAGGCGGCTCCATTGGGAGGACGCGAGCGGCACCGGTGTGATCGCCGCCGGCTCGCCCACTCCGAACCCGCCCCCGAGCAGCACCCCGGTCCGGCTCACCTGCTCTTGGAAGATATACGCCGAGTTCTCCCCGTCGTCCGGCCGGACCTCCATCAGCGCCACCCGCGCCCCACGACCGCCGAAGCCGTCGATCACGATGATCAGCACCACTAGCAGCAAGCTCGTCCCCAGCGCGATGATGGGCGTGGTGATGAACAAGCGATGACGCTGGCCCGACTTCGCGAAGACAAAGAGGTTCACCGGTCCCACCAGCACGCCGAAGCCGATCAGGATCAGGATGAAGAGCATGTAATTGTACCCCTCGTTGCCGAAGTCGATCTGCAGCGGCCAGCTCGAGCTGAAGTCTCCCCGGATCGCGGAGTTCAGCGGTGGCAGATTGTCCTTCGACTTGAAGCGGGCGATCATCTCGTCCGCCTGATCCGTGGAGAAACTCAGGCTTCCCCCCGCCGGCACGATGCTCACGCTGCCGAAGCTCCGCTGCGCGCTCTTCTGCCCGGACGCCAGATTGCTGATGCCGAGCGTCGCCAGATCGGAATTCGCCGATTGGGCATAGATCACGATCTGTCCTCCCAGCCGGTTCCAGCGCAGGATCGCATTCCGCGCTCCGGGCGAGAGCAGTCCCCAATCGCCGTCGGTCATCCCGATCCCGTCGTAGCCGCTGTAGGCTCGCCAGTCCTCCGGCATCTCCCGCGGGTCGAACTTTCCGGCGAAGTTGATCGCGCCGTAACCGGACGAACGTCCCGAACTGCTCAACTGCGAGTCCAGCGTGGACGCGTTCGGCGTATAGAGCGGCTCGCTCAGCAGCACCGCGGGCTGGTCGTGCAGATAGCTGCCCGAGACCGATCCGGAGTTCGCCCCGAACGACCCGCTCATCGTCACGGTCACATTCGTGGTCCCTAGGGACGCGTAGCCGTAGTTGAGCAGCGTGTTGCAGGGGATCAGGATGTCATGTTTGGTGGATTTTCCGGCCGGCGCATCCAGCTTGTAGGAGGAGTTCATCTCGCTCCCTTCGCCGCCATAGTTGCCGTCGTTGGCCACGCAGCGCAGCGTGATATCGCCATCCTGCTCGCCGGCGTTCGTCACCGTTACCCGCACCGGCAGGAAGCCGCCGGGCGAGGGTCGGCTGAAGAGCGCAACCGCCTCCACCCGCGTGTTCGATTTCGGATCGGGCTGCTGCTGGAAGAGGGTCTCCTGAGCCGCAAGAGGCGCGGCAAAGAGCAGGGCGGCGAGAAGGGCGCGCGATGGCATGGGTGAGGGCGAAGGGTCTCAGGCCGTGGTAGCAGGCTTCAGGGTCTTGGGCGTGGCGTTGCCTTGGAAGGGAATCTCCTCGATCAGGCTGCGCACGATGTCGTTGTTTGTCAGCCCCTCCACCCGCGCATTGTATTCCAGCACGATCCGGTGGCGCAGCACCGACGGCGCCACGAAGCGCACGTCTTCAAAGGAGGCATGGGGCCGCTCGTTCATCAGCGCCCGGGCCTTCGCCGCGGAGGCCAGCGAGAGCGCCGCACGCGGGCTCGCGCCGTAGCGGATGCCCCGGGCCGCGTTGCTCTGACCCGGATGGGTGCCATCCACCAGGCGGGCGATGTAGTTCGCCACCACGTCCGGCAGATAGATCCGGCGCACCAGGTTCAGCACATCCTCGAGCGTCGATTGATCCATGATCGCTTCCACCACCGGTTCGGTGCCCAGCTCACGCTGAGTCACGATCCGCTCCAGCGTGGAGACATTGTTGCGCGTCACTTCCAGCTTGAAGAGGAAGCGGTCGAGCTGCGCCTCGGGGAGGGGATAGGTGCCCTCCAGCTCGATCGGGTTCTGCGTCGCCAGCACGAAAAAAGGGCGGGGGAGCTCATGCGTCTCGCCCAGCACCGTTACCCGCCGCTCCTGCATTGCTTCCAGCAGCGCGGACTGCGTCTTGGGTGAGGCCCGGTTGATCTCGTCCGCCAGCACGATGTTCGTGAACAACGGCCCCGGCTGGAAGACGAAGGCCCGGCGGCCGTCCACCTCCTGTAGCACCGGGTTGCCCGTGATGTCACCCGGCAGCAGGTCCGGTGTGAACTGCACCCGCTTCGTGCCCAGACGCAGGCTCTTGGACAGACCCTTCACCAGTTCGGTCTTGCCGAGCCCCGGCAGGCCTTCCAGCAGGATATGGCCGCGTGCAAGGACTCCGGTCAGCACAAGCTCAATCAGTTCCTCTTGCCCGAAGAGGACCTGGTTGAGCGCGGCGGACAGCGAGCGAACATGCTTCCCGGCGGCGGCGACTTCGGTTTCGGAGGCGTATTCCATGTGATCTGGGGTTCTAACGATTGCAACCCTTGGGGATGTAGCGGAAATCCGCATGAAGTTGCCATGAAAAATCCGCCGCATTCTTGGAATGTCGCTAGATCTTCGCGTCCTTGCCCTCCCTCCCGGAACCGGTATAGAAGCGGAACATGGCAAATGGATACTACGAACTGAAGAAGGGGGCCTCCGGCAAATTCAGCTTTGTCCTCAAGGCCGGTAACCACGAGGTCATTCTCACCAGCCAGAGTTATGATTCCAAAGCCTCCACCGAGGGCGGGATCGACTCCGTTCGTAGGCACGGCCCGGAGGCCAAGAACTTCGAAAAGAAAAGCTCCTCCGCCTCCCAGCCCTACTTTGTCCTGAAGTCCTCGAACGGTCAGATCGTCGGCACTAGCGAGATGTATTCCTCCGAGTCCGCCCGCGACAATGGCATCGCCTCGGTCCAAACCAACAGCCCGAGCACCACGATCAAGGACTCCACCGCCGCGTGACCGCCCGGGCCGCCCACGGGGCTGTAACAAAAAAGCTTAGGACGCCCCAAGATGGGGACTCCTCAAGATCCCCGCGGCGAGTTCGTTTCTCCAAAGCCCGAAGGGCGGAAAGGAGAAGGCTTCGGACACATCAAGATCCCTTAGGAGTGTTCGTTGCTCCAAAGCCCCAAAGGGGCGGCAAGGAGATAGCCCGGGGTAAGCGCAGCGCAACCCCGGGTAAGCCCGCCAAGCCACCGTGCTCTGAAGGAGCACCAGGAGGCGGCTGCGTTATTCCGTCCCGGCTTTCGAGATCGGGTATCATGTGACCTTGGTGATGCGAATCAACCGGCAATGGATTCACTCCATGCCTGAAAGAAATCCGTAAATCCGTCGGAATCCGTACAATCCGTCGCTACTGTCCGAAGCCATCCCCAAGTCACCTCATTGAGTTTCCAAGCCCGGTGACGCCTCGTCCATCATCCTCACTCGAAGAACTTTTTCAGAGCCTTCTGCTCCTCCGGATCCAGCGCGTCCTTCCACACCCGGTCGCCACCTGCGCCGGTCGCGCCCGCGGCACCGCCTGCCTGCGGCCCTACCGCAGACTTGTCCACGTCGTGCTCGCCGTCCTGAAGCTGAAGCAGGTCACCCGGCATTGCCCTTGAAAGATCTTTGGACTCCACGCCTTCCAGCGCGCCGATGTCCACCTTGTCACCCTCCTTGCCCAGTACGCCGGGGGCATGGCCGGGACCGCGCTGTACGCCGCCCTTGCCTGCGCCTTCCTTCTCCTGATCGCCCTCGCCCTCGCCTTCGCCATTGCCTTGGCCGTCCAGCAGCTCGTCCGACCATTCGTCACCCTTGCCGCCGCCTTGGCAGTCCTTGCAGGCTTGGCAGGCCTTCTTCATGCCTTCCTTGAGCTGCTGCATTTGCTCAGGGCTCAGCTTGCCGAGATCGTTGGGATCCAGACCTTTCAGTTGCTCCAGCAGCTTCTGGTTCGGCTTCAGCGCGCCGTTCTGAAGCCCTTGCAGGGCTTGGTCGAATTGGTTCAGCAGCTTCTCCTTCTCCGCCGCAGGCATGCCGCCCGCATTCTTCTCCAGGCTTTCCAGCGCCTTGTCCGCACGACCCATCTCCCGGTCCAGCTTCTCCACCGCGGCGGAGTGCTCCTTCTTGAGCGTGTCCGTCGCTTCCAGCGAGGAGTGGCTGAACCATTCCTCTTCTTCCTGCGCCTTCAGCTCCTCAAGCTTCTTCTTCATCTCCTCAATGTAGGCCTCATCGATCACTTCTTCCTGATCGAGACGCTCGAGGTCGCTTTCCAAATTCTTCCAAGCTTGCGGCTGGTCGAGATGTTCCCCGTCGCCGGCCGTCCGTGCCGATACCGGGATCAGCAGGCCCGCCGCCAGGAAGGCAAGGGCGGCTACCGGCGGCACCAGCACCCGCTTCCACTCCCAGTCCACACCGGCATCCACCTTCGGCGGCATCTCAGGCCACGGGGCCACCCCGGCATTCGCGGCCGAAAGCGCGTTGCGCAGCCTCATCGACGCCTCGATCCGCACCATCGATTGCTCCGGTTTCTCAAATCGTCTCCGCGCCACCAGCCAGGCGATCCCGCCCAGCACCGCCACCACGCCGCCCGCCGCGGCCCATAGCACCCATGGCTGCGATTCCGGCAGCTCCCGCCGTACCAGCAGCAGCACGCAGGCCCCCACCAGCCCAACCGTCACCAGTGGTACCGAGGCTGTCTCGATCCACCATCCCAGGTTGATCTTTCTCGCCACGACCGCAGCCTGACGGTTCCAAGCCGCACGGAGCTTTTCGGAGGATGTTTGCATGATGCGCTGTCCATACTAACGCCGCCGCCCCGCTTCGCGATGCGAAAAATCGGTGAATTTCCCGCCCGCAATCCTCCCGAGATTTCGGCCCCCTTCGCGCCCCTGATGCCTTGGCGCTTATCTTTTACCCCTCCGCCCTCTTCAGCGACCGCTGACCGGGCGGCAGAACCATTGGATCCCATTCGCGTCAATTGGCGTCCATTCGCGGTTCTCGAATCTAAATGCGGTTGTCCTGCTTCCCCCCGAATCCGCCATCGACAATCCCCGATCCGCAATCCGCAATCTCCCCGTGTTCGGCGAGCTCCTCTCCACGGCCCTGTTCCGCGAAACCCGCGGTGCCGGTTTCTTCCGTGTGCTCGCCGGAAAGAACGCCCCGTTTTATGTCGATGTTCTTGATACTCTGGAGCGCGAGACCTCGGAACGCGCCGAGGGAGTGGCCCGGGAGGAAGCCATCGCCCTGATCGCCGAAACCCTCGAACGCCACCCCGGCCTGGAGTTCGACCCCGATCCCGAATTCGACGACAGCACGCCACGCGAAACCCGCGAGCGCGCCCGTCTCCTCTTGGAGCAGCTCCTCAAATACCGCTGGCTGGAGGAGCCGCCGCGCCGCGACTGGCGCCGCAAGATCCACTTTGACGCCCACGGTGCCACCCTCATCACCGCCCTGCGGAAGATTGCTTGGCCGGATGCCGCCGTCTTCACCGACAAGCTCGTCGGCGTTTGCGCCATGCTCGCCGATGAAATCGAGCTCGCGGAGCGCCCTTGGCAGACGGTCGAGAACTGCCTGTCGAGCGTCCGCGAGGGCCTGAACGAGCTGCGCTCGATGCAGAAGTCCGTCCAGCGCTTCACCCGCCGCCAGTTGGAGGAGGAGACGCTTCAGGGGAATCTCTCCGTGGTCTTCGACGACTATTCCGAGCAGATGTCCCACTCCTGCTACGCGGCCTTGGTCCGTTCGCGTCTGCCCCTGCGTCTGCCGGAAGCCGTCCGCCGTATCGCAGATCGTCTTGCGGCGGATGGCGGCGCGCTCGCGGAGATGCAGACGGAAGTGCTCCGCCGCCATCCGGAGATGGGCGCGGATGTTGCCCGCGCGAAAGTCCATCAGGCACTCGATGAACTCTCGGAGCTTCTTGAGCGCGTCTTGCCGATGGCCGATGAGATCGACCGCCGCACCGCCGATTTCACCCGCCGCTCGCTCGCCCGCTTCCGCTACTTGCAGGACGTCACCGGGGAGCGCCGAACCGAGCTGAAGGGCTTCTTTGAGCAGGTGAACCGCCTCGCCGCGGGCAAGCGCCTATCCCAGCTCTCCGGCGCGCTCCCGGATCTCCCGGATCTTTTGCTCCCGGCCGTGAAGCTTCCGGCGGGGCTTGATTCTCTCCACACGCCACCCCTCCGCCGCACCCCGGTGGAGCAAGAGGCTTTCGAGGACAGCGTGGTCGATAGCGACCGCCAGGCCGGGCTCCGCGATATGGAGCGAGCCCTTCGTGAGACCCTCTCGGTCCAGCGCGCGAATGCCTTCGTGAAATCCCTGCCGGGCGGGAAAGGGGACCGCATCGAAAGCCATGAACTCGCGGTCGAGGGGGATCGCGGCCTCACCGATCTCATCTCGCTCCTGCTTCACTCGGAGTCCGCCGAAGCCCGCTACCGGCTCGAAGTACGACGCGTCTCGGAGGAAAACGAACCACCTCCCGTGGACACCTTGCAGGACTGCCGCATCGAACGTTTCGCCATTATCAAGAAGTGACCGATCCCTCTCCAGATTCCGCCTTCGTGGAAGACGCGCCGAAGGGCCTCCTCAGCCTCCCGGAACAGGAGCGCGAGCGCTTGTCGGAGGCCCTGCAAGAGCTGCTCGCCTCAGGCTCCATCAATGGCCTCGAGCCCTCGCAGACTGCCCTCTATCACTGGTGTCGGCAGTATCTTGAATGGCTGCAGGAAATCGCCGCCCTCTCCGGTTTGGATGTGGCTCTTCTCCATGAAGAGCGCCTCGTGCAGGCCACGCCCCGCATCGCTTCGCTGCGTCTTCGTCTGCGGCAGGATGCCACCTTGGTCTGGCTCGCCCTCTGGTATGCGGCGGATGTCCGCTGGCGGGACGAGGGGCAGGACCAGGCTTTCCTCTCGGTCGCGGAGTTGAATGATCTCCTGCAGGACCAGCTCCTTCCGGATGCCACGGCCGTCATCCCGCGCGCCCGTCTCCGTGAGATCCTACGCCAGGCCGTGAAGTTCAATCTGGTCCGTCTTGAGGCCGCGGAGCCCTTCGAGGAATCCGGTATCGAGATCCTCCCCGCCATCCGCCGCGTCATTCCCTTCCGAGATCTCGCCGCTTGGGCGGAAACCGCCGCCGCTTTCGGGCGGGTCGAAAAGCCCGCCGATGCGGTGGAAGAAGAGCTTCAAGCTGTCGAAGAAGAATCATGAGCCGCGCCATCCGTCTCTCAAAGCTCCATGCCCTGAATTGGTATGGCTATCGCGATTCCCTTGAGGTTAAGGGGAATCTCGTCCTCGCCGGGGTCACGGGTTCGGGGAAGTCCATCCTCATGGACCTCCTCATGCTCGTGCTGGTCGGCCCGGAGCGCGCTCGCCATCACTTCAACCGCAGCGCCACCGGCTCGAAGAGCGACCGCACCATCAAGGGCTATTGCCTACTCGATACGAAGCGCGAGGAGAACGGTCAGCCCCAGTACTTCCATGACAAGGGCGTGACCACCTACGTCGCCGCCGAGTTCACCTGGCCGGATGGCTCGCGGGTCGAGACATGGGGGCTGCGTTTCGAGTATCGCGGCACCGAGGAGAGCGATGGCGTGACCACTGCCTTCTACTGCCCGGCCTCGCTGGAGCGCTCGGACTTCCTCAGTGATTCGGAGGACGGCAAGCAGCGCCCCAGCCCTCTCGCGCACTTCAAGCGCATGATCGATTCGAAGGGCGGGCGCTTCTTCGTCTCGCCGCGCGAGTACTTGCGCGACATGGCGAATCCCTCGCACCTCAATTTCAATAAGGATGTCCTGCATCGCCTGCTGCCGAGCGCGATGTCCTTTACGAACTTGAAGAGCTTCGATGACTTCTGCCGCCAGTTCGTGCTCCCCGCGGAGGCCGTGCCGGTGGATGACGTGATCTCCAGCTTCCGCGACTTCCAGGCCTACGAGCGGGAGTTGCGCGAACTCCGCGCCCAGTTGGACCGCCTGCTTCGCATCCGTGATCTCGCCGCCATCCTGCTTGAGTCCGAGCGCGATCAGTTGGTCGCTTCCTTTCTGGCCTCGGAATTCGGCTGGAAGCATGCCGCTCAGGAGTTGGCGGAGAACGAGGAGAAACTGGAGCGCCTCAAGGAGGAGAACCGGGGCGACGAACAGCGCTTGGTCGAATTGGCGGAGATGACGGAAGAAACAGGCCGCCGTCGCGAAAGCCTCCTCTCGCTTCTCAACGAGTCCTCGGACGGTCGGCTCTACAAGAAGCTGGTGGATGACATCGGCAAGCTGGAGAACGAGATCGAACGCCTCCGCAACTCGGCGGCGAAGATCGATACCGGCATCGGCAAGCGCCTGAAGACTGCCCGTTCGTGGATGGAGGATATCGGCAAACTACCGCTCCAGCCCTTTGTCGATACCACCCGCATGGAGGATGCTCTGGAGCTGCTGGGAAGCTGCGAGCGCAATGAATCTGCAAACTCGCTCTCGATCCTCGCCGATGCCGCGGACGATCTCTGCCGCGGTGTCCGCCAGCGCTTCTCGAAGGATGCGGAGGAACTCCGCCGCCTGCGCGCGGAGAAGTCGGAACTGGATGCCCAGATCGATTTGCTCAAGCGCGGTGTCTCGCCCGGCCCCCAGCCGCTTCTCGCCGCTCTGAAGGAAAGCCTGCCCATCCTTCCCGGGGAAGCCCCGCCGCGCGCCTTGCGCGAGCTTTGCGAGGTGGATGATGAAAATTGGCGCAATGCCGCCGAAGTCGCCTTTGAAGAGAAGTTCTCCGTGTTGGTGTCCCCGGCGCATTACGAACAGGCCTTGGAGCTTCTTCATTTGCTCCCCGCTGCCGATCTGGTGAGGGCAGGCACCCAGCGCTTGATCGATGCCGGAGCCATGCTCGCCTCGAAGCCCGTGCGGAAGAAGGGCTCGCTGGCGGAAGTGCTACGCACCTCGGAGCCCGCCGCGCGTGCCTGCATCGATCATCTCTTCGGTGAGGTGATCCGCATCTCCTCGCCCCTCGAACTTTCCTCCCACGCTTCCGCCATCCTCCCGGATGGCTTGCTCAAGCGCGGCGGGACGGTGCTCCGTCACGCTCCCTACAATGGAACTCCCTTCATCGGTGAGGAAGGCTTGAAGCGTCAGCTCGAACTCAAGCGCGCGCGCTTGGGCGAGATCGAGGCGGCCCTGCGTCGCTTGGAGCCCTTGGAGCAGGAGATCGAACGCCTCGTCGCCGCGCGTCAGAAGGAGCTTCCGGATCATCAGGATCTCGCCAAGCAGCTTTGGGAGGTCGAAGCCTTGCCGAAGAAGCAGTCGGAGCACGAACAGCTCATGGAGCAGCTGCAGGCCATTGCGACCGATGAGTTCGATCGTCTCGGCGATGAGATCGAGGAACTCAAGCAGAGGGCCGCTGGCTGGGAGCAGGAGAAAGTGGCCATACTGCGCAAGGGACGGATCTCGGAGATCCAGCGTCTGGAAAACGATCTCAAGGGCTATCGCGAAACCGCCAATCGTCGCGAGGAGGACTTCTCCCGTACCAAGCTGCGGATCGACATCTACCGCCACCATGACCGCTACCTCTCTTGGAAGGAGGAAGCCTCCAGCTACACCCCGGCTTTGGATGTGCTGGCTCGCGAGTTCACCAAGGCCGCCGCTGCCGCCGAGATCAAGGCCACGACGACCAAGGGTGACCTGAAGGTGGCCATGCTCGATTTTAAGAAGACCTTCCATCCGAAGTTCGACGACCTGCCGGAGGACGGCTCCGATGCCGAACCCTACGAGCGCCGTCTCGCGGTGATCGAGGAGGCGAACATCCCCGACTACGAGAAGAAGTCCGCCACCGAGCGCAAGCGCTGGGAATCGCTCTTCCGCACCCAGGTACTCAGCCGCATGCAGCAGGCTCTGAAGAACGTGGAGAACATCATCTCGCTGCTCAACCAGCAGCTCAAGAGCCCCATCGGCCACGACCGCTATAAGATCGAGCGCAAGCCCAACCCGGACTTCAAGATCTACCGCGAGCTTATCGATCTCAATGCCCTCCACCACGAGGACGAGCTCTTCTTCGCCAGCATGAGCGGCGAGCTTAAGGACGCTCTCGAGGCCTTCCTTGGCATTCTCGTGAAGAACGCTGGCAGCCCGGAAGCCGCTCGCCTGTTAGACTACCGCCAGTACTTCGACTACGACCTCTACGTCACCGATATCCGCGATCCGGATGCCAAGCCCGTCAGCGTGGACAAGCAGAGCGGCAAGATGAGCGGCGGCGAGAACCAGAGCCCCTACTTCGTCGCCATCCTCGCCAGCTACCTCCATGCCTACAACCGCCACGAGCGTCGCCGCAAGGAACCCTCCCTCGGCCTCGTCCCCATCGACGAAGCCTTCTCCAAACTCTCCGGCGAGCGTATCCAGAACTGCATCCAGGCCATGAGCGAACTGGATCTCCAGGGCATGTTCTCCATGTCCAGCGGTAACATCCCTTACGCCTTCAACCAGTGCGACCAGCTCATCATCATCTCCCGCAAGGAAGAGCGCAGGGGCAATCGCATCGGCGTTCGCAACGTCCCCGTCGTCCTTTTCCGCGACAGCCCCGAAGGCCGCCGCTGGATCGAAGAGCGCGAAGCCCAATCCTAACCCGGGAGCGCGGGCTGGGAGCGCGGAGCCTCCGGCCCGCAGAAGCCACCCTAACAGCTGCCTCACCCCAAGCCTCGAAGAAAGCTCGCAATAGGAGAAAGCCTAGCCCGTAAGCCTCCTCTTCTCTTCTTCTCCCCGCTCTCCGCTCTCCGCTCTCCGCTCTCCGCTCTCCGCTCTCCGCTCCTACTCTGTCCGCCATCCTCCATCACCTCGCCGTAATCTATCGTCGTTCCGCCGCCGGCATCCGGAACGCTGCGAGAGACTACACCCTCGACTACGAAGCCTTCCTCCGCGCCGCCAATCTCCACGACGGCGATGAGCGCGAAACCGCCGAGCAAGAACTCCTCCTCGCCGAGCAATTCTCGAACGGTCTTTTCCGCATCGACCGCCACCCTCGCAGCGGCCAGCCCCAAGTCCTTCGCCTCGCCCGCGAGGGTGGGGAAGCATGGCTCTTTTCGCGCATCAACGAGCCATCGCCCGCCTCCATCCGCGAGTCGGTCTCCGTTTTCTTCCTCAATGCCGCATCGCAGGCCCCGGAACCCTGGGCCGCTTCTTGGTCCGAATGCTTCACCGGCCTCTCCACCCGTGCCCTCTCCGGGGCAAGCATCCTTCCCTTCAAACTCGACGACCCCGCTGCCAACGAAACCCTCCTTGCGACCCTCCGCGGCGTCATCGCTTGGCAAGGCGAGTCCCTGATCCGCTACGCCAGCTCCGTGATCTGCGGCGATTCCAAGCGGCTCCAGTCCCTCGAGGGCCGCCTGTTACCCCTGCTCAGCGAAATCACCGGCCACGCTTCCTTCGAGGACTTCGGCATTCTCCCCAAGCCCCGCTCCGTTACCTTCCAAGGCCCGCTGCTCCTTGCACGTGGGGAGGCCCTGCTCGACTTCTCCGCTTTTCCCGCTCCGCACACTCTCTCCGCCGCGAATCTTCCCGGTGCCTCGCTCCACACCAGCGCCCCGCTCTGCCTCACCGTGGAGAACGAGGATGTCTTCCTCGAACTCGCGAAGCGCAATCCCGGCGTTCTCTTGGTCCTCACCAGTTTTCCCGGCTCCGCCACGCTGCAATTCCTTTCCCTCCTGCCCGCCGCTCTGCCTTTCCATCATTTCGGCGATACCGATCCCGCAGGCTTCGATATTCTCCGCGATCTCCGCGCGAAGACCGGGCGCGAGGTCCGGCCCTTCCTGATGGACTTTCGCCCTTCGGAGTCAGCACCGCTGCTGAGCCCCGAAGAACTCCTGATCTTGGAGCGCCTCACGGGCGCCAATGAACTTCAAAGAGCTCCATCACCAGCTCGACGCCATCCGGCGCGGAAACCGGAAAGGGGACTTCGAACAGGAGTCCATCCCTGTCGTGGAAGTGATCGCTGCCCTCCGCACTCTCATCTCCGAATCGACCCGCTGACGCGCTTGCACGAAAGGTCCGCTCCATCTACGTCGTTTCATCTGCCAACGATGATTGATCTGTCAAAAAGCATTCTCCTGCTTGCCCTCGCCGGGCTGTCCTCTGCGGAACCCGCGAACCGCTATCTCGCTTACCCTCAGGTCTCGAATCGTAGCGAGGGCCTTGCTTGGCCCAAGGGGCAGGCCATCCCGACCTTCGCCACCCCGGCCCCGGTTCAGGACACGATCATGATCCAGGACCTCTCGAAGGACGAGCAGATCACCTTCTCCGCCCTCCAAGGCCGCGTGAACCGCAAGCAGCCCCGCCTCTTCCTCGCCAACCGCCGTTCCGAGGAAGGCCCCTTCACCTGGCTGGAGACCGCCGGCCTCGACCGGAAAATGTTCGCGCCACAGACAAAACATGACCTTTTGGCGAAATACGCCGCCGAGATCGACGGCGTCGTCCTCTACAATCCCGACCTCAGCCCTCACTACCGCAATCTCGCCGGAACCCTCGCTCCGCAGCTCAATGCGATCCCTGTCACCCCGGCGATCTATGAAGAGATCAAGAAGGCGGGCATCGATCTCAAGGTCCTCGAAGACCTGACCAAACTCACGCTGACCACGCCGCTAGAGATCTACGGCCACATGCTGGAGCACTACTGGCCCAAGTCGGAGAAGCGCATCATCCTCAGTTCCAAGCCTCACGACGAGCGGGGTGGGGGAGATTATCACCACACTCGCGACATCGCCGCCGCCACGGGCGCCGCTGTCGTCTGGCTCGATACCCGCGTCCCGGAGGAGCGGGACCTGCTCCGCAGGTTCTTCGCCGGCATGAAGGCCGGAGACGCCATCGCCCTCGGCTGGTACGCCACCGAACGAACCGGCATCACCACCGCGTCCGAATTCGGTATCGGCACCATGCCCTCCGACCACTTCATGAATGCCAGCGTCCTCGCCGGCACCGATCACAAGATCAAGATCCCCGCCGTCCCCAAGAAGCCCGCGCTACAAAACAAGGTCTATGTCGCCATCTTCATCAGCGATGGAGACAACATCCAATACAACCAGCACGCCATGCGGCGGAACTGGGACCGCATCTCCGGCGATCGCGGCAAAGTTCCGCTGAACTGGACCATCGCTCCCGGCCTCGTGGACATCGCGCCGGTGATCATGAACTACTACTACGGCAGTGCCACGCCGCAGGACTGCTTCGTCACCGGACCCTCCGGCATGGGCTACCTCATGCCGACGAACACGCTCATCGAACCCGGTGCTCCGCTGGGCGAGTCCTTGAAGGATCCGGCGATGATGGATGGCTACACCCGCATGACGGAGACCTATCTCCAGCGCTCCGGTCTGCGTGTCGTCACCATCTGGGACGACGCTTCTTCACCCTTGCGTGCCGCCTATGAGCGCAATTGCCGCAACCTCTACGGAGCCACGGTCCAGAATTTCAAGGACCAGCCCTCCGTCGCCGGTAGCGTCGAGAACGACCGCGTGCCCTTCGACAAACTCCAGATCCCCTACACCGGCTCCTACGAGCACATCGTCGGCTCGCTTTCCCGTAACATCCGCCACTGGGATGGGGCTGCGCCCTTGTTCCTCTCCTATCAAGTCGATGTCTGGGGCCAGATGCGTGCGAACCGTGTTATCGAACTCCGCGATCAGATGGAGCGGGAGTTCCCCGGCAAGGTCGAGTTCGTCCGCGCCGACCACTACTTCAACCTCCACAACGAAGCGAAGGGTCTCGCTCACAACCTTTCGATGTCACCCGACACCAAGGGGCCGGAGGAACTCCTCGATGGCACCGCGGCGACGCTTTGGACCGCGGATTCTCCCGGCGAGCAGACCGCCCAATTCGATCTCGGCATGAATCGGCAGCTCAAGCGTGTCGTCATCCGTCACGCGGGTGACAGCGGCATGGATCCCTCGCTTAACACTCGCAGCCTTGTCTTGGAATCCAGTACGGACGGACAGGAATGGAAGCAACTGGCCGCCCACGAAGATAACCGGGACAACGTGTCCGACCTCGATCTTGAACCCAAGGATGCAAAGCACCTTCGCATCCGCATCAGCAATCCGGGCAGCGATTCCATCGCCCGCATCGCGGACGTGGAAATCTTCGGAAGCAAGCCCTGATCACTCCGCGACCTTCACCTGGCGGAAGACCCAGATGCTGGCGAGGCTGATGGTGATTGCCAGGAGGCCGAGTCGGTTGAAGTGCTGCATCTCTCCTCCGCTGCCTTTCACCACGATCGCGCTGCCGATCGCCGCGGTCACCCCGGAGGAAAGATCCCGCGCGCAAGAGACCAAGCTCATGTAGGCACCTCGCCGCGCGGATGGAACCGCGAGGGAGATCATCGCCTGCGCAGGAATGAAGCGCCCGCTGGCGAAGATGAAGAAGATCGCCGAATTGAGCAAGATGTGCCAGAGCGGCAGCGGTCCGGAGGTCGAGATGTGGAAGATGATCAGGCAGGCGAAGGCAATCAGGATGGTAAACATCCGGAAGCGTCCGTGCTGGTCCGCGAGCTTTCCGACCAGCGGTCCGGTGAAGATCGTGACCACGCCTCCCACCAGATAAACGAGGAAGAGGTGATTCTCGGCGAGGCCGACATTTCCGACGAGATACGGCGAAAGGTAAGGGATGACCATGAAGTGTCCCATCACGCAAACCATCATCAGTGCGATGCCGGTCCATGCGTTGCGGTTCTTCAACAAGCTTAGGAAATCCTTCCGGTGATCCGTTCCCTCACGGTTGAGATGCCCTCTTACCGGTGGGAGCATGATGATGAGGGCGACCCACACGAGACTGGCCACCGCGGCGATCACGAGGAAGGGAGCTTCCCATTTCCACCACTGTGCCAGCTTCAGCCCCAAGGGCACGCCGAGTGCCGCCGCCACGGAGAAGGCGGTCATGATGATGCCCATGCCTCGCGCCCTACGCTCTGCCGGAACCACATCGCCGACGATCGTGAGGAGGGTGGCGCTACTGATGCCGCCAAAGGCGCCGCACATCGCACGCGAGATCATCAACATGTCCGGCGTGGTGGAGAGTCCGCAGGCCAGCGTGCCCAAGGTGAAGCCCGCGTAGCACACGAGCAGCAGTTTCTTCCGATCAAAGCGATCCGCGAAGGGAGACATCGCCAAGCCTGCCACGCCGGCGGTGATGGCGAATGCCGAGATGATGTGACCGAACTGTGCCGCAGTGATGTTCAGCTCGCGCATGAGCTGAGGGCCCAGCGGCATGATCACCATGAAATCCATGATGTGGGTGAACTGCACGCAGGCGAGCAGCAGCAAGAGGGTGCGTTCGGAGACGCCTCGGCCGGATTCCATGGTTCAAGCGCTCGTTTGAGCGCGCCGCCTCCGTCGCACCGAACCGGCCCATGCGCAAGCCCTGCCCGTAATTCGTCCGCGTGGTGAGGTGATCAGGACGTCGTTGATGGGAAAACGCCCCTTCATCGAAGAAACCAGTTGAAAATCAAACTGGCGGACCGGGAGGGATTCGAACCCTCGATACCCTTTTGAGGTATGCACCTTTAGCAAAGGTGTGCTTTCGACCACTCAGCCACCGATCCTCGGAGTTTGCGTCGCGCGGGGGGAGGCTGCACACAGCCGGAGAGTTTCGTCAACTATCCCGCGGAGGAATCTTGCCAGTTTTTCGCAGGCTTGAATTCGGCAGGGAAGCCATGGCGCTATGAAGGCATGCGCTTGCTCCTCCTGCCCGTCCTTTGCCTACTCTCCTCCTGCTCGCTGTTCGAGGACGAGAAGAAAGAAGAACCGAAGGAGACTACCCGGCCAAAGCTCGTCGGCAGAGTCGCCTCCACGCCTTCCGGAGCGGATTTCGTCCTGATCGAAGCTTACGGGGCTTGGAAAGTTCCGGACGGGGGATTGCTGTCGGGGATTGGTAGTGAAGGACGTACCGCGAATCTGGCGGTGACGGGGGAGAAGTCGGGACAATTTTTAGCGGCAGATATTCGTTCAGGAGTAGCGAAGGTCGGGGATTCAGTATATTATCGCCCCGTAGCAGGATCGGAGGAGGCCGTGGCCACCGATGAGCCTGCAACAACGGGGGCTCCCCCGCCACAGCTTGAAACGCCAAAAGCAGTGGAAGAGGACCCTGCAAGCCCATGAATTTCAAAAAGATCGCCGCAAATCCCGAGTGTTAGGCGATAAATTTGAAATTTGGTCTTGCTTACAGTCCAGCATCCTTGTTAGGTTCTCCCTCGCAAAGGCTGTGCTCCCTTACATGTCCCGAAAGATGAATACTACAACCAGCCATGAAACTGAGCACCTCGGGCGCCGCAAGCGCCTCATTGCATGCCGATGCAGATCGCCTCGCTGACTTCGTCCTGTTCACGCAGCGCAGCTGTATCCTGAACCTGTCAAACGAACTCAACAAAGGCAACGTGTCGTTCCCCCAGTTCTTCCTCCTCGCCTACCTTTCTAGCGAAGAATATCTGACCATGTCGGATATCGCTAAGAAGATGGGACACTCGACCGCCGCGGCCACTGGCCTCGTCGATCGTTTGGAAAAGCTCGGGTACGTCGAGCGCGTCCACGCCGCGGAGGATCGCCGCAAGATCATGGTTCGCATCACCAATAAGGGTGTGGACCTGGTCGGTAAAATGCGGAAGGAAATCGCCGCGGACCTCGCAGGAATTCTGTCCGAAATGGACGAAGACCAGGCAGAGGCCGTCGAGCACACGAAGCGTGCCATTCGGGCGCGCGCTATCGCGTGAGCGACGAGGCCGCCGATATACCCCTAGGCGGATCGATCGCGCCTCCGTCACGGTTTGTGCCCGTGACGGGGGCGCTCTCTTTTCTTGATCCGATCAACCGGCTCGCGGGTTTCCGCGCGGGCTGGATCGGTCGTATCGAAGGGGTCGAAACCACGACCGACCGGGAGGAAACCCTGGCCCGGTTGCGCCCGTTGCACGAGGCCGCGGTGAAGCGGGACTTCGGAGCCGAGCGCTGGTGGCGCGCGGAGCAGGTTCACGGGAAGGGCGTCGCCCTAGTCCCGGGAGCGGACACCATTCTTTCAGGAGATGGATTGCCGGTGGTTCCGGGAGTCGATGGCCTGGTCACCCTGCAGCCCGGGGAAGTCTTGGGTATTTATGTGGCCGACTGCGGCGCCATCTGGCTAGCCGATCGCGGCACGGGAGCGGTCGGACTACTGCATTCAGGCAAGAAAGGCTCGGAGCTCGGGATTCTCGCAGAGGGTATCGGCCTGATGACGAAGAACTTCGGCACCCGTCCTGAGAATGTGGTGGTGGTCCTCGGTCCCTGCATCCGTCCCCCACATTATGAAATCGATTTCGCCGCGGAGATCGCCTGCCAGGCCGAGCAGGCCGGAGTGGGGGAGTTCCATGATCAGGGCGAGAACACCGCCTGCGATTTGCGGGAGCATTACAGCTACCGGATCGAAAAAGGCTGCACGGGCCGCATGCTGGCGCTCATTGTCCGCGAGGCATGAGCGAAGCACTGGTGATCGAGGCCCCGGCGAAACTGAACCTGTCCCTGCGGGTGGTGCGGAGGCGCGAGGACGGCTTCCATGATATCGATTCGCTGATGGTTCGCCTGCCAGGGCTTTGCGACCGGCTCACGATTTCAGCGTCGCAGGAGGATCGTTTCACCTGCGATGACCCCACGGTGCCGGCGGATGGCTCGAATCTCGTGCTGAAGGCGCGGGATGCTTACCGCACCGCCAGCGGCGTCTCGACTCCGCTCGCCATCCATTTGGAGAAGCGGGTCCCTCATGGCGCCGGCCTTGGCGGGGGGAGCAGCGATGCTGCGGCCACCCTGCGAGCGATGGATCGGCTCCATGGTGATGCGCTGGGGACGGAGCGATTGATGGAGATCTCCGCCACCTTGGGTTCGGACATTCCTTTCTTCCTCGGTCCGCCCGCGGCACGTGCCACGGGGCGGGGCGAGAAGATTGAGGCTGCGGAAGTGCCGCCGTTCCTGCATGTGCTTCTGCTCAAGCCCTCCTTCGGCGTGGCGACGCCGGATGCCTACAAGCGCTGGCTGGAGTCGAAGGAGCTGCCGGGTATCTCTTACGGGCCGCAGGTTTTCCCTTGGGGGGAGCTGGTCAATGACCTCGAGCGACCGGTTTTCCAGAAACATCTCTTCCTCGCGGAGATGAAGGCATGGTTGCTGGCATGTGCCGGTGTGTCGGGTGCCCTGATGAGCGGCTCCGGTTCGACCATGTTCGCGGTGTTGGAGGATCCGGTCGCGGCTCCGGGAATCGCCGGGGCAGCAAGGGAAGAGCTGGACCCGACCCTTTGGTCCTGGGACGGCGTGATCGGCAGTTGAGAGAGCGGGAGACGGGCTCTAACGTGCCGGGCATGACCTTCCTCCGTGTCCTCGCGGCCCTGTTGATCATCGGGACGGCCTTCGCGCAGAAGAAGCCGAAGGCCCTGCCTCCCCCGGCGGACGTGGCGAAGAATCTGGAGACGCTGCAGAGCTTGGTCCCCGCGATTCAGAATGCGGAGAAGGATCTCGCCGCCCTGCGGGATGAATTGGCGAAGGCGACGACAGAAGAGGCGAAGAAGGAGATCACCACGCGGGTGGATGCGCAGCGCGAGCGGGTGCAGCAGTTGCGGGCGAACTTCCGGATCGTGGCCAGCGGGGTGGAGGAGAAGGCCTATCTGAGCGCCGCGGAGGAGGAGGCGAGCTTCGACAATGAGTTCAAGGATCTGCTCAAGCCGCTCTTCAACGGCCTGCGCGAAGCCACGTCCAAACCGCGGGAGATGGAGGAGCTGCGCTCCGAACTGCGGGTCTGGGTGGAACGCGAGAAGGTGTCCCGTGCGGCTCTGGGCCGAACGAGCACGGCGCTGGATGCGGCGGATGATCCCAACGTGAAGAAGGAGCTGGAAAGCACGCGCAAGCTATGGGCCAGCCGGGTGGATGAGGCGACCAGCGAAACCGAGACGCTGACCCGCCAGATCGAGGAGCGGGAGAAGAACACGCCCTCGGCATGGGAGGCGATCTCGGGGATCTTCACCGACTTCTGGCGCAGCCGGGGGCTGAACCTGCTGATGGCTTTCGGCATCGCGATCGGTGTCTACATCGCCACCCGCCGGATTTACCGGGCTGTGCGCCGCTACAGCCCGATCCACCGCAAGCGCGGGAACGGGCTGGTGGCGCGTTCGACCGATCTGATCGTGGCTGGAGCCGCGGTGGTGCTGGCGGTGATCGCGGCCACGCTGGTCTTCTACCTGAAGGGCGACTGGTTGATGCTCGCAATCACGATCATCTTCGTGATCGGCATCCTCTGGGCCTCGAAGCACGCGCTGCCGCCTTACATCGAGCAGATCAAGGTGATCCTCAACTTGGGCTCGGTGCGCCAGGGCGAGCGGCTGATCCACGAGGGAATCCCGTGGCGGGTGGATACGCTGAACATGTACTGCGACTTTAGTAATCCCGACCTGACCGGCGGGACCATGCGTCTGCCGGTGAAGGATGTGCTGCCGTTGCACTCCCGGCCCTCGGAACCGAAAGAGCCGTGGTTTCCCAGCAAGGAGAACGATTGGGTGAGACTGGACGACGGCTGCTTCGGCAAGGTCATCCAGCAGACGCCGGAGCAGGTGGTGATCTTGCGGCTGGGCGGAAGCTTGAAGACCTATCCCACCGCGGACTTTCTGGAGCAATGCCCGGAGAATCTTTCGCGCGGCTTCCGGATCAGCAGTACCTTCGGGATCGGCTACGGTCATCGCGCCGCCGCCACGGAGGAGATACCGAAGATCCTCCAGGAAGCCGTGCATCGGCATCTGGTGGAAGTGTTGGGGCGGGAGTTCGTGAAGTCGGTGAAGGTGGAGTTCAAGGCCGCGGCAGCGAGTTCGCTGGACTACGCCATCCTGGCGGACTTTAACGGTGAGGCGGCGCAGCGCTACGCGGCCTTGGAGCGCATGATCCAGACTGCTTGCGTGAATGCCTGCAACGAGCAGGAGTGGGACATTCCCTTCCCGCAGATGGTGGTGCATCAGGCGGTTTCCTAAGGAGAGAGAAGATTCAGCGGGCCACACGCAGGCGGTAGAAGCGGCGGCCGGGTGGCGGTGCGGGATCGGTGACGGCGAGCCAGCCATCGATTCCCGGCTGTAGTGTGGATTGCGAGGAATCGAAGAGCACCGCTGCATTGATCCAGTTGCCCGGATCACTGGTCGCTTCCACGCGATAGACGATGTCGAACAAGGAGGGATCGTAACGGAAGCGGAAGGTGAAGCTTGAGCTGGCGCGCTCAAGCCGCGGTAGCTCCACCGGGCCACTGCCCGCCCCCAGTGCGTATCGCAGGAGATTCGATACCCCGTCTCCGAAAGGCGCGGCGTTCTCCCCCGAGATGGCCGGATTGAGAAGATCTGTCGGAGAGAAGACTCCGGCCTGCCAAGCGGCGAAATGGGTTGGCTCCCCGTCCAAGCGGACCTCCAGAATCTCCGCCGCGATCAGGCCTTCGCCGAGATTTACCGTGATGGGAACACGCGTGAGCATGGCCGCGGGAAGGAGTGACCAGGTGCGACCACCGAAGACATGCGGTCCTGCGGCATCTGCCCGATAGACCTGGGGTGCGGGATCGATCAAAGCACTCTTCCAGTTGCTGCCCGGCGGGAGCAGGAGCCCACCTTGGAACCTCTGGCGGGGGCTGGGTGCCGCGACATCGAGGTAAAGATCGAGGCTGGCTAGAGGAACGGTGATGGATCCTGCCACCAAGGTGCCGTTCCCTGCATTTGCCGCTTGGGAGAAGTCCGGAGAGCCTGTGCGCGAGAAGACTGCGGACAGGTGAAGTCCTCCGATAGAGTCGGCGCGCAGGATCTCGTTCTCCAATTGCACGGAGCCACTGCCTGTTAGGTCTCCTCCGCGACCGCTGCCCGTGAGAACGGCGGCTGATGCGAGGTTGACCGCGCTGCCGATCCTGCCGCTGAGGGCCAGCGTGCCGTTGTCGAGTTGCACCGGGGCGAGGTAGGCGGGGCTATGGGCGGAAAGCTTGAGCACTCCGCCGCCGCTCTTCACCCAGCCGAAACTGCCGGATAGCGTGCCGCTGAGTTCGAGCTGGTTGCCACTGCCATCGACATGCAGGTCGCTCGGTCCTTGGATGACGATCGGGTTGGTCACCACCGCACGGTTTTCGCCATTGCCCGGATCGTAGCGCAGCGCGCCCAGCACGCCCATGCCGGCACCCTCGGTCACACCGCTACGGCCCATGCTGTTCAGGTAAAGCGGGCCGCCGAAGCTGTAGATGCGCGGTTCCGTGACAAGCCCGCCGGAGCTCAAGCGGAGTTGACCGCCGGGCTGCACCGTGACCGAGGAACTCTCGGTCATGGCGGCGGGTTCGGTGACTTGCAGCACTCCTTGGCTGATGATTGTGGGACCTTCCCAGGCCTTGCCTGCTCCTGTTAGGGAAGCCTCGCCGGGGCCGGTCTTGGTCAGGCCACCGGATCCGCTCCAGATGGTCCTCATCCGCAGCGCGCCGAATTCCTCGCTGCCTAGCGTGTTGTTGACCTCGACGGTGAGCGGGGATTCCAAGACGCACTCGGATACCAGCTCGAACTCGGCCCAGCCGGTGCCTGTGCCGTTCACGCGGATCATGCTGTCGCCCTGGGTCGATTGGAAGTAGAGCGGATTCGAGACATTCTGGGCCCGGACGCGATTGCGGAACGTGGTCGCACCTTGCTCGAAGGTGATCTCGCCCACGCGCACCGGGCCGGTGAGATCGACGTTGCGATCCCCGCTAACCGGGGCGGGAGCCATGATCCGGGCGCGGGCGCCGGCGCTGTTCGGGAAGGGCGGATTGGTCCAGTTGCCATTCGCATTCCACGCCGCGGTGCCGCCGGGAGTGAATTGCGAAACCGGCACCGTGGGTTGGAAGGCAGCTTCTAACAGGGCGCTCCAAGTTCCGTCGGAGAGTCGCGCGCGGGCCTTTACCGTGGCTGCTCCGGACAGCGCGAAGGGGCTGCTGTAGAGCGTGCTGCCACCCGCTGGATTCCCGCTTGTGGCATCGCGGGGATCGGCTCCGTTCACCGTGTAGTAGATGTCGCCTTGGCTGGCGGTGATCGCCAACGTCTGGCCCGGTGGGAGAATGCCTCCGTGCTGGCTGAAGACGGGTGCATCGATCGCGGGGTACAGCCCGTTTGCCCTGAGTTCTTGGATTAGTCCCCGGCTGTCGCTGCTGCTATTGATGATCGGCAGGTGATAGTTCACCGTGTGATCGCGCTCGACCAGCCACGAGCCTTCGCGGGTGAAGAAGTTTCCGCCCGGTGCGCCTAGGTTTGGCGCGGGAGGATAGGCGTCGGCTTCGACGTTGTTGAGGGGCACCGGTTGCTCGATGGTGCTGCCGTAGGGTGTCTTGTCCGCGGTGTCGCCCCAGCGCGCGGACTCCGCCACGATGGCCTTGTCGATCTGCGCGGCGATCGAGAGGTAGCGGCTCTGGCTGTTCGCAAGGCTGATGGCGCCGCCGTCGAAGAGGTGCTTCTTCACCCTGTCCGCGAAGAGGAGGCGGAACGCGGGATTCAGGCGCAGGCGCTGGAAGAGCGTGCCCGGGGTCAGATTGCCGTCGTTGCGGTTGTAGCGGTTCCACGAAAACTTGTTCAGTGCGATCTCCTGATCCCAGACGCTGAAGCGGATCTTGCCGTCTCCGCTGACGTTGTTCACCGCGGCATAGCCGTTGTGGTGAGGCCAGTCCTCCGCATCCGCGTAGAAGTGGAGGATCATGTAGTCGGCAAAGTTCTCCACATCCAGATAGGGCAAGATCGCCTGATAGCCGGCGGGCGTGGAGATGCTCGCCGAGTTCGCGATCGTCATCATCTGGCTCCAGCGCGGGCCACCGGTGGCGAAGTCCGAGTTCACTTCCCAATCCTCCGTCTCGCCTCCGAGATGCTCGGCGTAGAAGTCGTTCTCCAAGCGTTCTGTTAGATCGTGTAGGCCGAAGTAGAGGCCGTTTACATAAAGGTGCACGTAGCGCCCGTAGCTGGTCGGCTGGCCCATGTCGCCGAAACTGCGCTTCATCCACACATCGCGCATGTACTGGGCATCGTTCGGCCGGTAGCGCGGTGCATCCCAGCTCACCAATCCCCAGCTATCGCTGAAGCAGGCTCGCAGGACCAGCTTGTTGAACTTGTCGACCGGCGAGTTCGGGAACAGGGGATACTCCAGCTTCGGAATACCCACGGATGAGCTAAAGGTGAGGCGGAGGGAATGCTTCTGCATCCGGGCGGGACGGCGGCTGGCATTGCCTTGGATCTCCACCTTGCAGTCGGCTTGGAAGCCTTCGGTTCCGTCCACCGGCAGATACTCCACCGAGCATTCCTTTTCCACGCGGTTCAGCGGGCTGGCGTAGATCCCGCCCGGCGGTTCGATGAAGTCCGCCAGCGGCATGTTGACTGAGACGCTGGGAATGTCTAACAGCGCCTCGCGGATGCTATAGCCGGGGAGCGTGCTATTCACGACCCGCGGGTCCATCTCGTAATCGGAGGGCACGATGGCGCCGGCATCCGAGCTGTAGCCCCAGTTGCTCGGCCAGCCCGGTGGATTTGCAGGCTGCTGGGCGACGGCATTCACGAACACATAGCTGTGCGTTTGCACGGGAGGCGTGAACCAACCGCTGCGATAGGCGACGGCTCGCACCTTGCTGGTGGTGGTGATCGGAATGTTCCCGCCGGTGTAGACTGTTCCCGCCGTGGCCGAGGGCTTCGAGCCGTCGATGGTGTAGCGGATCTGAGCCTGCGGTGTCGGACTGGTCAGGGTGAGATTGAAGGGGGTATCGTGGAAACCGCGGCCGACCGAGAAGACCGGGGGCATCACCACGCCTGCATAGCCGCTGCCATTCGCGGCTCCCGGGGTGGGCGGGGAGAAGAAGCGGAGTGCTCCGCTGGTGGGATTGCGGCCATAGGAGATGTCCGCGAACTGAGCGGGGAAGCCGGGTGACAGTTGGTCATCGATGGATCCGTCCGGGCGGCTCAGCGCGAGATACTCGCCACCTGCCGCCAGCGAGAAGTTCGTGTGCAGATGGCCCAGTGCATCCGGACTCCCGTTTCCCGAGGCGAAGACAACGAGATAGCCATTCGCGGGCAGGCTGACCGCGGGGAACACCCACTTCCCCGGCTCCAGCGAGCTATCGGTGAGGCGGTAGCCGGCGAGGTTCACTGCCTGCGGATTCGGGTTGTAGATTTCGACCCAGTCGGAGCGGTCGCCATTGCCGTCGTCGATGCCGGTTTCGTTGCTCGCGAGCACTTCATTGATGCGCAGCGGCAGCGGGGTGGGGGGCTGGCTGGCGGGGTTGTTCGGATTCGTGTTCGCGAGGATCTCGAAGGAGTCGTCGAAGCCGTCGCCATCGCTGTCGCTCAGCTTGGGATTGGTGAGATACTGGAGCACTTCCTCGCCATCGCTCAGGCCATCGCCATCGCTATTCGCGCTGAGCGGATTCGTGAAGCTGGTCTTCACCTCGTAGCCGTCGTCCAGCCCGTCGGCGTCGCTATCGGGATCGAGCGGTAGGGTGCCGGCTTGCAGTTCCTCCAGATGAGTCAGTCCATCGTTGTCGGGGTTACCGGTGGCGGTCTCATCCAGGTCTTGGAAGTGCAGCAGTTCCCAATCATCACCGAGCCCGTCGTTGTCGCTGTCATCCTCGACCTGGAGGACGAATGTTTTCTCATACCACGCGGCGTTCGCGTCGGTGGAGCGCAAGCGTATGGAGAGGGTGTCGCCACCTTCGTATTCGGCCAGTTGGCGGTCCACCACGAGGCGGTTCCCTTCGATGGTGAAGTCAGCGTTGTTAACCGCGCCCTCTCCTGCCACCAGCGTGTAGGTGAAGGTATCGCCCGGGGTCGGGTCGGTGCTGGTCAACTGCCCGACCGTGACTCCTTCCGAGGCCGTGCGCGCGACCGTGCTGCCGGAGAGCTGGATGTCCGTGGGACCGCTGGGCAGGGTCAGCGCGCGGAGCTCGAAGCCGTTCACCGCGAAGAGCTGGACATGCGGTCCGGCGGCATTCGAGGACGGCGTGTATCGTATCAAGACGTCCTGCCCGGCCTGCGCGATCAGGTTGAGGTTCACCGTCGAAGGCAGCGTCGCCGGATCCTGGTTGCCGCTTCCGGTGTAGGTTTGCACCGATGCGGGATTGCCGCCCGCGGTGCTGTCCGTCCCTTGGAACGGCCCCTGCACCGGTCCGTAGCTCGCGCCGCCATTGGTCGAAATCTCCACCCCGAAGCTCGTGTGCACATGTTCCGTGTCGTGGTGGTAAGAGCGGTAGGAATAGGGACCGGTGGGTAAACCCGTGAGGCGGAAGACCATCCGCGTGGGCAGGCCGGTGCTGCCGCTGTAGTTGCCATTGCCTCCCTCGCCGGTCCGGGTATCGATGCCGATGAAGTCGGTGAGGAGGTCGACCTTCTGGCCGCTCCAGTTCGCATCGTTCGATGCGGGCCGGTCGATCATCTGCTGGACCCGGTTTAGCGACGTGTCCGGCCAGGCGACCTTGAGGGACACCGTGGTATCGAAGGCGCTGTAGGAACGGGCAGCCTGAAAGTCCGTCGCCACCTCGTGCCCCGCATTGTAGGGCTGGTAGCCGCTCTGGTTGTGCGGCCCGCCTTCCTGGTTGGTCGAGTTAAAGTCGATCAACAGGTCCGCAGCAGCGAGCGGACCCGTGGATAGCAGGGGGCAGAGCACGATGGACCATGCCGCCGAGCGGAGAAACGCGAGCATCGAGGGTTGGGCTTGGGTTTTCAGGGCTGCGCCTCGACGGCAGCAGCCCTAATCCAAACCCTTACCAGCTTCGCCGCTCGCGGCAAGCTGGAATCTGTCTGACAACTTCAGCCTTTTCCCATCCTCACGCGTGATGCAGCAGGATCGAGTTCGCGGCGAAGTGGTCGGAAAGAATGTCGGAGACGATCACCAGTGGCGTGCCCTGCTTCACCAAATCGGCTTGGCGGAGCATCTCGATCGCACGCTGGATGGTCTCGTCGATGGTCGCCGCAAAGGGCAGGCGAAAGGCCTCGATGTTACGGGTCAGCGCGAGCTGGCGGCAAACGCGGTCCTTCGGGGTGAAGGCATAGAAGCCATTCGTGCGCGGGCGGAGCATGGCGGTGTGGTTTGCCATCACGCCGCGGCGGGTCAGCACGATCAGGCGGGCATCCGGCAGCGAGTCCACCAGCGTGCAGGCCGCACGGGCCGCCTTCTGGCGCTCATCCCGCAGCAGCACGCACTGGCCGAAGCCGAGGCCGCCGGTGCGCTCGATGCGCATGCTGATCTTCACCAGCGCTTCCACGCAGCGTAGCGGGTGCAGGCCCACGCTGGTTTCTCCGGAGAGCATCAGACAGTCGGCCTCTTCGTAAGCGGCGTTGGCCACGTCCGTTACCTCCGCGCGGGTCGGCGTCGGGTTCTGGATCATGGATTCCAGAAGCTGGGTGGCCACGATCACGCGCTTGCCCAGCTCGTGGCAACGCTTCACCAGACGGCGCTGGAGGATCGGCAGCTCCTCGAAATCCACCTCGGTGCCGAGGTCGCCGCGGGCCACCATGATCACGTCCGTGGCTTGGATGATGGAGTCGATGTTCCGGATCGCTTCCTGGTCCTCGATCTTCGAGACAATCTGCGCGCCGCCTTCCAGCGCTTCCACCGCCTCGCGCAATTCGCGCACATGGGCGGCATCCCGGACGAAAGATCCGGCGATGTAGTCGGCATCGCATTCCACCGCCAACGCAAGATCGACGCGGTCCTTCTCCGTCAGGGCGGGCAAGTTCAGGCGCGTGCCCGGAAGATTGATGTGGCGGCGGGAGCCCATCTTGCCCGCCGTCTTCACCTCGCAGATGATGCGGTCGTCCTTCCGCGTTTTGATCTGCATTAGCATGGTGCCGTTATCGACCACCAGCGTCCGGCCTTCCGCCACGTCGTCCATCAGGCCGTCGTAGTTGACCGTGGTGGAGAGCGGGATCGAAGCCTCGGCGGTGGACTTCCGGAACTCCACTAGATCCCCGATCTTCAGTTCGTAGGGCTTCTCGAGGTCGCCGGTGCGGATCGAGGGACCGGTGAGGTCGAAGAGCACCGCCACATGCTGCGAACGCTCCGCGGCCGCCCGGCGCACGCGGCGCGCCATCTCGCGCGCCCAATCGTGCTTCGCGTGGCTCATGTTCAGCCGGAACACGTTGGTTCCCAAATCGATGAGCTGGCCGATGATTTCTTCCGACTCCGTCGCGGGGCCGAGGGTGATGATGATCTTGGTTCTGCGAGACATGGAGCGCGGGGAGTCTGGCGGCGACTCCCGGGGGAGTCGAGCGGCGAGACGTGCATGTTTCGTGCCGGATCTGCCACCGGTCCTCGACCGGCCGCCAGCGCGCATTTCATTCATTTTCGTCGTTTGACAGTCCGGAATGCCGATCTGTTAGTGCGGGACCATGAAACCACTTCTCAAACCGTTGTTTGTCGCCCTTGTCGCCGCCTCGTCCGTCACCGTGCTCAGCTCCTGTTCAAAGGAGGCCCGCCAAGAGGCCGCCGCCGAATCGGCGGTCGAATCCGCCGTGGATGTGACCGAGGACTATTGCGAGCTATTGGAAAGCATCAAGGACAAGGACTCCGCCAAGAAGGCCATCGATAAGATGGACGGATTGGCCGACAAATACGCGAAGGTCGCCGAGAAGGGCAAGAAGGCCGGAGAGACTCCTCCGGATGCCGAGGCGATTGCCAAGACCCAAGAAAAGATGAAGCCGCTGGTCGATCGCATGACCGCAGCGCTTACCACGGCCATGCCGATCATCGCCGCTGATCCGGAGCTGATGAAAGCCTTTCAAGAGAAACAGATGAACATCGCGAAGAAGATGGAAGAGGCCTCGAAATAAGACTTCCTCCGACAGCCGTAGCTTAGGAACGCGTCTTCCCGGTGCTCGGGAAGGCGCGTTTTGTTTTCCGGAGCGGGATCAGCTCATGGCGACTTCGATCAGGCGTCCGACGAGAAGAAGCGCCGCGACAATAAGGAGCTGAACCACCATCACGCCCCAGAACAGGATTCCGCTTCCGCTGCGTTCGATCGACAGGTCAGCACCTAGGAAGCTATCGAGCAAATTGGCTTCACCCCGCCGGATATCGGAGAGGGTGAAAAGAAGAACACCGATGCCGGGCAGATAAGCCACGTCAGCAATCTTATCTAACAGCAAGATCCGGCGCGATTCCAATCCAGCCGGCTCTTTCCACGTTGTCTTTCGCTTGGAAACGAAAAACCCGCCGGACGCGGCGGGTTTTTCAGGAGAGTGGTACCCCGTCTTGGACTCGAACCAAGGACCAAAAGATTAAGAGTCTTCTGCTCTACCAACTGAGCTAACGAGGCTTTGTGTGACCTGCCTTGCGGCGGGGCCGGAAGAATGCATTTGATCCGACCCCGCGCAAGAGAATTTTAAGGGAAATGTTGCCTCGTGGGGAGGCCGCTTATTTTGGCAGGAAGAGGATGCAGATCGGGTTCGGGCAAGCGGTGGTGGCCTTCGGTTCGCCGAGCTTGCCGGTGGCGGGATCAAGGGGCAGGGAGGAGAGTGTGTTGCTGTCCTGATGAGCGCAGAGCAGCCACTTGCCGTCCGGGGAAATCGTGAAGTGGCGGGGAATCTTGCCGCCGCAGGGAACGATCTGGACCGAGCTCAGCTTGCCCGACGCGGAATCGCGCGCGAAGACCGCGATGCTGTCGTGGCCCCGGTTCGAAGCGTAGACGAACTTGCCATTCGGGTGCACCGAGATCTCGGCCGTGGTGCTGTTCCCGGTCCAGCCTTCCGGCAGGGTAGTAATGCTATGGAGCGTGGTGAACTTGCCCTCCTTCGCCTCGTAGCTGCACGCACTCACGGTGTTATCGAGTTCATTCACCACATAGGCATGGCGGCCGTCGGGTGAGAACTCCATGTGTCGAGGTCCGGCACCAGGGGCGGAGGACCAGGAGCCCGGATCTTCCTTCACCGGCTTGGCGGATCCCTCTTCCACCGGCCAGCTCAGCACTCTGTCCAAGCCGAGGTCCGGCACGTGGAGAAATCCGCTGCGGAAATAGACGCCATGCGCATGGGGGCCTTCCTGGCGGTCCTTGCGCGGGCCGGTGCCCTCGATCCGCTTCACGAAGTCCGGCGCTTCCACTCCGCCCATGGGGTTGATCGGAAGCATCGCCGTGCTGCCATCGCTATAGTTCGCTGTGGCCAGCGCGGTACCCCTCTCGTTCACGGCCAGGTGACAGGGATTGTGGCCCCCCGAAGATGCCTCGTTAATAAATTCCAGCGTCTCCCCGAGCCGGAAGGCAGCGATGCTGCCCTTCGGATGTGCTTCGGAGCGGCCGACGGAATAAAGGAGCGGCTTGGAAGGGTGCAGGGCCAGGAAGCCCGGGCCCTGATATTTCGCACCGAGCTTTACGTCCTCGAATGCGCCCGTCTCCGGGTCGAAGCTGGAGAGGTAGATGCCCTCGCTCTTGCCGCTGCCACCGGTATTCGTGCCGATGGCAATACGCTGGGGTGCGGCGAAGGCCAAGGGCGATAGCGCGAACAAAAGGAGTGCGGGTTTGATCATCCCCATCACTACGCCATGCGTGCGGCCGGACATTCAACGGCTTTCCGCGTTCTTACTCACCGAGATGTTCTCTTCGATTTTCTTCGCGACACCGGCCTCCGGATCGACTTCCACGGTCATGGTTCCGGCGTAGGTCCCGGCTGCCGCTTGGCCGCCGTGGGGGCCGGAGATTGTCAGCACGAGCTGCTTGCCTTGCCATTTCGCGGGCTGCACGTGGGGATTCTCCAACGCCTTTCCTTCAGCGCTGGGCGCCGGCAACTTCAGCGGCTTCCAACCCGCCGTGGTTCTTACGAAGGCGAAGGCTTGAATCACCGACTTGTTCCCGGCGGCAAAAGCCACCCCATCACTCGCCGGGCTCCACAGCACGGTCCCGTCCTTCACCTCGCCTTCCTTTAACTCATCATCCACCGCGAAGGTCAGGAACTCTTTCCCGGAAACCCCTTCGAGCTTCACGGTGTCGGCACCTGTGGTCCTTTGCTCCACCAGCAGCACGAGATCGCCCTTCGGTGAAGGAATGCGCACGGCCTTGTCGTCTGCGGCGAATGACGGAGACGCGGCGATGAGAGAGCAACAGAGGATGGTTCGGAATGGATGCATCCGTCACCATAGCCCTATTCCGGCCAGCTTCCAATTTTCTTGCAGGCTCATCGCCCCGAAGACTCAGGAGGCGATGAGCATGGCGCGGCTCAGGAACGCTCAGAAGCCGAAGTAACGCTGCGCGTTCCCGCTGCACACGTCCTTCACCAGCTTCGAGAGCGCCTCGAAGTCATCCGGCAGCTCGCCGCGGTCGGCCTCGGTGCCGATCAGGTTGCAGAGGATGCGGCGGAAGTACTCGTGACGCGGGAAGGAGAGGAAGGAGCGCGAGTCCGTCAGCATGCCGACGAAGCGAGAGAGCAGGCCGGTGGCGGAGAGCGCGTTGAGCTGCATCTCCATGCCGTCCTTCTGATCCATAAACCACCAGCCCGAGCCGAACTGGATCTTGCCTGGTGCCGTGCCGTCTTGGAAGGCCCCGGTCATGGCGGCGAAGAGGTAGTTGTCCCGCGGATTGATGTTGTAGAGGATCACCTGCGGCAGGGCACCACGGTTGGCCAGCGTGCCGAGGTAGGTGATCAGGGCGGCTCCCTGGCGCTCGTCGCCGATGGTATCGAAGCCCGCATCCGGCCCGAGTAGGCCGAACATGCGGGGATTCACATTGCGGAAGGGTCCGAGGTGAAGCTGCTTGGTCCAACCCTTGGCCGCATCCTGCTGGCCGAAGAAGACCATCAGGAAGAAGCAGAACTTCTCTTTTTCTTCGGAAGTTACCGGGATGCCACGGCGCGCCTTGTCGAAGATGATCGAAGCGTCCGCATCGTCGCAAGGCAGGGCGGGGCAGCGGTCGAGCCCGTGATCGGAAAGGCGGCAGCCGGCTTGGTGGAAGGCGTCATGGCGCTTCTGCAGCGCCTGCAGCAGATCGGAGACGTGATGGATGCTGGTATCGGTGATCTCTTCCAGCTTCTCGATCCACGCGTCGAAGGCCTTCGGTTGGTCGACTTGGAAGGCCTTGTCCGGGCGGAAGGTCGGCAGCACCTGGGTGCCGATGCCGCTCTTCGCGATGGTCTCATGGTGGCGCAGCGGGTCGGCGGGATCGTCGGTGGTGCCGACCATCTTCACCTGGAACTTGTCGAGAATGCCGTGGACGCAGAAGTCAGCTTCGGCGAGCTTGGCGTTCGCCTCTTCCCAAATTTCATCGGCCGTGTCCGGACTCAGGAGCTTCTCGATGCCGAAGTAGCGGCGTAGCTCGAGATGGGTCCAGTGGTGGATGGGATTCCGCAGGGTGTAGGGAACGGTCTCCGCCCAAGCTTGGAACTTCTCGCGCGGGCTTGCCGAACCGGTGATGTATTCCTCGTCGATGCCATTGGCGCGGAGCAGGCGCCACTTGTAGTGGTCACCGCCGAGCCAGATGTCCGCCAGGTTATCCCAGCGATGATTGGTGGCGATCTCCGCAGGGGAGAGGTGACAGTGATAGTCGAAGATGGGTTGATCCTTCGCGGCCTCGTGGTAGAGGCGGCGTGCGGTCGGCGAATGGAGAAGGAACGATTCGTCGTCGAGGTAGGCCATGGATTTCCGTGAGGATGGCAGGATGGCGATGCACCGCAAGCCGATCCTTTATGAGTTGTCATACAAATTAACCCGGCTTCTTGGCGAGCGCTCGTCCGCCACCGATGATCGCGAGGGCTCCGACTGAGAAGGCGGCCGTCATAAGCAGGCAGTTCAAGATCGTGCGCGGCCAGCCGAGACGGTCGGCTTCCAAGAAGGGGTAGGGATAGGCCGGGCCGCGGGCGAGTGTCCAAATCAGATAGGCTGCAGGCCAAGCCAACCACGGCAGCGCCTGCCGCCACGGCAGAATATCCTTCGGGACGAAAGCGATCCAGAATCCCAGTTGGAGGAGCGGGGTCACGCGGTGGAGCAGGTTGTCCGCCCACCATTGCTTGCCCTCCGGCTTCCAGAGATTCGCGAGCAGGACCACGTAGACAACCCCGACAACGAGAATGTAGAGCAGCAACGCGCCTTGGACGGGGGCGCTGCGGTATCTCGATCCGGAGGGCAGCAGGCAAAGCACATGGACCAGCACCAGCAGCGCGTTCGTCAGGATCGTGAAGTATCCCGAGAGCTTCCAGAGAGTGGCACCCAGTCCCAACCCGCGGGCCGCGAGCATGCCGGTGCTGATCTGGAATTGCAGGACTAGACCGGCGAGGCCGGCGGCGATGATGATGATGCGGAAGACCTGTTCAGGCTTCATGCTCGGGGCCGGGTTCAGGGAAGCTGCCGCCCATCGTGCGCGTTCCCTTGCACTGTGCCAGCCCCCAGCGGATCATCGGCAGCAGAAATTGGCGGGTGCTCCTGCCACGCGGGGTGAGCTGGTAGAGGAAGCGGCGCTTGTCCTCCTTGTCGGGGATCCGCTTCACGAGTCCGTGCTCGGCGAGGAGCTTCAGCCGATCCGCCAGAATATTCGTGGCGATACCCTCGGGGGACGACATGAACTCGTCGTAGCGCTGCTTGCCGAGGAAGAGATCGCGGATCAGCAGCAGGGTCCAGCGATCCCCGAAAAGATCGAGCGCGCAGGCCAGAGGGCATGGGGAACGGCGGGCGGCTGATCTCATGCCAGGTAAAATAACTTGCAAAGTAAAAGTAATGCAAGCATGGGTGATGTGGCTTGCGAATCGCAAGTGAAATGCCATGGGTGAAGAACGGGACGAGGAAGCGATTCAGGCAGCTCTGGAGAAGCCGGGTGCAGGCCTGCCGGAGGCAGAGCGGCGCGTGGTGAGGATGGGGCTGGTGCGGTATGCCGCGTCTCATGACCGGGACGCGGCATTGGCGGACTTCCTCTCGGGAGCGGGGGCGATACTGGAACTCGTGACCGGGCTGGATGAAGCCAGGCTTCGCAGGAGGGTGCTGGTGGAGCGGGTCCCCGGGATGGAAGACAGCAGTCGCTACTGGTCGCCGGGAATGATCGTGCAGCACCTCGCGATCGTGGACCGTGGCGTGCTGATGCTGGTTCATGGGTTGCTGGTCGGAAAGCTACCCGGGCAGAGCCGCGGCCCGGCCGATGTGAAGCCGTCACCGGATGCCGGACCCGAAAGCCTCGATCTGTTTCGCGACACGACGGCCTCGTGGGCCAAGTTTCTCGGGAAGGCGGAGAGCCTTTGCGGTACGATCCAGCATCCGCATCCGTGGTTCGGGCCACTGGATGCTCACCACTGGTTCTGTGTCGCCGTGCAGCATCACGAGATCCACCGGATGCAATTGGAGGCCGTGCTGGCCTCTCCAGCCTAGGGCACGCGGGCTACTCCGCCGACGGCAGGGCATCAACCAATGCCAGCAAGGACTCGGCGTTGTGGCTCTTCTGCCAAGCCACCACCATTTCCCAGGTGGCGCCGGGATCGGCGATTGGGACGAGGATCATCCCCGGGCGCTTGTGACGCCGGAAGATGGCAGGCAGGAGGGCCACCGCACCGTCGTTCGCGACCGCCGAGAACCCTTCGGCGATGCCGCCGGGAATCTCGATCATCTTCGGAGTGAAGTTCCCGTGAAGCCGGCAGAAGCGGACCAAGCGGCTGCGAATGCCCGGGACCTCGTTCTCCGAGCCCACGATGAAAGTCTCCGTTCTCAGCTCGGCGATCTTCACCTTCTTCTTGGAAGCAAGGGGGTGATCCTCCGGTAGGCTGACAAAACACCTGAGCACCGCGACCTTCTTCATCTGAAAATCGCGCCGCGAGAGAGCCGCGCTGCCCTCGAGGAAGGCGAGGTCGATCTCACCCTTGCGCAATGCGGTGATCTGCTCCCCCGGGAAGAGATCGAGCAGCTTCACCTTGGTATCCGGATAGAGCCGCCGCAGTTTCCTGAGACTGGGTTCGAGGTGCTCGTGGAAGGCGGAAGCGAGATAGCCGATGCGCAGCTCCCCGGCATCGCCGCGGATGATCCGGCGAACGGCCTGAAGGTTCGCATCGTAATTCGCGAGGAAGGATGCCATGCGCTTCACGAGTGCCCGTCCCCCGATGGTGGGCATGACACCGGTCGAACTGCGCTCCAGAAGCGGGCCTCCCAACTCATGCTCCAGCGCCTGAACCTGACGGGACAAGGCCGATTGGGAGATGTTGAGTCGGGCGGCGGCACGATGCAGGCTGCCCTCCTCGACGACGGTCAGGAACGATCGGATCTGCAGGAGCACGGCAGCGATGGTGATGCAAGGATTGCATCACGGCAATGCCGAATGAACGTTACCCGGCGATCCGGATCCTCGTTAGGGTGAGGACCTATGAGCAGCCCCGTAACAAGTATCACTCCCGCCCGTCTCATCGAACGCCTCAACTGGCGCTATGCGACCAAGCAATTCGACCCGGAGCGTAAGATCAGCGCGGAAGATTGGTCCGCCTTGGAAGAAGCCTTGGTGCTGTCACCCTCGAGTGGTGGCCTGCAACCGTGGAAATTCGTGGTCGTCACGGATCCCGCGCTGAGGGAGAAGCTGGTGCCCGTGTCCTACGGTCAGGAGCAGGTCAAGGATGCCTCGCACCTTGTCGTCTTCGCGGCAAAGACCGGCTTCGGAGAAGGCGAGGTCGATGCCCATATCCAGCGCATCGCGGAGATCCGCGGCGTGTCGCTCGAGTCCTTGGCTGGTTTCCGCGGCATGCTCCTGGGAGGAATCGTAAATGCAATGGACGCGCCGACCCGCCAGGCTTGGGCGGCACGCCAAGCTTACATTGCGTTGGGGAATCTCCTCACCAGCGCGGCCTTGCTGGGAATCGATGCGTGCCCGATGGAGGGTTTCTCGTCCGAACAATATGACGAGATTCTGGGCTTGAAGGAGAAGGGCTTGAGCAGCGTGGTGGTTTGCCCGCTCGGATATCGGGCCGCGACCGATGCCTACGCGGAGCTGCCCAAGGTGCGCTTCGCGAAGGAGGATGCTCTGGTCTATATTTGATCACCGGGGATGGCGCGGATAAGCGCTCCCACGCCGCCTCTAGTTTTACCGTAGGCGGCATCAAACACAACCCATCACGAGGCTTCTCCAAGGACGGACCGCCGGTTGAAAAAGTGCTCGACCGATTAAGAAGACTTCGAACAACCTCAAGAACTACGGGCTCTGGACTATGAGGCGGAAGACTTTTATTGTCGGGATTATCCTCTTCGTTCTTGGTGGTGTAATCGGCTTTATAGCAGATCTCTATAAAATTCCATGGCTGGTGATTCCGATGCTGGCGCTGATCATGACAAGCGGCATCATCGTTGGTCGTGGGGTTATGATCTTTGCGTTTAGGAAGTAATTATTCCGCATGTGCCTTGGTTGACGGGCAAGCGGTCTCCTCCCGGCAACCAACGGTGTTGGTAGTCCGACCCATTTGGAAAGCGAAGCATGGTGCTTTCCAATTTCCTATCACTCCAGCCTCTCCGGGCCCGGTTCCTAGGGACGTCGGAAGATCATGAAATGCTGCCAAGGAAGCGGGCGGAGATTCGACACGAACTCGAAGCCCGCGGACTCCAATTCCAGCCGTGCCTGAGCCTCGGTCATCTTGTGAAGGGGCTTGATCGGCACCCTCGGGTCTTCCCCCCGGAACTCCAGCAGGAAGATTCGCCCGCCGGGCTTCAGCGCCTTGTGGAGCGAGGCGAGCATCTCGCGCGGATGGGAGAACTCGTGGTAGGCATCCACCATGAGGGCTGCGTCGAGGGATGCCTCGGGGAGCATCAGGTCGTCGATCTTGCCGAGATGGGGCTGGACATTGCTGATGCCAAGTTCGGCGGACTTCTCTTTCAGGAAATTGAGCATCTCCGGCTGGATGTCGACGGCGACGACCTTGCCCTGCGGGATCTTCGGCGAAATACGAAAGCTATAGTAGCCGGAGCCGGCACCGATGTCCGCGATGACATCGCCGGGCTTCAGGTCGATGGCGGCGATGGCCTTGCTAGGAGCTTCCTCCTGCTCGCGCTCACCGCGCTCCAGCCAGCCGATGGCGGGATGGCCCATGACCTGAGAGATCTCGCGACCATGGAAGAACTTGCCGATGCCATCGGGTGAGGCGGGGCCTTCCGTGTAATCGACATGGACGGGCGCGGGTGCCGGGGTGGGGGAAGGAGTTTCAGTTGAAGATTGCGGTGCACTGGTGGCGGTGCCCGGGCTGTCGTCGGTTTTCCGGTCCTCCGCGGACTGATGGAAAGTCCAACCCGCGATGGCGGCAGCGCAGGCGAGGGCCAGGAGCAAGGCAACACGACTCATGCCCGACTCTTTGCCGGGACTCGCCCGGATGCCAACCCCCAAGTCACCTTTCGGTGCATTGCCGGAAGCGCCGGATGCGGGCATGAATGTTGGTATGGATCTAACCCCTGACCGTATCCTCGAGGTTGGGACCAGCTTCTGGTCCTCGAAAGCCCTTCTCGCCGCCGTCGAACTCGGCGTCTTTACCGCGCTCGCAGAGAGTCCCGCGGATCTCGAGACGCTGAAGCGGCGCTTCGGGTTCCAAGAGCGGGGTGCGAAGGACTTCTTCGACGTGCTGGTGGCGCTGGGATTCTTACAGCGCGAGAATGGGATTTACCGGAATGCTCCGGAGCCTGACCTCTTCCTCGATCGGGCCAAGCCCTCATATATCGGGGGGATTCTGGAGATGGCGAGCAAGCGGCTATACGGCTTCTGGGATCACTTGATTCCGGCATTGCGGAGCGGTGAGCCGCAAAATGAAGTGCGCGAAGGAGGCGATCCCTTCGCGGCGCTCTATGCGAGCGAGGAAGGCTTGAAAGGATTTCTCGGTGCGATGACTGGCGGTAGCCGCGGAGCGAATCTTGCGATGGCACGGAGCATTCCGTGGGAACGCTACCGGACTTGCGCGGATGTGGGTACGGCACAGGGCGATCTGGTGGCGCAGATCGCGCTGGCGAATCCTCATCTGAAGGGCACGGGATTCGACCTGCCCCCGGTGAAGCCGATCTTCGAAAGTTACATGGCAGACTTGGGGCTGGCAGGGCGGGTAAGTTTCACCAGCGGGGACTTCTTCGAGGACGAGTTACCGCAGGCCGATGTGATCCTGATGGGCCATATCCTCCATGACTGGGATTTGCCGACCAAGAAGATGCTGCTGGAGAAAGCCTATCGTGCCTTGCCCGCAGGCGGCGCGGTGGTGATCTACGATGCAATAATCGACGATGATCGATCACAGAACGCCTTCGGCCTGCTGATGAGCTTGAACATGCTGATCGAGACCCAAGGCGGCTTCGACTACACCGGGGCGGACTGCATCGGATGGATGCAAGAAGCCGGGTTTACGGAGTGCCGTGTGGAGCATCTGGTGGGTCCGGACTCGATGGTAGTAGGGATCAAAGGAGCCTAGGCACCCGGTGGCGGCAGGGATCGGGGAGGAATGAAGCTGCTCAAGCGGGTCCTTCGTTCTTCCTCATCCTGTGCGGCCTCCTTCCGCATCTTCGCGAGACGGGCGTCGAATTCCTCCCGCTCTTGCTTGAGCTTCGCGATCTCATCCTCGGGCAAACGAAGCTCTTCGGGCAAAGGCGCCCCGCAATGCTCGCAGGGCCTTTGCCGCGAGTAGAGGACCTTATGGCAGTTCGGGCAGTTCATCGGCTGCCCGCAGCCAGGAACTTGGATCGTTCGATCCGGACTTCTTCTGCCAGGTTCTCGGCCAGCTTCCGCCCGGGGCCCTGCAGGTCGGCAAGACCACTCCGGTCGCCGAGTTGCAAGAGGCTGATGGCGCGGGTCATGGGGTGGCCCTTGAGGAACCGGTCGATCTCGCTCTTGCTGGAACCGGCGAAGAGGCCGGCATAGAACAGCGGCTTGGGATCGCGAAGAATCTCCGCCTTTTGGTAGTGAACCATATGCAGCGCCAGTTCGCATGAGCGCTCTAGACGGTCCGTGTCCGTGTTTCCCAAATGGTCCAGATAGGCGCTGGCATTGTCGCGCAGCTTGCCGTGGACGATCCATCGCTGGTTCACGCGTTGCACCTTCGCAAGGACCTTTTCGCCCTCGTCCGTCAGGACAGGGCAGATAGTTGGGTTTGGCATGTTCCGGGGTGGGTGTGGGGAACGGCTGGTCGGCCCAATCCTAGCATCCGCTGCAAATCTTTCAACCGGTCTTGCACGGGGAACGCGGGCTCCCTAGCGTCCCCGCCCCCGCATGTCCGCCAAGATCCGCTTCACGTCCGCCGCCGTCACCCGTCTCGTCCTCGCCAAAGTGGGCCACCCGCAGCGCGATGAACCCCTGCAGACCTCGAAGCAGGTGTTCGAGGTGGCGGAAGAGGATCAGAGCGCGCTCACCGCTCTCTTTCTCAAGGCCTTCAAGAATCTGGCCGGCTACCGCTTCCACCACCACTCCTCGCTGGACCAGCACGAGATGAACGCCTGTTCGAAGGCGATCTTCGAGTCCCCGGAGGGGCTGTTGGAGAAAGGCTGCGATATCGCGAAGCGGCTCTACTCAAAGTCGAACCATCCCAACATCAAGTCGGGGGATCTTTGCATCGCTTTCGTGGAAGGCATCGAGGTGAACGGCGAGCTGGTCAACGGCCTCTGCATCCTGAAGTCCGAGAGCGTGGTGCCTTTCCTCAGTATCTCGACCAAGGATGGCGACCTGCATCTTCACACGGAGCAGGGGATCAACCCGGAGAAGATCGACAAGGGCTGCCTGATCCTGAACTTCCATCCGCACAAGGGTTACCACGTGTTGACCTTCGATCGCTCCGGCAGCGATTCACGCTTCTGGGTGCGCGACTTCCTGGGGGTGGTGGCGGTGACGGACAGCCCCTTCCTCACGAACAAGTTCACGAACATGGCCGTGGCCTTCGCCAAGGAAGAGGAGAAGGCGAAGAAGCAGCTCAAGAAGGAGCAGAAGACCGAAGAGCAGGAAGCTCCGGAAGACGATACCCCACCGTGGGAAACCGCCTCCGCGGCCAAGGATGCCATCACCTACTTCGAGGAAAAGGAACAGTTCAGCCTGCAGGAGTTTGAGGAGCAGGTGCTACGCACGCCCGAAGCGGTGGAAAAGTTTCGCAAGCATAAGGAGAAGGTGGAGGAAGAGCAGGGCCAGCGCTTCGACGATTCCTTCGAGATCTCCAAGAAGGATGTGAGCAAGGCGAAGAAGAAGATCAGCACCGTGTTGAAGCTGGACACCGGCGTGGAGATCCACGTGAAACCGGGCTTCGTCGATCAGCCGGAAGAAGTGCTGGAACGCGGCTTCGACGAGGACAAGGGGATGAAGTTCATCAAGGTCTACTTCAACGGCGAGATGTAAGAGATCCGCTCTCTTGCTCTGGAAATGAAAAAGCCAAGCTGTACAGGGCAGCTTGGCTTTGTGATTTTTGGTTGAGGGGCAGCGGCTTACTGCTCGCGCTTGCCTCTCTTGATGGCGGTCTTCCACTCCTCGCCGAGCTCTTCGAGCGTCTTGCCGGTCCACTCCTTCCAGAGCTTCTCCTCGTAGTCGCCTTCGCGGGCGACGGCGTTGAGCTTCTGGAGCAGGCCCTCGTCCTTCTCGGTGACGACCCAGTCGATAAAGTTGCCGGTGACGCGGTAGCTGTCGCTGTATTTCGCGCTGTCCGCGCGGTCCTTGCCTAGGCCGGCACCCCGGCTCTTGGGCTCGAAAAGGAACCAGCGGATGTAATCGCAGATTCCTTCCGTGACCCAGCCAGGGGTTTCCTTCGGCTTGCGGTTGGTTTGGTTGGCGCGCCAGTAGTTCTGCACCACGTGACCCATCTCGTGAACCGTGCAGCCCTTCGCCTCGCCGGTGAGCTGGTCCTGATAGAATTCTGTCTTCATTGTGATGCGGTTACCGGCAGCGTAAGCTGGCGGACCGATCCCGCGCTTGTACTCGAAGGTGACCACATCCGGGGCGCGATAGCCCTTGCTCGGCAGGAGTTCGACCAGTTTCGGATACCATTCCAGAATCACCGGCACGAGTTCCTTCTCGCTCCACTCCGTCAGATCGGGAGCTTCGGTGGAGATGATGATGTAGCGATACTTTCCATCCTTGGACTTGTATTCGCGGACGATCTTCGCCTCGGGGTTAAGACGCTCGATCTCGGGTCCACGTGCGCTGATCACGTCGATCTCGCTGAAGAACGTGTTCGCCTTCGGGCCGCTTTCGGAGGGCCGCTCGACATCGAAAAGCAGGTAGCGGTAATCGCCGAGAGAGCGCGAGCCCTTGTTGTTGATTTCCGCGGCGTGCTGGCCTCCCACCTCGCCCTTCTCCGGGCGGGTGTCCACGTTCGCGAGCAGCACCCAGCCGAACTTGGTCGGATCGACCCCGCGCTTCGGGGCGGGATCGAAATCCTTGCTGCGCCCGTTGGCCGCATAGAGCTTGTAAACCTGCGGGCCGCAAATACCCCCATGCCAAGAGTAGGTCACTACGGACTTCACCGGCACCAGTTCGCCCAGATCAGCGGCGATGCGTCCGCCCGGGGTGCCGAGATCGAAGATGAAATTCGAGGCCGGCTGGCTTGCGCCGGTCGGCACCTTGCCGTCGTTCAGCACGGAGAGTTCGCCGCTGGCTTCGTCCTTCGCGCCATCGACCAAGGTGAAGACCGCCTTGGCCGCCGCATCATTGATGGCGGGTGGCGCGATCGGATCGAGTTTGAAACCTTGCTCGGCGCTGCCCTGCGCCTTCACCACGTTCGCGGCGGCGGATAAGACCGGAGAAAGCGTCAGAGAGATGGCGCCTATCAGCAGGGGGACAATCGAGGACGGGTGCATGCTATCAACGTCGGCTTGGGTTCGCGGTTTAGTATCTCGCCGCGGTTTTCAGACGCGATGACAGCGCGAAAGCGGTCCGGGGTCCAACTTTCGTTTGGGCCCGGGCCCTATGGAAATGCTCAGGAGGAGGCTTCTTGAGTCCAACAGGCCCAACGGCGCAGGGATGCTCCGATAAACCTGCAAGGAGTGCCGTCATGACGCAATTGTCCGGCGGATTCTGCTCTCCACCCGGGCCCGGAATCTTAAGCTCCGCGCATGGCCACCCTGACGGAATCCTTCGCCGATCTGGAAACCACCCGCGGGACGATGCGGGTTCACACCTTTTCTCCCACGGGGGAAGCCAAGGTCCCCGCCGTGATCTTCTATTCGGAGATCTTCCAAGTCACCGGGCCGATCCGGCGGATGGCGGCGGCCTTGGCCGGCGAAGGCTATCTGGTCGCGGTGCCGGAGGTGTATCACGAATTCGAACCGCTGGGTACGGTCCTCGCCTACGACCAAGCCGGCTCCGACCGCGGCAACGAGCTGAAATACACCAAGGAACTCGCCTCCTACGACGAGGACGTCGACGTGCTGGTGAAATGGCTTTCGGCACACCCCGATTGCACAGGCAAGATCGCCAGCTACGGCGTCTGCCTCGGCGGCCATCTCGCCCTGCGTGCCGGATATCATGCAGGCATCTCCGCGGTCGCGGCCTTCTATCCCACCGATGTCCACTCCGCCACGCTCGGCGCGGGCAAGTCCGACGATACCCTCAAGCGCATCGCGGAAATGGATGCTTCCCTCCTCTTCGTCTGGGGGCGACTGGACCCGCACATCCCGAAGGATGGCAGGGAGCTCATCCACCGCACACTGGAAGAGTCGGGCCTCAGCTTCGAGTGGCACGAATTCAACGCCGCCCACGCCTTCCTCCGCGACGAAGGCCCGCGCTACAACCCCGCCTTGGCACGGGTCTGCATGGCAATCCTCACAAGATTCCTCGGAGAGTCGCTCCGGGCCTGATCACTCGAAGCTCAAGAACACCGGGCTACCACCGATCACCAGCTTGGCCGATTTCGGCGTCGGCTGCACCGGCATCGCGAAACTTTCGGCTGTCTCCTTGAGCGTGATCTTCGTGGCTCCTGTTAGTTTCCCCGGCAGCCGGTCGAGGGTCACCTCTTCGGCGGTATTATCTCCCGTCGGCTTCCACACGGCCCAAAGCTTCTTCTTCGTGCTGCCGTGTTCATATTCGTGAATGCGAATCTTCCCCGCTTCGTTCTTCACGATGCGGCTGAAGCGGTATTCGCCTAAGGTCTTTTGCAAGTGTCCCACTGCGTGAAACGAAGGCTTCGGCTGGAAGTTCCGTGTCAGCCCGGAGCTCGCATGCAGGCTCGCCTTGTCGTCATCGTTGAAGAAGTAGATGTAGGCCCGCTCCACCGGCATGGCAGAGAAGACCAGCAGTGATCGCACGATCCATTGGGCCTGCTGCTCGTCGGTCACGCCCACCCACTTCGCGAAGTCACCGCTAGTCTCTTGCGGCTTGGTCGTGCTGTCGTAGCCGAATTCCGTGATCCACACCGGCTTGCCCTTCGCATGCTGGTCGCGCCACTTGCAGAGGTCTTCGATGCTCTTGAGGTAGGTTGGTAGCGCCGGATCTTCCGGATAGCTCCGCTTCCAGGTCGGCCAATTCTCGAGCTGTGCATAACTGTGAATGGTGAGCACATCGACCAGCGGGGTAAGCCCCTCCAGGCAGGCCACGCTCTTCTCATAGTCACCGCTCTTCCCGGCGGTGAGATTGCAGGTCGCGATCTTCAGCTTAGGGTCGCCCTTACGCACTCCTTCGGCCATCGACTTCAGCATGCGGGAGTAGTCGGCATCGCTCCACTTGCCCGGCTCGTTGCCGATCTCGATCGACTCCACCAGCTTGCGGCTGCCGGATGGCCCGAACTCCTTCGCGAACGCCTCTCCGTAGCGCCGCGCATCCGCTTCAAGATCCTTCCAGTCACCTTGCTGGATCGACTCGAACATCAGGCAGGCATTCGTCGCCCAGCCCTGCTTTTGCCAGCCGCCGTAGACTCCGCTCCAGTCGACCCGGTTCTTCGCGAAGGGAAACTCCGGCAGCACCGCGGTCTCCTTCCCCAGATCCCATTCCACCGGATGGTAATCCCGCACCAGCCGTCCCACCGGTTGATAGAGCTCCGGCTTGAACTGCACGGTGTGTCCGTTGATGCCGATGAAGTCCCGCATCAGTGGGCGAGGCTCGGCGGCCAGAGGGCTCGTGGTGAGGGCGAGAAGGATGGGGACGCAGCGCATCGCCACCCATACGGCGCATCCCCGGCGCCTTTCTTCAAGCTCCGGTGATAAAACATCACCCACGTGGCGCTGTCAGGAATGAGACCCCGTCTCCCCCATGGCAACCCGCGACACGGAACAGGACTGGAATGAATGGCTCGCCGAGCATGCGGGGCGCTTTCTCCTCTTCGCCCGCCAGCAGACGCGCTGCGGTCAGGATGCGGAGGATGTCCTGCAGGACGCCTTAGTGGAGTCGTGGAAACGGGCTGGTGGCCGCCCGGATATCGCGCTCGTCTACGCCACCATCCACCGCCGGGCCATCGATCTCGCCCGCCGCACCAGCCGCCGGCTCGTCCGCGAACGCGCCACCGAGCCGGAGGAGTTCTTCGCCAGTTCACTCGCGGATGCGGAACTGGCGGCCCAACTCGAAAAGGAGATCAAGCGTCTTCCCGAACCACAACGTCAGGTCCTAACCCTGAAATTCTGGGGCGGGCTCACTTTCGCCGAAGTCGCGGCAGCCCTGGATATCCCGCAGGGCACGGCCGCCTCCCGCTACCGCCTGGCGCTCGATGCCCTGCGCCAAACTCTCAGCCTCACGCTCATATGAATCCCTCGGATGAAGAAATCGAAGCCCTGCTGGCTCGCCTGAGTCCCGCTGCTCCGGATCCGGCCCTCATGGCGCGCCTGCGGGCGGCCCGACCAAAGCGCTCGCGGGGGAAGAATATCGTCTACCTCGCTCTGCCCTTCGCCGCCGCTGCCGCCTTGGCCTTCGCTCTCGTGCCACAGGAGCCGGCCGTCGCCAGTCCGGCCCCGGAGCTGACTCACGAGACCGGTCCGGCCCCGGAGCCTGCGCCTCTCGAGCCGGTCGGCAGCCTCCAGCACCTCATGGAGGTGGCGGATCTGGGCGTGATCCAAGGCGAGGACGAGATGCCCCTTCGCCTGATCCGCACCCGCTGGATCGATGAGATCATTTACCGCCCCTCCGATGGCGGCGAGCCCGTGGCGGAGGGGCGTGTGCGGGAAGAAATCCTGCCGGTTTCCATGCCGGTCTACTGAATGATCAACCGATACGATACGATGAAAACGAGATACATGATGTTGTGCCTTCTGGCATCCCTGCCGGGATACGCGTCGGCTCAGGAAGGGATTCCGGGAGTGCCACCAGCTCCGCTCCCGCCTCCCGCCCCGGGGGATCCCGCAGTCGCGGTGATGGAGATCCGCTCCGATGATGCGATGTCCAACTTGGGCATGATCGCCGATGTGGCCACGCTCCGGGAGGGGGAGTTGGCCGAACCCCTGAAGTGGACTTTCCAGAAGACGCAGGGCTTCACCGATGAACTGCAGCGCAGCGGCCCCGTGACCTTCCTGGGCGTCTCCGCTTCGCCACCGCCGCGCGAGTTGGCGGCCCATCTGCCGATCCCCCGGGATACCGGCCTGATCGTGGAAGGCATCGTGCCCGAGGGCCCGGCCGCCAAGGCGGGCTTGGAGCAGAACGATGTGCTCACCAAGCTCGACGATCAGATCCTGATTCATCCCCGGCAGCTCTCGGTGCTGGTCGCGAACCGTAAGGAGGGGGATAGCGTGAAGCTTTCCTTCCTTCGCAAGGGCGAGCTCAAGGAGCTCGATGTGGTCCTCGGAGTCCGCGAGGTCAAGGCCCCGGAGAACACCGTGGGCGGAGGGATCTTCATGGACAAGGACGTGCTCATCGCCGGGGAAACCAATGCACCGCTGCGCACCTTCGTCCGGAGGTTCAATCTGCCCCCCGGGGCCGCGATGAAGCAGGCCGAGGCGGAGCTTGAAGTCGCCAAGGCGAAGGCGGTCGAGGCCGTCCGCGCGAGCGAAGGTGCCGCCGAGGCCCAGCGTTCGGCACTTCTCGGTGCTATCGCCGAGTCCCGCAAGGCCGCCGATGTCCTGAGTCAGGAACAAAGGAAGGCCGTCATCGACGCGACCCAGCAGGACCAGAAGGCGGAGATCGATGAGATCCGCCGCAAGCTCGACGAGGTGCTCAAGCGCCTCGACGAAAAGAAGTGAGCCAGCGGTGAGAGGCGGGAGAAGCTCTCCCGCCTCAGACCACCGAGTGCATCCAGAAGACCACCGAGTCATCCACGTTCGCGATCATGCGGACTTGGCTGTCTTGGGAAATCACGAAGCCGATTACCTTCGGCTCCACCGAGCAGAGGCGATAGACGGCGCGGTGGCGGGTGCCATCCGCCTGCACGTTCCAGTCGCTCAGCTCGCTCCCGTTCAGGTCGTGCGCCTGGCTCACTTGGAAGACGTTCCGGTCCACCCGGATCTCGCCGCCGAAGCCGATCACGCAGACCCGTTGGTCCACCACCATCGCCCCGTCCACCTGCATCAGGTCGGAGAAGAAGCGGGCCAGCTCGAAGAAGGCCTCTTCCAAGCGATCCAGCTCGGGATCGTGGCTGTTGCGGAAGATGTTCCAAGCGGTTTCGAGATTGCAGCCTTCCGGGCAAAGCATGCCGATCCGTCGGATGATGGACTTCATCAGGTGCGGGAAGCGCATCCCGGCGTCATCCTGTTCGGAGGTATACTTGCAGTCGATCCAGCGCGTCGCGGCTTCGATGCCTTCCTCACCTTCGGGCAGGAAGACCACGCTGCCACCGTGGCCGCTGCTGCGGACCAGGTTGATCACGCGCTTCACGAATTGCAGCGAGACCAGATGCGCCAGATCCGCGTAGTCGGCCTCGCTCAGATTCGGTGGCAGGCAGCCGTCCGAGAGCTGGTGAACCATTCCGAGCCGTAGGTGGGCGAAGCGCTCGTTCAGCAGGCGGGATTGGAAGACATCCAGCCGCGGTCCGTGAAATTCGCGTCCTCGCCATTCCCCGATCAACTGGTAGTTGTGGTAGAAGAGCAGCCAGCCGGGATCGCGGACGTGGATGATGGGGTGGGGGATTCCGTCGCCCGCAGGCTTGCGTCCGCCTGCTACCAGGTTCATCCAGCGCGGGCCTGTATTCAGGATGCCCCAGATCCGGAAGCCGCGGCCCTTCACCGGCCAGATCGCCACCGCGGAGTGGAAGAAGCTCGCGGCCGGGCTCAGGCGCTTGATCTCGTTTGCCGTGAAGGGATGGGAGGCGGTGAAACGCATCGCATGAGTGCCGTCCGGCGGACCCCCGGAACTCGCGAAGGCATCCGGAGGGGCGATGATCACGCGGGCACGCACGGCCCGGCCTTCCTCCTTCAGCAGGCTGGCGGAGTAAAGGGCGTTGCAGGCCTCACGCAGTTCCGTCTCGCTGGGGCCGGCGGTGTGATCGGCCAGCAGGCATTGGAGACGGCCCACCATGCCGGCGAGATCGAGCGGAGTTGAGGAAAGGTCTGACATCGTCGATGCGGTGACGATAGATAGGAAGGTGGCGGCGCGTTCCACAAGCCGCCTTTCTCCGAACCCATGAAACGGTCCATCCTCTCCGCCCTGGCTCTCCTCCTCGCGCTTAGCCCCTCCGCCTTCGCCGAGCGCAAGAAGGTCGTGGCCTACGTCCCGAACTGGATCAACCTCGCCGAGTTCTCGAAGGGGATCGAGTATGACAAGGTTACCCACCTGAATATCGCGTTCGAGAACCCCGTGGACGATACCGGGGAGATGTCCTTCAACTCCCGGAATGCGGAGCTGATCAAGCGCGCCAAGGCCGCGAAGGTGAAGATCCTCGTTTCGATCGGCGGTGGCGCGGCTTCCGGGAACGAGGAACTGAAGGCGCGTTACGAGAAGCTGATGGGGCCCGAACTCCGCAAGCAGTTCGCGGAAAAGCTTGTCGCCTATCTGGAGAAGCATCGCTTCGACGGCATCGACGTGGATATCGAAGGCCCTTCGATTACTGCGAACTATAGCGGCTTCATGGACGAGTTGGCTTCGTTGGTGAAGGCGAAGAAGCTGTTGCTCACCGCCGCGCTCTCGAAGGGCTACGGCGGCGACCGCGTGCCGGATGCGACCCTTGCGCATCTCGATTTCCTCAACATCATGGCCTACGACGCCACCGGCTCTTGGGATCCGGACCGGCACGGCCAGCACTCCTCGCTCGAGTTTGCTCAGTCCTCGCTTAAGTACTGGACCGGTCGTGGCGTGCCGAAGGAGAAAGCGATCCTCGGCCTGCCCTTTTATGGCTACGGCTTCGGTCCTGCCTTCCGCCAGGGAGGCTATGCCTATGCCGACGTGCTCGCCTTGCATCCGGATGGCGACAAGCTCGATCAAGTCGGGGAAACCATCTGGCACAACAGCATCCCCACCATCCAGGCGAAGTCCAAGCTGGTCATGGAAGATGACTTCGGCGGCGTGATGATCTGGTCGCTCAATCAGGACGTGCCCGGAGAGAAGTCGCTCCTGCGGGCGGTGAATGGCGTATTGAATCCCCCGCGCAAGTAAGCGCCCCGCCCTCAGATCCCTGCGACGTTTCCGTCCCGCACGTTGTTCTCGGGAGTAAGATCCACCGCATTGCCTCCTAGGCTTACCTTGGAGCGAATCTGCACGGGAAAGCCCGGCAGGTTCTGGCGGTAGGGCACGGTGAAGGATTGGACCGCTCCCGGTGCGATCGTCGTCGCGTTGATCTTGGTGGTCCCGGCGGGCGTGCTGACTTCTAACAAACTGTTCACTAGGATCTCGGTGCCGCGGTTCTGGATGCTGACCAGGATGCCGCCATCGTCAGGCAGAAGCGTTTGGCTGATGATTGCGGCATCGTACCTTCCCCGCTGACCGCGGTTCATCACCCGGTCCAGATTGAGCACGCCGGAGCCGTACTCGGTGTCTGCACCCGCTGCGCCTTCGTCATCCGCATTGGCCAGCACGATCCTCGCGGCCTCGGGCGCGGGGATGCGGTGTCCCGAACCATCGGCCATCGTCGCCGCGATGGCTCCGCAAACGATCGGCGCGCTGGCGGAAGTCCCGCCGAAGGAGATGTAGCCTCCCCCCGGTTCGGCCGCATTCACGCCATAGCCCGGCGCGGTGATGCCCAGGCTGCTGCCGAGATTGGAGAAGGCCATGCGTTCCGCTCCCGCTTCGATGGCACCCACGGCGATCACGCCGTCATAGGCCGCGGGGTAGCGCGGTTCGCGGAGCCCTTCGTTGCCGGAACTCGCCACCACCACGATCCCCGCATCGATCACCATCCGGATGGCATCGCGGATGATCGGCAGGTCCTCGGGACAGCCGAGCGAGAGATTGATGATTTCTGCGCCATGATCCAAGGCGGCCAGCAAACCCGAGGAGATCGAAAGCGCGTCGCTCTTGCCCGCATCGTCGATCACCCGGATCGAGATGAGCTCCACTGCGGGAGCGATCCCGCGTGCCATGCGGCTATGCCCCGCGATCAACGAGGCCACCGCGGTGCCGTGGAAGAAGGTGGCGGATGGGTCCGGGCCGAAAGGCAGGATCTCCACCGACCGGGAAATGGAGGGCAGACCGGGGTGGGGGATGATCCCGGAATCGAGCACCGCCACCTTCACGCCATAGCCCCAGCGCGAGTTGTCACCGCTCACCCCGAGCCAAGGCAGCAGTTGATCTCCGAAAGACAGTGCTTCGCGTTTGCCGATGCCGCCACCGGCCTTTGGTATCGGTGCTGTAGTCGCGATCCCCTTGTTCACCGAGAGCGAACGATCGCCGATCACCTCGGTCCACTTCGCCTTGTCCTCGTCCGTCTTCCAAGCGACTCGCAGGGCCCGAAGCCGGTCGGCCCGTTCGGTGATCTCCACCTCGTGCTGCCTTGCTGCCTCCAGAAACTCCGTGTAGCTCTCCAAGCTCGGCAACCTCATGACCAGCTCGCCCTCGCGGTAGCTGGAGTAGATCTCGATCTCCAGTTCTTCCTGAGCCGGTGAGACCGTCGCCCGCTCCACCGGTAGCCGGACTTCCTCTTTCGGCAGAGGCGGCAGACCGGGCTTTGCCTTGGCCGGACCTGCCACACGCGGCAATGCCACCGTGCTGCGGGCGAACCAGAAGGCGGTCAGCCCGAGAAGAAGAACGAGGATGGCAGGTAGGAATCGTCGCAGCCGCGGCGTCATCAGCATTTCCGGTTGGCGAGGATCACATCGGAGTAATCGCCGTCGGAAGCAAAAGTTGCCGCCGAAAAATCAGTGGGCCGCCCGCGCCGGTCCGAAGTTCCCCGGCATCTTCGGGGCATAAACCGATTGGAAGAATAGCTGGCGCTCGAGCAGTTCGGAGACGAGGAGGAGCGGAAGCGAAAGCCAAGGATTCACCAAGCTCAGGGCGATCGCGATCAAGGCGATCTGGAAGCGTCCGTCCATTACGGTCCCCAGCGGACCGCGCTGGAGCCGGGCGGTGTGGATGTCAGGTGTCCAGTCCGCGTTCCGGTCGTCGGAGAGCCGGATGATTCTCAATTCCGGGATCATCTTGCCGATCACCACGGCCGTGAAGATGAGGGTGGCCAGCGGGGAAGGCCTCGCGATCAGGAAAGCGAGTGCGCCGAAGGACGCTGCATTCCCGAAGAAACGTGCTGCCGTGAGCGGGAAGCGCCACGAGGTACGATGGGTGTCGTGGTAGATCATCACGCTGGTGAAGATCGCGATCAGACCCAGCGGAATGACCGAGTAGCTTGCCGCGGATGCGATCAGCGCCTTGAAGGGAAACTCGGGCAGGTAGGGCAACGCCGCGAGCAGCGGCGGGATCGGTGCGAAGAGCGAAAAGGCCAGGATCTCCCGCGACAGCCAGGAGGTGCGCAGCCCCAGGAAGAAACGCCATGCCTTCAAAGGGTGGCCGAGGTGCAGCACCGAGGCGCCCATGCCCGCGAAGAAGATCAACGTGGCGAGGATGGTCAGCACCTCGTGTCCCTGCGCACCCGCAAGCAGACCGACTCCCGCCTGAGTCAGCGCCAGCATCAATACCAGCGGCCAGTGCGCATGCTGCGGCACCAGCGACTCGCGGTCGCCGGACACCGCGCTCTCCGGAATGTCCCGGCCCACATAGCGGGTCGTAGGCAGCGTGATCGAGGGATCCGGTGCGCCGGGAAGAAATGAAGGAGCCTTTCTCTTGCCCTCAGCTCCTTGCTCCATGCTCCTCGCTACCTTCACAATGCGGATCGCCTCGGTCGGGCAAGCCTGCACGCAGGCCGGTGCCTCACCTTCGGCCAGCCGCTGGTGGCACATGTCACATTTGCGGACGATGCCCCGCTTCTTCGAGTACTTCGGCACGTCGAAGGGGCACTTAAGAATGCAGTAGGAGCAGCCGATGCATTGGTCGTCGAGGTGCCGCACGATTCCCGTGTCGGCATCCTTCTCATAGGCTCCCACCGGGCAGCCGTTCATGCAGCCGGGATCGGCGCAGTGGTGGCAGGCGGTGGTGATCGTCTGTTGCCAGCCCGGGGTGTCGCGCCCGCCGCGGATCACGCCGGTGTCGCGCCAAGCTTCTTCATCGTCGAGGCCGTTCAGCGAATGGCAGGCCGAGACGCAGGCCTTGCAGCCGGTGCAGCGGTCCAGTGAAACCTCGAAGGCATATTGCTCGCCATCGCCCGGCTTGCTCAGGGGAATCAGCGTGCGGTAGTGCGGTGCCAGATCCGGCTCGCGATCATGGTAGTCCGAGTAACGGGCGATCGGTGTCTGCAGTTGCTTCTGCTCGGCGATGAGGACGTCGATCAGGGTCCGGACTTCCGCCGAGGCGCCGGCCGACTTCGTAGCAGTCGGGATCGCAGGCAGACGTTGGAGCGTGGCAGGCACGGGGCAGGGGATCGTGGTTGAAACGGTAGCGGCTTGGATGGATCAGGCGGCAGCGGTCGCGGCCGCATCGGTGTCGGCGAGTGCTTGCAGTTCCGGCACGGACAGGCGGCGGCTGAAGGCGGCGAAGGACTCGCTCTCCTCGCGCCGGGCCAAGTAGGCGCAGAGGAGTTGCTCGACAAAGGGACCGATCTCGTCGGCGCGGACCGACTTCCAGACCTCGCGGGCGATCGCCTGCTGGTCATCCACTCCGCCGCCGAGCACGATGTTATAGCCATCCACCGTGGAGCCGTCCTCTTCCTTCACGCGGGTGCCCATCATGCCGATGTCACCGATGTAGTGCTGGGCGCAGGAGTGGTGGCAGCCGGTGAGGTGGATGTTCACCGGTTGGTCGAGAATCATCTTCGAGGCGAGGTGCGCGCCAAGCTCCACCGCATTGCCCTTGGTATCTGCCGCGGCATACTTGCAGCCGCGGCTCCCAGTGCAGGCGATCAGGCCGCCCGTGATGGTGTTGTTGCGGTGGTCGAGACCCGTCGCTTGGATCGCGGTGATCGCCGCCTGCAACTTCTCCTCGGGGATGCCGGGGATGATCAGGTTCTGCCACACGGTCAGGCGGATCTCCCCGCAGCCGAACTCGTCGGCCACATCCGCCAGCGCCAGCATTTGCGGCACCGAGATTCTGCCCACCGGCGTGAGCACGCCGATGTAGTGCTTGCCATCGTTCTGCTGGTGGATGCCCAGGTAACCCTGCTTCGCCTTCGGCGCGGAGGGCTCGCAGGATTCCAGCGGGAAGTAGCGCAGCGGGAAGGCCAGCTTCTTCTGGGTTTCCTCCAGCGTCTTCTCGAAGCCCCAGTCATCGACCAGATACTTCAGGCGGGCGCGCTTGCGGTTGGTGCGGTCACCGTTCTCGATGAAGACGCGGATCAGGGCGGCAGCCACCGACACGGTTTCCGCAGGCGTCAAGAGCACCCCGCAGTCGGTCGCGAACTGCTGGTGGCCGGTGATGCCGCAGAGCTGCATGCGGAAGTAGACGCCGGGCTTCAGCCCTTGCTCGTTCTCGCCCACCTTCACGGCGTAGAAGCCGATGTCGTTGGTATCGGCGCAGACCGAGACGCTACCGCCGGAGTCGTAGGAAATGTTGAACTTCCGCGGCAGGCCGTAGAGGTCGCGGTTCTTGAGAATGTAGTGATGCATCGCCCGGGCGTAGGGCATCACGTCGATCAGTTCGTCCGGATCGAAGCCGGTCGTCGGCGTGGCCGTGATGTTCCGGATGTTGTCCGCACCGGAGCCCTGCGAGGTGAGGCCGATCTCGCTCAGGGTCATCAGCACGTCCGGCGCATTCTCCGGCATGATTTCGCGCACCTGCACGTTGGCACGGGTCGTCAAGTCCACATGCCCCGGGCCCCATTTCTCAGCCACCACGGCGAGTCCCCGGAACTGCTGGCTGCTGAGCGCGCCCCCGGCGATCCGGCAGCGCAGCATCAGGCTCTCCTGAGCCGGGGAGACGAAGAAGAGACCGTGAAACTTGTAGCGGAAGACGTCTCCGTCCTTCGGGAACTCCCCGCTCGCGGCATTGGCCAGAATGGCGTCGTAGCAATCCAGTCCGTGCTGCTCGTGCTTGATCCGCTCTTCCTTGCACAAGTCGTCGATCGGTGTGCCGTGGACGCTTTGTTCCGGTTCATGGGTGAAGCGGCGCTCGCCGTCTTGACCGAGGAAGGGCAGTTCGCGTCCCTGCAAGATGCCGGAGACGAAACCGGAGAGGTAGGAGCTTTGTTCGGGAGTGAATCCTGAGTCGCTGAGGTTGACCATGGCAGTGTCCTTTCTGCCCTGAAATAAGCACTGGCCATGCTAGGACCCTGTCTTCGCGCAGGACTTTGGCGCAACTTGGTCACCGAATCCATGAACGGACGTCATGCATGATGTAATCCACTCAGGATGAGGTGGATTAGTGCGTCGAGACCGCCCCGCCGGGTACCGGGCTCCTTTCCGGAACCGTCACGGACTCCATGGTCGGCGGGGTGATCCGGCTCGGTCGGATGTGCGAGCGCTCGTTCAGGAAGGTCAGCAGGTGATTCCGAATCTCCTGATACCGCGGATCCGCCAGCACGGCCGCCCGATTGCGCGGTCGCTCGAAGGGGATAGTGAGGATGTCGCCGACCTCGGCTTCCGGGCCGTCGGTCATCATCACCACCCGGTCGGAGAGGAAGATCGCCTCGTCCACATCATGGGTGACCATCAAGGTGGTCAGCTTGTTGCGCCGCCACAATTCCAGGAGCACCTCTTGCAGCTCCATTTTGGTCAGCGCGTCGAGCATCCCGAAGGGCTCGTCGAGGAGCAGCATCTTCGGCTGGAGCGCGAAGGCCCGCGCGATGCCGACCCGTTGCCGCATCCCCTGGGAGAGCTCGCCGGGATACTTGTGCATCGCGTTGCCCAAACCGACCACCGAGAGGTAATACTCGGCCAGCTCGCGCCGTTCTGCCTTGGGCGCGGTGAAATAGACCTGATCCACCCCCAGCATCACGTTCTCGAAGGCCGTCATCCACGGCAGCAGGCAGGGCGATTGGAAGACCACGCCGCGATCCGGTCCGGCCACGTTCGTCTCCCGGCCGGAAAGGATCATCGCGCCATCGGTGGCATCAGTGAGCCCCGCCACCATCGAGAGCACCGTCGATTTGCCGCAACCGGAGTGGCCGATTAGCGTGACGAATTCACCGGGAGCGAGGTTCAGGTTGAACTCCTTCACGATGACGGCCGGCCCCTTCGGGGTCGGGTAGGCCTTGGAGAGCTTGAAGAGTTCGAGAACGGGAGCGGACATGCGATTCGGGGTTTGGGGATGAGAAAGGGAAAGCACTTAGGATGCCTCGATCTGGAGTTCCTCGCGTTGGAGCTGTGAGCGGCGGCGCGGTGCAGGACGATCGAAGATCGAGAAGTCCCGCTTCTTGCCGAGATCCTCCGGCAGGATGTCCGGCGCCGATAGTTTCTTGGTCAGCAGGGGAGTGCTGTCCTTCTTCGCGCCGAGCAAGGTATTCACCAGACGCAGCTTCAGGTCCTTGAATTCCGGTGTCGTGAGCACTTGCTTGCGATCGCGCGGCCGGGCCAGATCCACACGGATCTCATCCCCCAGCGTCGCTCCCTCGCGGCCCGGCAGCAGCGGGATCACCCGGTCCGCCACCAGCAGCGCCTCGTCCGGATCGTTCGTGATCCAGATCACCGTGGTCCGGTTCTGCTGCCAGATGTCCGCAATCTCGTCCTGCAGCGTCGCCCGTGTCAGCGCGTCCAGCGCGGAGAGCGGTTCGTCCAGCAACAGGATCCGCGGATTCGCCGCAAGCGTCCGCGCCACCGAGACCCGCTGCCGCATCCCGCCCGAGAGTTCCCGCGGCAACTTCCCGGATGCTGGCGTGAGCTTCACCATGTCGATGTATCGTGCCGCATGCTCCGCCCACTCATTCTCGCTCAGTTGCGGGTAAATCTGATCGACCGCCAGCCGCACGTTCTCCGTCACGGTCAGCCACGGCAGCAACGAGTAGTTCTGGAACACGATGCCGCGCTCCGGCCCGGGACCTTTGATCTCCGCGCCATCCATCTTCACGCTGCCGCTGTCCGGCTTCAGCAGTCCCGCGATCAGGTTGATCAGCGTGCTCTTGCCGGTGCCGGAGTAGCCGATGATCGAGACGAAGTCGCCTTCCTCCACGCTCAGGTTCAGCTCGCGCAGCACCTCGCTGCGATCGCGGCCGCGGCCGAAGCCCTTCGCGGCCGAATTGATTTCAAGGATCGGTGGCATGTTCTGTTAGGCTCGGGGTTCTCAGGCCGTGCGGAAGCGCCCTTCCACCAGGCTCATCATGCGGTCCAGCACGTAGCCGATCACGCCGATCGTCAGGATCGAGAGGATGATATGGGCGAAGCTGTTCGCGTTGTACTGCTGCCACAGGAATCCTCCGACCCCGGGCTTGCCGATCAGCATCTCCACCGCCACGATCACCAACCACGCGATCCCCAGCGAAAGCCGGAAGCCCGTGAACATATACGGCAGCGCCGAGGGGATGAGCACCTTGAACAGCGTCTTCGTCTTCGAGAGCTTCAGTACCTTCGCCACATTCAGGTAATCCTGCGGCACCGCGCGGACCCCCACCGCCGTATTCAGCACCGTGGGCCACATCGCACAAATCGCGATAGTGAAGAGCGCCGCCGCATCCGAGGTGCCGAAGCTCACCCGGCCACTCGCATCCATTACCTTCAAGCCGCTGAAGAGCACCATGCCCAAGGGCAGCCACGCCAGCGGCGAGACCGGCCGCAGGATCTGGATAATCGGGTCGAAGGCCTTGGTGAAGTTCTTCGATAGCCCCAGCAGGAAACCGATCGGCGTGCCGATCAGCAGCGCGATGAAGTAACCCTGCGCCACCAGCTTCAGCGACAGCCACGCGAAGCGCAGGATCCCCTGGTCCAGCTCGCCGCGCTTGGCCAGCGGCTCCGCGATGTAGGGCTTGCTCGCCGTCCATGTCTCGGAGGGCGAGGGGAGATTCTTTGAAATGCCATGGCGCTCGACCTTCGTCACCGGATCACCCCAGTCATCGACCGTTTGGGTGGTGGTGGACTTGCCGGCTATGATCGCCCAGCCGCCGAGGCAGAGCAGGATGCCGACCAGCGGCAGCAGGAGAATGTCGAGCTTGAGCGAATGGAAAAATTTCATGGTGCGGGTCTTGTTGGAGAAAACCCGCGGGCGACCGGATGGCAGCCACCCGCGGGGAACCGATGTACAACCAGGAAAATCAGCCCTTCAGGGTCTTCACGTCGAAGGAGGCGGCATAGGCTTCCATGTCGCCCTTCGGATCGAACTTGGAACCGTCGAAGAAGGACTCCGGAGCATCGTTCATGCCGTCGTGCGTATAACCGATCTCCTTCATCGCCTCTTCGTAGAAGTCGGTGCGCATCACCTGCTTGGTTACGCCCTCGTAGTCCGGCGCGCCCTGGGTGAAGCCCCAGCGGCGGAGCTGCGTCAGCCACCACTTGCAGTACTTCGGCTGCGGGAAGTTGCAGTTCCGGTCGCTGAAGATCATGTAATCCGGATCGCGGAACTTCCGTCCGTCGCCCATGTCATACTTGCCCTGCAGCCGCTGCAGGATCGATTCTGGCGGGCAGTTGATGTAAGTCGGAGCGCTCACGATCTTCGCCTGCTCGGTACGGTTCTCCATCTTGTCGAGCCACACGCTCGCTTCATGCAGGGCCTTCAGCACCGCCTTCACGGTCTTCGGGTTCTTGTTCGCGAACTCCTCGGTAAAGGCGCAGACCTTCTCCGGGTGGTCTTTCCAGATACCCTGCGAGTTGATCGCGGTGAAGCCGATGTCGTCCGCGATCGTCTTCGCGTTCCATGGCTCGCCCACGCAGAAACCGTCCATCTTGCCCACCTGCATGTTGGCTACCATCTGCGGCGGCGGAATGGTGATCAGGGAAATGTCCGCACCCGCACCCGCGGCGTCGCCGGGATTGATGCCACCGGCGGCTAACCAGTAGCGGATCCACATCGCGTGCGTTCCCGGCGGGAAGGTCATCGCGAAGGTCATCGGATGCCCTGCCGCTTTCGCGGCATCCACGAGCGGCTTCAACGCCTTCGGGTCCGCGCCCACTTTTCCTTTGAGGGATTTCGCGAGGCTGATCGACTGTCCGTTGCGGTTCAGCAGCCACGGGATCACCATTGGCACCTTCGGCGCACCGCCCAGACCCATGGTCGAGGCGATCGGCATGCCGATCAGCATGTGCGTCGCCTGGATGTCGCCGTTCGCCAGCGAGTCGCGGATCGCCGCCCAGCTCGCACCCTTCGTCACCGTCGAGTTGATCCCGTACTTCTTGAAGAGCCCTTTCTCGTGCGCGATCACGATCGGCGAGCAATCCGTCAGCGCGATGATGCCGAAGTTGACGTTCGCGGTTTCCGGCGCATCCGAGGCGCTCTGCGCACCGGCCCAACCCGATGGCAGACCGGATGCCAGCAAGCCGAGGGCGGAAGCTTTGGTGGTCCGCGTCAGGAAGCCGCGGCGGGAAAGGGAGTGGTTTTCGTTCATGGCGCGATATCGATGTGGATCGCCCTTGGAACAGCTTTCATCGCGCCAGCGTGCCAACCGCCGGATCGATGGAATGAGGCGAAATCTCATGTCCCCACTGAGGTTCTCTCATAATCAGGCCCTTCAAATTCAGGCGTTTCATCGGGTGGATTCGACTCCATGCGCCGAACGCATGAATGCGACAGGATGGCCCGAATTCCGCCTTCATCATCGGTAGGCCTTGACAGGGGAGTTCTTTAGGAACACCTGTTCCTAAAGATGCCCGCCGAGCGACAACGCAGACACGAACCCGGTCGCCGCGGTCGCATCGTCGCCACGGCCATGGAGGTGATCGTGCAGGACGGGCTCGCCGGCTTGAGCCATCGCAAGGTCGCCTCCGCTGCGGATGTCCCTTTGGGTTCCATCACTTATCAGTTCGCCAGCCTCGACGATCTCGCGATGGCAGCCTTCGAGCGTTATGTCGGCGAGTGTTCCGATCACTTCGAGCAAGCGCTCGCTTCGATCTCTTCTCCCCGTGAGCTTCCCGCCGTCCTTGCCGCGGAGGTGGGTGCCTATCTCGCCTCGGGCAAGCAACTGACCCTCGCCTACGAGCTCTATCTGGGCTCCGTGCGGAACCCGCGGCTCCGCACCCTCATGAACCGCTGGCTGCGGAACAGTCGCGGCTCGCTCGCCCGCCATCTCGATGAAGCCACCGCACGGGTCGTCGATGCGCTGATCGAGGGGCTTCTGCTTCACACCCTGCTCGAGGATGAGCCGATGGACCGCCTCGAGTTGGAGGCCGCCTTCTGCCGCTTGCTGCCCGCCGCATGAATCCCAATCCACCCATGGCAGCCGTCCCGCCGCAACCCGCGACCCGCTTTGCGACCCGGCTCTCCTTTCTCATCCCCGGCGTGGGCATCGCCTGCTGGGCACCCTTGGTTCCCTTCGCGAAGCAACAGATCGGCTTGGATGAAGCGCAGCTCGGTATGCTGCTACTGTTCCTCGGCACCGGATCCGTAGTGGCCATGCCACTCGCGGGAGGCCTCGCGGGCAAGATCGGCAGCCGCGTGGTGATCGCCGTCGCTTCCGTCGGCATCGCCTGTGTCCTGCCCTTCCTCGCCATGGCCGCCACCCAGTGGCAACTCGCGACCGCCCTCTTCTTCTTCGGCGCCTTTCTGGGAGCGGTGGATGTGGCGGCGAATATCCACGGCATCGAAGTCGAGCAGCGCGCGGGCGTCCCGCTCATGTCGAACTTCCACGGCTGCTATAGCTTGGGCGGCCTCGCGGGATCGGCGCTTGTCACCGGGATGTTATCCGCAGGCATGAGCCCGCTGGCCGCCACGATTAGCATCACCGTCTTCCTTCTGATCTGCGTGTTCATCTCCGTTCCGCGACTGCTCGAGGTTCGTTCGGCGAGCGATTCTCCCTTCTTCGTGAGGCCGCGGGGAATCGTCCTTCTTATCGGCACGCTCACTTTCATCGTCTTCCTGATTGAAGGAGCGCTGCTCGACTGGAGCGCGGTGATCCTGAAGGAAAGCCGCGGCGTGGCAGAGGCGAATTCCGGGGTCGGCTTCGTGCTCTTCTCGCTGGCCATGACCTTGACGCGCTTCACCGGCGACCGCGTGACCGCGCGCTGGGGCGGTAGACGGGTGCTCTTGCTCGGCTCGCTACTCGCCTCGGCTGGCCTTGCTCTGGTCGTGACCGCACCGTGGACCTGGCTCGCCATCGCGGGCTTCCTCTTGATCGGCTTCGGTGCCGCGAATCTGGTACCGGTGCTTTTTAGTTCAGCTGGACGCCAGAAAGTGATGCCGGTCGATCTCGCCATCTCGGCGATCAGCATCACCGGCTATGCAGGCATCCTCGCCGGACCGGCTGCCATCGGCTTCATCGCGAAGTACCTCAGCCTCGGCGGAGCCTTCCTCCTCTTGGCGATCATGGTCCTCGCCGTCGCGAAGTTCTCGCGGGTCGCTTCGGGAGCGAATTGATATCACTTGCTTGCCGACCCCAATCGGATCGCCAGCACCACCGCGAGAATGGCGAGGAAAATTGCCGCGCACTTCCAGAACAGCACCGGATGTCTCTCGATCAAGGGTGCTTTCGCCGGGTGCCAAGGTCTCACCTTTTGGGGATTCGCCAGGTCGAAGAGCAGCTCGCTGAAGTGCGAGTAGCGCTCTTCAGGATCGATCGCACAAGCCCGCAGAATCACCGCATCCAGCCACGGCGGCACCAGCGGATTGTGGGTGCCGGGCGGCTTCGGGTCGCGGAAGTTCGGCGTCTGGAAGCGCTCGATCTGTCCGAAAGGCAACTGCCCCGCCACGGCCTCGTAGAGCGTCACCCCGATGGAGAAGACCTCGGTCCGCTCGCTGATCGGCGCGTTCTTGAAGCGCTCCGGTGCCAGATAGCTCGCCGTGCCCGCCCGCGAGTTGCGGGAGAAGACCTCGCAGCTTGATCCCAGGTCGATCAGCTTGAAGAACACCGAGTCATACGCGGAGCCGATCAGGATATTCTCCGGCTTGATGTCGCCGTGCAGGAGATCGTGGCGCAGCAGCCGGATCCCGGTTCCAGCCAGGAAGTGGCCGAGTTGCACGGTCTCATCCACCTGGAGCCGACGCTGCTTCAGCAGGTTCGCCAAGCCCGGGGCATCGACGAACTCCATATTATAATAGAGGGAGGATCGCGCCGGATTCTCCCATGCCTTCACGAAGGGGGCCTCCTCGGAGAACCGGATCGCATTCCATGTCTCCTTCAGGAACGCCTCCACCATCGCGGCTTGGTCGATCGCTTCCAGCGGTGCGAACTTCATCACCTGCCGGCAGCCTTCGCGCTCCGCCAGCCAGCAGCGGTCATTCGCGCCGAAGGAGCGGATCAAGCTCCAGCCATCATGCTTTTGCCCCGCCGCCAGCTTCTCGGGCACGGGCAGTTGGTGATCCTCACGCCGCGCGGTCCATTCCAGCGAATCGATATCGATCCGGATCGCTGCGCAGTCGTCGCGCGTTTCTTCCGGTGAGGCATCGCGCGCCTGCTTTGCCAGATGCCGCGCGCTGGTGCCGCTCGCCAAGGCCTCGTAGATCGCATCGTCCGGCAGATGATGGTGGATCCCGTCGGAGCACAGGAAGAGCGTGTCCCCGGCCTCCAATGACATCTTGAAGCTCGTGGCGCTCAAGCTTTCTCCGGCACCCAGCGCCTTGGTCAGGCGGTTGGTCTGCAGCGGATCGATGTCATCGGTCGTGAGTTGCTGGAGCTCGCCTGCACGCAGGAGATAGATCCGCGAGTCGCCGATGCCGAGATGAGTGAGAATCCCCTCGTCATAAAGGGCCACTGCCAGCGTGCAGACCATTTCGGTGCGGGCGAAGCGCGCGAGCGATTCATTCCAGAGCCCGCGGTTGATCATCCGCACTGTCTCGCGCAAGGCCTTGCCCGGTGTCCATCCCAGCGGGTGACTTCGGTAGTGCGTGCCGATCATCGTCACGGCATGCTCGGCCGCTTCCCGCGCCGCGGCAGCCGTGCCAGCGCCATCCGCCAGCGCTGCGATGAATCCGCCGTCCCATTGGGTGATCGATACGGCATCCGATGACGGCCGCCCGTCGTCATCCCGTGGCAGGCAGTGGGACGAGGTACGAATCTTCATAGCCGATGGCACGCCAGCCTCACCCCCTCATCTACACAAGCCATTCGTCATTCGGAAATTCGACATTCGTCATTCTCGATTAGATCCGCGCATCCGCCATCGCACCCCAGGTCGTCCGCCAGCGGGTCTTCACCATCGCCAGGCCGGAAACCGCGATGAAGCAGAGCACCGAGAAGGCGATGAATCCGAGTGCGCAGGAGCCGAATGTCTGCTTGGCCAGCCCCAGCGAGCTGGCGAGGTAGAAGCCGCCGATGCCGCCGCCGCACCCGACCAAGCCGGTCATCACGCCCATGTCCTTGCCGAAGCGTTGCGGCAGCAGTTGGAAGATCGAGCCGTTGCACATCCCGAGTGCCGCACTCACGCCAAGGAAGAGCCCCACGTTCAGCCAGAAGGAGTGGATCCCTGCCGCAATGAGCAGCAGTGCACCGGCGCAGCTATAGAGAACCAGCATCGTGCGAATGCCTCCGATCCGGTCGGAGATCGCTCCGCCGATCGGGCGTGCCAGCGCACCCACGCAGGTGCAGATCGCCGCGAAGTCGCCGGCCTTCACTGCGGACAGCCCGAACTCGGAGCGGAAGTAGAGGTTGTAGTAGCTCGCCAGACCCACGAAACCGCCGAAGGAAACGGTGTAGTAAAAGCAAAACCAATGCGCATCCTTTTCCTTCAGCAGCCGCACATAGTCGGAGAGCTTCTTCTTCACCACCGCTCCCGGCGCGTCCTTCGAGAAGATCGTGTAGGCTGCAAAGGTCAGGATCGCGGGAATCAGCGCGAAGCCGAAGACCGCCTGCCAGCCGTAGACCGCGGCGAGTCGCGGCGCGATCAGGCTATCGAGCACCACGCCCACGTTACCCGCACCGGCCAGTCCCAATACTACGCCCTGCATGTTCGGCGGATACCAGCGGCCCGCCTGCGGCAGCGCCACCGCGAAGGATGCCCCGGCTATGCCGAGCGTGAACCCGAAGATGAGAGTCGCTTGGAAATCCTTCAGTCCGAAGATCCAGCCGCAGGCCAGCGAGCCCATCACCAGCAACTGCGCCACGATCCCCGTGGTCTTCGCTCCGATCCGGTCCACCAATAGACCGAGCGCCAGCCGCAGGATCGCTCCTCCCAGGATCGGCACCGCCACCATGATGCCCTTCTGCCCCGGGCTCAGCTTCAGAGTCTCCGCGATCTGCGGCGCCAAGGCCCCCAGAAGCGTCCACACCATGAAGGAAAAATCGAAGTAGAGGAACGCGGTAAGCAGGGTCGGCCAGTGGCCGGAGGACTTGAGGTCGCTGAGTTTCATCGGACGTTGTCCCGAAAGAGCAACGGGCGGGCCATTACCACGCCGATGAATGTGGAATTCTCATGGAAGTGTCATGCCTGCCATGAGTTCATCTCATCGACATTGCCCAAAGGTCCAAAGGTCCGCCTGGTTCAGGATCCCCTTGCGGGCGGCATACCTCCACGGTCTCCAGAGCCCCGAAGGGGCGGCAAGGAGAAAGCCCGGGGTTGATCTTTCCTCGAAAGTGAGGACACGGGAAGTAGGGTAACTTCCCAGAACCGATGAATCCGAAAGATCCGCTGCGCCCCATCTCCAATCCGGCCAAGCGCAGGCAATATGACGAACAATTCAAGCGCGACGCCGTCGCCTTGCTCGAGACCGGCCGCAGTGCCACCCAGCTCGCCCGCGAACTGGGCATCTCGCAGTGGAATCTCCGCGACTGGAAGCGCCTCTTCGGCAGCGGCG